>DIZC01000028.1 GCA_002429315.1 Alphaproteobacteria bacterium UBA6038
CCGACGATGTTGTAGCCGGCGTCGACATGCATCGTCTCGCCGGTGATCGCCGAACCCAGATCGGAACAAAGGAACAGCGCGGCGTTGCCAACTTCCTCAATGGTCACGTTGCGACGGAGCGGCGCGTTGTATTCGCACCATTTCAGGATGTAGCGGAAATCGCCGATGCCGGACGCCGCCAGCGTCTTGATGGGCCCCGCGGAAATGGCGTTCACGCGGATGCCCTTCTTGCCCAGATCTTCGGCGATGTAGCGCACGCTCGCCTCGAGCGCCGCCTTCGCCACGCCCATCACGTTGTAATGCGGCATGATCTTCTCGGCGCCAAAATAGCTGAGCGTGACCATGCTGCCGCCGCCCGTCATCATCTTCTCGGCGCGGTTTGCGACCGCGGTGAAGGAGTAGCAGGAGATATCCATGGTCATGCGGAAGTTCTCGGGCGTGGTGTCCACATAGCGGCCCTTGAGCTGCTCCTTGTCGGAGAACGCCACCGCGTGCACGAGAAAATCGAGACGGTCCCAGACGCGCCCGAGCTCTGCGAACGCCGCATCCAGCGAGCCCTGTTGCGATACGTCGCAATCGATCAGCGCCGCCGGATTCAACGGCGCCGCCAGCGGCGTCACCCGCTTCTTGAACGTGTCGCCCTGATAGGTGAAGGCAAGCTCAGCGCCGGCGCCGTGCAGCGCTTTGGCGATGCCCCAAGCGATGGAGCGGTCGTTGGCGACACCCATGATGAGCCCGCGCTTGCCGGCCATCAGTCCGCTGGTTGACATGAGGGACTCCTGGAGCGCCGCGAATGGCTGCGCTTTGGGCTAAGGCCGATCATCAGAGAAATCAAGCAGTTCGCTCCCTGACGGTTGCGTCATTCAAGCCTCATTGCTGAAGCAATGACTGGCTGGCAGGAACTTCGCGCCGACGGGCTTCGTTGCCTTGGCGGAGAATTCCCCATGAACGTCGCCCAAGAACACACCCGATCCATCTGGATGGACACCCCGGTCGCCGATGCCACGGCGCTCGACCGTTCGCAGACTGCGGATGTTGTGGTTGTCGGTTCCGGAATTGCCGGCCTGTCTGTTGCCTACGAACTTGGCTTGCGCGGGCGATCGGTGATTGTGGTCGACCGCGGCGGCATCGGAAGCGGCATGACAGCGCGCACCACGGCACATCTGGCCTCCGCGCTCGACGATCTTTATGCCGAACTGATCAAGACGCGCAGCCTGACGGTGGCGCAGCTGCTCTACCAAAGCCTCGCCGCCTCCATTGACCGGGCAGAGGCGATCCAGGCCGCCGAAGGCATCGACTGCGATTTTCGAAGGCTGGACGGCTATCTCGTTCTCGCGCCCGGAACGCACGCGTCCGAACTCGACGACGAGCTCGAGGCATGCGCCAGGGCGGGCGTGCCCGTCAGCGATTGCCGGGAGCAGAGTCCGCTGCACGCCAAGAACCTTGTCCGCTCGCTGAAATTTCCACGGCAGGGCCGGTTCCATCCAACGAAATATCTCGCCGGATTGGCCCGCGCCATCGAGCGCCGCAGCGGGCGTCTGTTCGCCGACACCTGCGTCACGTCTGTGGAGGAGAAGAAAGGCGAGGTGCTCGTCAAAACCGCATCCGGCTTCGAACTCCACGCCAAGGACGTGGTTGTCGCCACCAACTCCCCGATCGTTGATCGGGTGACCATTCACACCAAGCAGGCGCCCTACCGCACCTATGTGATTGCCTCGACACTTCCCCGCGGCACTGTGCCCGATGCGCTCTACTGGGACACCCTCGATCCGTACCATTACGTCCGCCTGCAGCCGCTTTCGGAGAAGCAGGATGCCGTGATTGTCGGCGGCGAGGACCACAAATCCGGAGAAGCCGACGACGGCGTGAGCCGCTTCGCCACCATCGAGAGCTGGGCGCGCGATCGTCTTCCAAAGATGGGCGAGATTACGCACCGCTGGTCCGGGCAGGTTCTGGAGCCGGTCGATTACGTCGGCTTCATCGGCAAGAATCCCGGAAACGATCACCTCTATATGGTCAGCGGCGACTCCGGGCAGGGCATCACCAACGGCCTCGTCGCCGGCATGATGATCGCCGATCTGATCACGCAGGGATCGTCGCCATGGAGCGAGGTGTACGATCCCGCCCGCAAGATCACCGTCAATATCGGCGAGTTCGTCAGTGAGAATCTCACGCCGCTCAAGAACATGGCCGAGTATCTGAGCGCTGGAGAAATCGCCGCGGTGGAGCGGCTCAAGCCCGGCGAAGGCGGACTGTACCGCAAGGGGCTGAAGAAGATTGCCGCATGCCGAGACTTGGACGGCGTGCTGCACGCACGATCGGCCAGCTGCACCCATTTGGGATGCGTCGTCCATTGGAACAGCCTGGAGCAGTGCTGGGATTGCCCGTGCCACGGCTCGCAGTTCGCGCCCGACGGCACGGCATTGAACGGACCTGCGATATCCGCCCTCTCCGACGCGGAGGACTCGGTCGCGGAGGCGGCAGAGTAGAACGGACCAAACAGCCTTTCGCGCGGGACGCGATCCGGTTCATACTCCCTGCAAGCGCGCCGCCGGAAAAGAAAAGCGAACACGCCGGAACTCCGCTGGCAGCGTCCCGTTAATCGCAGGAGGTCCGCGCATTGGCGCGGCGTTCAGAGGAAAACCCATGAGTTCGCCATCGGAAATATCCGGCCAATACGCGTCCGAGAAGACCGAATTGAACGCGCAGACCGGCAGCGACGGCGGCGTGAGAGGACAGCTGTCCAGTCTCGCCCAGGTCGCCAAGGAGCAGGCTTCCGCCGCGGTCGCCCCGCTCAAGGAGAATGCCAGAAGTGTCGTCGAAGAGCAGAAGCAGCGCGGCGCCGGCCGCATCGACACGCTGGCGCAGGCGATTCACAACGCCGCCAGTGAACTCGACGAGGAAATCCCGCAGGCCGCCAGCTATGTTCACTCCGCAGCCGGCCAGTTGGAGCGCGCATCCAGCTTGCTGCGCGACAATAGCGTCGAGGACCTGATGAAACTGGCGACGGATTTCGCGCAGGAGCGGCCGATCGTGTTTATTGCCGGCGCCGTCACGGCCGGCTTTTTGCTCGCCCGCCTGCTGCGCAGCTCGCCGGAAACCGAATTCGATCGCGGCGCCGGCCCGGACCAAGAGAGCGAGAATTTATGATCCCCGAACGGGGCATCGGCGCGATCTTCTCGGACCTTCTCGGCGAGGTCACCGCGCTGTTCCGCAACGAAATCCGGCTCGCCAAGGCAGAAGTGTCCGAGAAGGTGACCCGGATGATCACCGGCCTTGTGCTCACCCTGGCCGGCGCCTTCCTGCTGCTGCTGGCGATCGTGTTTCTGCTTGAAGCGGCCGTCGGCGGTCTGATGCTGCTGAATCTCAGTCTGGCGCTTTCGTCGCTCATCGTTGGAGCGGTGATTCTGATCGCCGGCGGCATCGTGGTGTGGCTTGGCGTCAGCCGCCTGAAGATCGGCAAGCTGTCGCGAAGCAAGACGGCGCAGCAACTGAAGGAAGACGCGGCCGTGGCGCGGTATCAGGCCCATGCGTCATGAACGACACCGAACAAATCGAGCGGGAATCGGAACGTCATCGCGCCAACGTCAACCAACTGATTGAGGAGTTGCGCGAGCACGTCACGCCCGGCGAGATCGTCAATCAGGTGATCGGAGCGGAGGCGGGCGGCGAGATCGTTCGCCTGCTGGGCCGGGAAGTCGGCCGGCAGGTGCGCAAGAATCCGCTGCCGGTTGCGGTGATCGGCGCCGGCGTTGCATGGCTCCTGCTTGCGGATGCGCTTCGCAAGCAGCGCAAAGTCCCTCTTCACGACGGCCTCGATTACGAGCGCTATGGAGAGGATTCATCCCGCTCCAGCTCGCGAATCCTGGGCGGAGCGAAGCGTATTGTTCGCGGTCTTTCGGCGGCGGCCGCAAGAGCAAGAGTATCCGCCAGTGCACAGCAGGAGGTAACGGAGATGACTCAAACCCCTTCGGAGAAAAGCGGCGGCTCCATCTACGAGACCGGATCGAGTTCGACGCAAACGGCCGACAGTTCGCAGAGCAGCTCAAGCGCCGGCCGCCAGATGAGCGACAGCGCGACGTCGGACCAGACAAACAGAGCGGGCCGCTCGGGCCTGGTACAAGGCGCCGTCGACAAGGCAACCGGCCTCGCCCAAGCCGCGTTGGGCAAATCTGGAGAGGCGATCAGCGGTGCGGCGGAAACGGTCAGCCAGACCGCCTCTGCCCTCATGGAAAGGACGAACGAGATGGCACGGAAGACCAAAAGGGCAGTGGCCAACAAGGCGAGCAATGCCGGCTCCAGCATCGGCCAGTTGGCGCGCGAGCAGCCGCTGCTCGTTGCCGGAATTGGCTTCGCCGTCGGCGTCGCGGTCGGCGCGCTGCTGCCTTTGACTCGGACGGAGAACGAGCTTCTGGGCGAGCAGGCCGAAAAGCTGAAGGACAGCGCGAGCGAGCTCGCCAGCGAAGGCTACGAGAAGGCCAAGGCGGTTGCCCAGCGCACCTATCAGGCGGCCGCCGACACGTTGAAAGACGCGGCGGAAACCCAGGGCCTCGCCGGCTCAAGCAGCGGCGAGCCCTCCGAGCAAGGGGCGACGTCCGGCGGCAGCGGGTCTTCATCGCTCGGCAGCGAAAGCCGGACCTACGGGAGTGACAATGGCGGGGACACTTCGGGCATCTACCGCCACTGACTACCAGTCCAGGGCGCGGGCCGCGGCGGATTGGAAGCCGCGGCTCGCGTCCGCCGGATTGGCGGCGCTCCTGCTTGCGATTGGTGTCAAACCGCATAAGGCGACGCTGGTAGCGCCGGCCGTGGAGCCGGCGCCGAAACGCCTCACCGCAAAACAGCTGGTGCTGTCGCTCTATCGGCGGATTTCCGACGATCGCGTGGTCGCCATTTCCGCCGGAGTAACGTTCTTCCTGCTACTAGCAATCTTCCCCGCGACCGCCGCCGTCGTCTCCATCTACGGCCTGTTCGCCGACATGAAATCGGTGAGCGGGGATTTGTCCTCGCTGTCGTCGGTGCTGCCTGGCGGGGCGATCGACATTCTGGGCGAGCAGATCAAGCACCTGGTCGCCAAAGGCCAGAAGACACTTGGCATCGCCGCGATCGGCGGCATCGCGTTCTCCATCTGGAGCGCCAATGCCGGCATCAAGTCCCTGTTCGACGCGCTCAATATCGTATTGAAGGAAAGAGAAACCCGCAGCTTCATCAAGCTCAACGCCGTCTCGCTCGCGTTTACCGCGGGCACGCTGGTGTTCGTGCTGCTGGCGATCGGGGCCGTTGTCGCCGTTCCGGCATTTCTCAAGTCGGTTCCCCTCAGCCACGTGCTGGAGTTGGCGGTCGGGGTCGCGCGCTGGCCGCTGATTTGGGCGGTACTGGCGCTCGGCATTGCGCTGCTCTACCGCTTCGGGCCGGGCCGCAACGACATCCCCTGGCGCTGGATCACCTGGGGCAGCGCGCTGGCGGCGTTCGTGTGGCTGCTCGCCTCGCTGGGGTTCTCCTGGTACGCCGCCAACTACGGCAGCTTCAACAAGACCTACGGCTCGCTTGGTGCCGGCATCGGCTTCATGACCTGGATCTGGATTTCGGTGATCGTCATCCTGGTGGGCGAGGAACTGAACGAAACCCTCGATGCCGCCCGGAAGCCGGAGAAGGAGCAAAAGCCGCACCCGCTCGGGGTGCCCGGCAAAGCCGCCTGCCGTGCCGAGGGCGTGGCAAAGGCCGCCTGAACGCCGGCCGCGGGCTGCCCTGATCCATCGCCTGCTGCCTCAATTGCAACTTTTCCGGCGATAACCGCGTTCATCCTGCGACGCCGCCTGCGCGCGCAATTTCTCGGGAGGGAACATCCATGAACGGTCTGATTTACCTCGTCGGCTTGATCGTCGTTATCCTGGCGATCCTGTCCTTCTTCGGTCTGCGTTGAACCTCGCCAGCTTGGGAGAGAGCTATGGCCATCGTCCAGGAACGTACGGTCACGCCCGCAGGCCTGGGCGCTGACATTCATTGGGGCGCAGTGATCGCCGGCGCGATTGCGGCGGCGGCGCTGTCGTTGGTGCTGCTTGCCTTCGGATCCGGCATCGGGCTTGCGACGAGTTCCGTATCGCCCACCTGGCGCGACATGTCGTTCGTGCTGTGGTTCCTGTCGGGTTTGTATCTTGTGTTCGTCGCGCTGCTGAGCTTCGGCCTCGGTGGCTATGTCGCCGGCCGGATGCGGGGGCGCCTGACCACGGTCGCGGCGGCCGACGAAGCCGAATTCCGCGACGGCATGCACGGCTTGCTGGCTTGGGCCCTGGCCATCGTGCTGTGGGCCGTGCTGGCGGTCGGCGTCGCACACGCCGTCGCGCCGGCTGCGGTGCCGGGCGGCGGCAGCACGGGACCCTCGACTTCAGTCGCCGGCGAGAACACGATTGCCTATGAACTCGACCAGCTGTTCCGGTCCGAGCGTCCCTTGCCGACGGATTACAGCGATCCCGCGCGCGCAGAGGCCGCCCGCATCCTGCTGACATCCTCCAGCCACAGCGGCGTGTCGCAGGAGGATCGCGATTACCTGGTAACGCTGGTTTCGACGCGTGCCCGCGTGTCACCGCAGGAAGCCGATACCCGCGTGAGCAAGATCATCCCGCGCGCGCACGATGCACTGCGGCGCGCCCGCCAAGCCGGCGTGCTGATCGCGTTTCTCTCAGCGGTTGCGCTGATCCTCGGGGCTGCGGTGTCGTGGTACACGGCCTGCGAAGGCGGACGCGAGCGCGAAATCGGTGGACTCTCGTGGTTGTGGCGCACGCGCGCGGTGCGTCCGTAAGCCCGGCTTGAACCGCAAACTCAGCCTCGCCGCAGCCGTGTTGTGCATCGGCTGCGGCTTCGCGCGCGCCGACGACCTCGCCGACCTGCGCGCGGTGCGTTCGCTGGCCGCGGAAGCCGCGCAGGTCATTCGCCTTGAATCCCAGCGCCGCGTAACGGGCACCTACGCCCGCGAAATGAAGGACTCCGCGCGCGAGGAACTGGGCAACGAGGCGGAAAGCGCACCCGCGCCGCGCGTAAAAGCGCTCGCACGGCAGGCGATCTCCGCCGTCAATGCGAACGATGGCGCCGCGCTTGAGCGCATCGTCCAGCAACTCTTCGCCATGGAAGGGCCGCATGGGCGGGCTGATTGAGATCACGCTCGGCATCATGACGGCCGTCGGCGGCTTCGTGGATGTGAGCGAGCTCGTGTTCGCCGCACAGGCCGGCTCGCGTTTCGGCTTTGCTTTGATTTGGGTGTTCGCGTTCTCCACGATCGGCATCGGCTGCTACGGCGAAATGAGCGGGCGCATTGCCGCCATTGCCAAGCAGCCGGTGTTCAATCTGATGCGTCAGCGGCTGGGTTTGCGTTACGGCCTGCCGACGCTGGTAGCCTCCAGTATCGTCAACACCATCACCTGCGCGGCCGAAATCGGCGGCATGGCCCTGGTGCTGCAACTCCTGACGGGCTGGCCTTACTGGCTGCTCGCAATTCTGAGCACCGTAATTCTGGTCATCGTGATCTGGGTTCTGCCTTTCAAATGGATCGAGCGGTCGTTCGGGATTCTAGGCCTCTTCATGATTGCGTTCGCCGTGGCGACTGTGCGCATCCATCCCGACTGGGGCGGCGTCGCCGTCGGCCTGATCCCGCAGATCCCGCGTCACCTGCCAGCCAAGGATCTCATCGTCTTCGCCTATTTCGTCGTCGCCATCGTCAGCGCCGTGATGTTCCCCTACGAGACTTATTTCTATTCCTCCGGCGGCATCGAGGAGAACTGGAAACCCAAGGATCTGAAGATCAACCGGCTGACCACCACCGTCGGCTTCGGCCTGGGTTCGCTGCTCGCCATAGCCATCCTGATCAATGCCGCCGTGCTGTTTCGCCCGCTGCACATCGATCCGCAGCTGCCCGGCACCGCCGCGCTGGAAGTGGCGATCCCGCTCGGCACTACGGGTCTGCTGCTGGCGCTATTCGGAATGCTGTTCGCGATCGGCGGCGCGGCGGTCGAAACCGGGCTCTCCACCGCCTATAGTGTGGCGCAGTTCTTCGGCTGGGAATGGGGCCGCTACAAGCGCCCGCACGAGGCGCCGCGCTTCACGCTGGCATGGGTCGCCACCTTCGCCGTGGCGCTCGTCACCGTGCTCACCGGCATCCCACCGCTCGAGCTGGTGGAGTGGTCGATCGTGTTTTCGATTGTCGTATTGCCGCTCACCTATCTGCCGCTGATTCTCATCGGCAACGATCGCAAATATATGGGCGAGCACGTGAACGGCCGCCTCTCGAACACGATCGCATGGTTCTTCTACGCGGTGCTGCTCCTCGCCGCGCTCGCAGCGCTGCCGCTCTATTTCGTGACGCAAGGCGGACAGACATGAGACGCGACGATCCGCTGAAACTGCTAAGCGAAGTGCGCGATCTCCAGATCGTCGATCGCGACGGCCGCAATTGCGGCATCTGTGACGATATCGAGCTGGAGGGCGCCCCCGGCGATCCCCTAAAAGTCGCAGCTCTTCTCGTGGGCCCGGGAGCCTACGCTCATCGCCTGCCGCATTGGGCTTCACGATCGATCGCAAAGCTTGCCGGACATCGCATGACGCGCGTGCCGTGGAGGGCGATCGACAAGATCAGCGGGCGAATTTATTTGTCCGTCACTGCCGAAGCCCTGGGGCTGCGCAAAACCGAAGACCGGCTGCGGACGATCTTCAAACGGATTCCGCTGTCATGATCCGCGCCAGCGAATTGCAGGGCAAGCGCGTGCGCCGCGAAAACGGCGAGGTGCTCGGCCGGGTGTACGAAATCCGCCTGCGCCATTCGCGCGTGGCGGCGCTGATCTGCGGCGCCCGGGGTTTCTTCCAGCGCCTTGCCGGCACCGTCTCCGGCCACCGCATTGCTTGGGAACAGGTGCGCAAGATCACGCCGTCCGAAATCGTCATCGCCGATAGCGCCAGCCGCACGGTGCCGCGGCGCAGGCCGCGCCGAAGAAGGTCTTGACGCGGTGCTATCATGTGATAGCATCATGCCATGGCACAGTTGCTGGTCCGCGATATCTCCGATAGAATCGTCACCGAGCTGAAGAAACGGGCGAAGCGCAACGGCCGCAGCGCCGAAGCCGAGCACCGCGCGATCCTGGAGCAGGCGCTGAAGCCTTCGGCTGCGGATTTCTGGCGAGAAGCCGACAGGCTGCGCAATGAACTGCAGGAGAGCTGCCGCATGTTTACCGACTCGACAAAGTTCATCCGGCAGGACCGCGATCGCCGGTGATCGTCATCGACGCCTCCGTCGCCGTCAAATGGTTCGTTCCGGAGACCGACAGCACGGCTGCCCGCGCTCTCTACACCGAAGAGTTGTGGGCTCCGGCGATTTGGCTGTCGGAGGTTGCCAACGCGCTTTGGCACCATGTGCGGGTCGGCGAGTTGTCCGCTGCGCAGGCAAAGATGCTGCTTCCCAGATTTCGACGCGCGCCCATCACGCCCGTTGCTCTCGACGTCCACATCGAGCGCGCGTTCTCGCTTGCAAACGAGATTCCGCACGCGATCTACGACTGCCTGTATCTTGCACTGGCGATCGAGGAAGGTACGCATCTCATCACGGCGGACGCGCGGTTTGTGCGCGCCGTCCGCCGGCACCGCAAATGGACGAAGCACGTCCGGCTGCTGGGCGAGAACTGAGGCTCAGCGCAGTTTGGCGCGCGGGTCGTAAGTGGCGGACCAGGTCTCGGTGAATTTGCGCAGTTCGGGGTCGGGGCGGTCGGGCAGGGTGACAACCAGCTTCACATAGAGATCGCCGGCCGCTTCGCTTCCGTGCGCCGGAATGCCCTTGCCCTTGAGCCGTAGCACAGCGCCGGAATTCGCGTTCGCCGGAACGCTGAGCGTGACCTGCCCGCTCAGCGTCGGCACGGTCACCTTGCCGCCCAGCACCGCTTCCTGGAGCGTCACTGGCAAATCCATCCGCAGATCGTTGCCGTCGCGGGTGTAGTAGGGATGCGGCGCCACCGAGACGTTCAGCAGTACATCGCCGCGCGGGCCGCCGTTGCGTCCTTCGGCGCCCTGGCCCTTGAGCCGGATCTGCTGTCCATCGCGCAAGCCCACGGGAATGCGGACATCCACTTCGCGGCCGTCCGGCATGTACACCCGGCGGGTGCCGCCCTTGGCCGCTTCCTCGAAGCTGACGGTGATGGAAATCTCATAGCTCTCGCCGGCGCGCGCGCGGCGTCCACCGCCGCCACCGCGCCTGCCGCCGCCCATCCCGCCGAACAGGTCGGCGAAAATGTCCTCGGCGCGGAAGCCTTCTGCCGTGTCGCCGTCCTGCGAAGTCCAGGTATGTTCGAAACCGCCGGGACCGCCGCGGCCGCCGCCGAACGGACCGCCGCCGAAGCCGCCGCCGCGCGGATCGAAGCCGCGCGGGTTGCCGTTCGCGTCGATCTCGCCGCGGTCGAACTTGGCGCGCTTCTCCTTGTCGCCCAGAATGTCGTAGGCGCCGCTGATCTCCTGGAACTTCTTCTGCGCGCCCGCATCCCCCCCCTTGGTGTCGGGATGATGCTTCTTGGCGAGCGAGCGGAACGCCTTCTTGATGTCGGCCTCGCTCGCGGTCTTCGCCACGCCCAGGATGTCGTAAGGATCGCGCATGGGTTCTCCGGCCGCGTGTCTTGAGTCGCGGCCCGTTTACAATATGGGAATTCGTCAAGTCCCGTTAAGGCCTCGGCGGCGAGACGGCGCCGGACTTCAGCAGGTTCAGCCGCGTGGCGGCCTGCGGCACGCCGCGCGCGGCCGCCTCGCCGTAGAGCTGTTCGGCCTTGGCGACGTCGCGCGGCACGATCTGTCCGCGCTCGTAGATCTCGGCCAGGCGGAAGGCCGCGATCGGATGATGCGCCTTCGCTGCGGCCTGCAGCCACGGCAGCGCGGCTTGCGGATCGGGCGGCCCCGCTTCGCCATAGAGCAGCATCTCGGCGAGGTCGGCTTGCGCCGTGGGCAGCCCGTCATCGGCCGCCTGGCGGAGGTACTCCAGCGCGCCTCGCGGATCGCGCGGCGTGCCCTGGCCGCGGCGCTTCATCAGCGCCACGTTGCGCATGGCCGCCACGTCGTCGTGATCGGCGAGATAGAGGAACGTCTGATAGGCCCGCGCATAATCGCGGGCGTCGTATTCCCCCGCGGCCTGGTTGAACGTCGCCTGATCGCCGGGCACCGGCGGCGCGCCATCCGGCAGCGGCGCGTTGCCGAGAAGCGGGGTCGATTGCTCCTGCGCCCGCGCCGGGATCGAGGCGCACACCATCGCGAGAATGAGACCGATCAGGCGTATCATGCAGCGAACGATCACTCCGCAGCCGCTTGTTCCTGCTGCAGGATAAGCCGCGCGATGAATTCCTTCTTGGAGGATGCATGCTGAATGTCGTACCCGACCGGCTGCCCGTCCGAGCCGATATCCAGCATGACGTCTTCCTCAACCTCTGACGTTCGCACCGCCGGCAGAGGTCGCAATTCGATATACAAGCTGTCGGTCGACGGATCGTGAGTGATTTTCATGCGCCAATGTAGCACGGTGCGCACCCGATTCCACCGGGTCGCGAAATCAGGTTCACCTCCCCCAACGCGGGGAGGTCGGAATTCGTGAGCGCAGCGAGCGAATTCCGGGTGGGGGGCTCATAATCAGAATCCCCCCACCCGGAGCACTTCTTCGCTACGCTCGAAATGCTCCGACCTCCCCGCGTTGGGGGAGGTGAAGTAGAGGTTCTCCGCGGCCTCCGCGTTCTCCGCGTGCAAACAACTGCTGATTTGTCGCGCCGGAGTTGCTAGAGGAACTGCATGAGTGAGATTGGCGGGCCCATCGACGATGGCGGCATCGGCGTGCGCGAGGATCCGTTCGCGCTGTTCGATGCCTGGATGGCGGAAGCCAAGGAGAAGGAGCCGAACGAGCCCAACGCCATGGCGGTGGCGAGCGTGGACCCGCAAGGGCGCCCCAACGTCCGCATGGTGCTGCTGAAGGAGGCGAACGCCGGTGGCTTCGTGTTCTTCACCAATTACGAAAGCGCCAAGGGCACGGAGTATCTTGCCCATCCCCATGCCGCGCTGTGCTTCCACTGGAAGAGCACCGCCAAGCAGGTGCGCGTGCGCGGGCCCATCGCCAAGGTGAGCGAGGAAGAATCCGACGCCTACTTCGCCACCCGCGCCAAGGACAGCCAGATCGGCGCCTGGGCGAGCCCGCAATCCCGCCCGATGGAAGGCCGCTTCGCCTTCGAGAAGCAGGTGGCGAAATACGCCGCAAAATACGCGCTCGCCAAAGTGCCGCGTCCGCCCTACTGGGGCGGCTTCCGCGTCACGCCGCTCGAGATCGAGTTCTGGCGCAACCGCCCGTTCCGGCTGCACGACCGGCTGGTCTACCGGCGCGACACGCCGGCATCGCCCTGGCGCACCGAGCGCCTGTTCCCGTGACCGACGCGACCGCTCCGCGCGCGGATGCCGCCGCCGCCAACGGCACCCTCATGCGCCGCACCGCGTGGGCCGCGGTTGCCGTCGCCGCCATCCTCATCGTGCTGAAAACCATCGCCTACATCGTCACCGATTCCATCGCCATGATGGCCTCGCTCGCCGATTCCGCGCTCGACATCTTCGCCTCCTCGATCAACGTCATCGCCATCCGCTCCGCGCTCACTCCCGCCGATGCCGAGCACCGGTTCGGTCACGGCAAGGCCGAGCCGCTGGCCGGGCTGGTGCAGGCCGCCTTTCTCTTCGGGTCGGTCGCGTTCCTCGTCATCGAATCCGCGAGCCGCCTGATCGCGCCGCACAAGATCGAGCAGGGCGCCGTCGCGCTGGCCGTGATGGCGGTTTCCATCGGGCTCACCGTCGCGCTGGTCGCCTTCCAGCAATTCACCGTCCGGCGCACCAAATCCCTCGCCATCGGGGCCGACCGCATGCACTACGCCGGCGACCTGCTCACCAACATCGGCGTGGTCGTTGGCGTGGTGCTGTCCACGCAGTTCGGGTTTCTCGAAGCCGACCCGATCATCGGCATCGTGGTGGCGGCGGTGCTGGCGTTCAGCGCGTGGCACGTGTTCGTGCAGAGCTACAACCAGTTGATGGACCGCGAGCTGCCGGACGCCGACCGCGCGAAGATCAAAACCATCGTCATGCGCCATCCCGAGGTGCGCAACCTGCACGATCTGCGCACGCGCGCCGCCGGCGTCCACACCTTCATCCAGTTCCACATCGAGCTCGATCCCACCATCAGCATCACCCGGGCGCACGAGATCAGCGATGCGGTGGAGCACGAGGTGTGCACCGAATTCCCCAATTCGGAAGTGATCATCCACCAGGACCCCGCCGGCCTGGAAAAACCCCCGGCCCTGGCGCGAAGCTAGATCCCCCTTCCGCCTCGCTACGCTCGCCACCTCCCCCGCAAGCGGGGGAGGATATATCTGAGCCTCGCGCCTCCTATCCTCCCCCGTTTACGGGGGAGGTGGCTCGCGTGAGCGTAGCGAACGCGAGACGGTAGGGGGAAAACTGTCTAGAGTGCGTGCATGGCCGAGGCCCGCACCGCGCAGCACATCGACGAAGAGCACCGCACGCTGATCCTCACCGGCGCCAGCCGCGGCATCGGGCACGCGACCGTGAAGCGCTTTTCCAGCGCCGGCTGGCGCGTCATCACCTGCTCGCGCCACGCCTTTCCGGAGAACTGCCCGTGGGCCGCGGGGCCGGAGGATCACATCCAGGTCGATCTCGCCGACGCGCACGACACCGCGCGCGCCATCGCCGACATGCGCGAGCGCCTGACCGACGGCAAGCTCCACGCCCTCGTCAACAACGCTGCGATTTCACCGAAGGGGAGGGCGGGCCAGGTCGCGCTTTCCTCCCCCGTTTACGGGGGAGGTGCCGAGCAAGGCGAAGCACGCGCGAGCGCGTTCGCCAAGATGACCACCGAGGCGGAGGGGGCGCGCCTCAACACCCTCACCACCGCGCACGACCTCTGGCGCCACGTGTTCGAGGTGAACTTCTTCTCCACCATCTGGCTGGCGCAGGGGCTGGTGGCGGAGCTGGCCGCGGGGCGCGGCGCCATCGTCAACGTGACGAGCATCGCCGGCTCCCGCGTGCATCCCTTCGCCGGCAGCGCCTACGCCACCAGCAAGGCCGCGCTCGCCGCGCTCACCCGCGAGATGGCGGCGGACATGGGGCCACTCGGCATCCGCGTCAACGCGATCGCGCCGGGGGAGATCGACACCGCCATCCTGTCGCCGGGCACCGACAAGATCGTCGAGACCATACCCTTGCGCCGCCTGGGCGCGCCGGAAGAAGTCGCCAAGGCGATCTATTATCTGTGTACGGAGCAAAGCTCCTACGTCACCGGAGCCGAACTCCATATCAACGGCGGCCAACATGTTTAGGATGCCGAACTGCTTGCCGCGAAGCTCCCGCAGCCAAGCGGGACGCATCAGCGGCCAATTGCACGTAGACTAAATGGCGAGGAACAGAGTCCAACTACGCCGGTTTGTTCGGTTTCAACTAGAACAAATGAGCGAACGGAACGAACAACACCAATTCGAACAGATGACTCTCGAGTTGGCTCGCCTTCGCGTTTGCAGCAACGTCCTCCCGGCAACTGGACCGGTTCAGGCCGGGGGAGATCAGGGATTAGATTTCGAAACGTATAAGACCTACTTATCCGGAACGCCTATAGCTAACAGCACATTCATAGGGCGAGCTGGTTCCGACACGATAGCCTTTTGTTGCACGCTTCAGAGGAAAGATGTTTCGGGAAAAGTCAAATCCGACCTTAAGAAGATATTGGGAGCCCCGGCCAAACCGGACCGTGTCGACTATTTTGCTGCGACTGACGTAACGGTCGCTGCGCGACACAAGTTACAAAAGCTTTGTCAAGAAAGCTATGGCGTACCTCTAGATATCTTCGACGGGCAGGCCATATCCGACATGCTATCTGATCCGGATACATTTTGGATTGCAGAAGAATTCTTGTCGGTGCCGGCCGAAATGTTCCCGCCGGTGGAGCTCGACAGCGAATATGCAGAGTTACGTGACCGCTGGCTTGAGAGTGGCACCGAAGTCCGGAGTTATGCCGACTTTCTCGATGTGAAGCGCGGTCTGCGCAGGGCAACGTCGTCAGCGGAAGCGAAACTTGACCTGAGTAAATGGATACAGCGAATGCGCGGAGTGGCCGCGGATGGCGAGACGCCGTTTCGGCGCAAGGCGATGTACGAGATCATTGTGGCTCAACTGAAAGGTCGTAGGAATCTTGATCCGGAAATCGATACGATTTCTGATTATTTCACGACTTTTCCGCAGCAGCCCGGAACGGATGAATTGGAAGACGCCGCCGTGCTTGCGTCCTACTGTTATTCCGCGATCAGATTGGGTCATTTTCACGCCAGTGTCGCGCAGGGGGAAAGATGGTTGGATCAAGTAAAAGCCGCACTGCATGCTGCCCTTAAGCAGCACCTCGGAGACGCGGCCAAATTCACAATCTTCGTATCGCGCGCGTCCCTCGAATTCCAATCCTTTATAGCGACTGGAGACGAGCGTTTTGTTGATGTTGGTTTGCAATCCTGGCGCCGGGCGTTGGAGGTCGCCGAAGGGAGTCCACTCTGCGACGCTGAGCGGCTCGCCGATTTGCTGGACATCGCAATACCGGTCCTAGGCGAGAATCCAGATTTCCGAGCACTCCTTGTCCGTGTGGACAGATTGGTTGAGGAACGGGGCGGGAAAGCAGCTGCAGCAGACCGTTGTCGGGCACGCTCAATAGCGTACGCTGAGGCAGGAAACCTCGTTGCTGCAGTGGAGCAACTTCAACAAACGAAGCTGGGTTGGTTTGCTGCTGAGACAATGGATGGTTCGATACTTGCGATGCTATTGCTGTCCCAATGGTATGGCAAGCTGCATTTGGCTCAGGCGGCCCGATTCTATGCAGCGGCAGCTTTCTTTGTGGCCTCCAAGTCTGACAACGAAAGCCTACTGAGATACGTGCCTCGGGCGATGTTTGAGATAGCAAGAACGTTTTTTCTTTCCGGTGAATTCCTAACGTATCTGGCAGCTCTTCGGTCAGCGCTGGGTCTCCACGCTCAGCTTGAGTCTGATGCCGGCGACACCGAAAAACATCCAGATTTTTCGCAAAGCTTGGCACAGTCGGCCGTTGTGCTCTCTGTCCTGGAAAAGTGCGCTCCCGATCTCCTCAATCGTGCCGAGGACGAGATCAAGGACTGGCCCGTTCATCCCGACTATCTTCAGATGATTACCGAATTACGTGACAATCCGGCTTGGTCGAAGGCCTCATGTGAAGAACTCGAATCTAGGCTTTCACAGCAACTCGGACAACGAATAGACGCTGATATAGGCAATGAAGTCAGAATTCGCTGGAAAGCTCTTGGTGTAGATTGGACGATTAAAGCATCGTCGAGAGATAGGGTCCAGGCAGAGAGTTTGGCGGCGATCCTGCAAATAGTGCAGGTCGATTTTGCTGAGATTGATATTCTGATTGTTCCTTCAAACGTCGATATCGAATTTGAAAGTGCGAGCGTCAAGAAAATTGCCGCCGAACAAATCGCGGACAATGAGAAGCTGCGGTGGCACTTTGTTATTCCAAACGAGTGGGCAGTGAGAAGCGACGAAAATGAATTTGAGATGACCTTTAGTTCCGTGGTCACGGTGCTGCTGCAAGCTACGGCGCTTCATCCCGATAAGTTCTTCGCAATGGCGGAAGAAAGATTTGAGAAAGGTCTAGTAAGCAAGGCGTTTTGGGTGAGACCAACGGGGGAATTGTTGGCTAAGGCAAGATCAGAGGCAGAATTGTCGTTTGATCCCAGCACAATCAAGCGTCGCAGAACCTTCTCGCCCGACCCTCTTGAGCACGAGGAGCTGGCGTGGCCTACATCGGTCGCCGCTTCCTACTCAAGGCGGAAGGCGGAAGAATATTTAGCAAACAGATATCGCACAATGATGCCATTTGCGCGGCAGGTCATTCCAAAGTTGTTGGCGGAACCCAGATGGAGAGAGCGATTCCGGCAGTTACATGATGATGGTTTGCTGGATTGGCAAATTATGTTGTTACTATTCAACATTTCAATTCGGCAGCTCACGGAGCGGCGAATTGGGCCAACGATGGGTGAAAACATTGAGGCGGCGAAAAAAATCTCATTGGAAGTTGTTCAGTATCTCTCTGAAGGTGGCGATCCTAAATTTGATGCCTCGGCGGTAACCGATGAGGACATTACCGATCACCTAAAGACGGTCGTTATGGCAAACGCAAAAACGTGGAACCTTGCCTTTCATCGGCAAACGCCTGATTTCGAGGCTACGAAGAAATTGTTAGACGTTCGATTCGGGCAAGCTTCCGACGATATAGGTCACGAAGATGTCTTTAGGTGGTCAGAAATGGACTTGGCATGAAAGCTTGGGAAATTTCTGGTTCATATGGCATCGAAAACCTGCGCGAGGTGGAGAAGCCGGAGCCGAAGCTCGGGGCAGGCGAAATCGTCGTCGCGATGAAGGCGGCGTCGCTGTAGCGTGCCCCACCACCATGCTATCGCGTGGTCCTCCTCCCCCGCTGACACGGGGAGGAACCGCTCACGCCGGTTCGCGCCAGTCGAGGCCGAGGAAGCGGGCGTAGTCGCGGTCGAAGGTCACGAATGTGCAGCCGTGTTCGATGGCGAGCGCGGCGAACCACGCATCGGTGACGCGGGGCCCGCGCGTGCCGGTCCGCTCGCACAGGTCGCGGAAGATGCGCCAGTGCCGCTCGCCCGGCTCGACGATCTCGCAATGCGGCTGGCCGAGAAGGTTGTCGCAGAATGCGAAAGCCAAGCCGGCAGAGGCCGCCGCTGGAAATGCGCGCGGGTTGGTCGTGATGCGCACCACCGCCGACAAGGCAAGTCGCGAAATTCCAAAACGCGCCTCGCTCCGGACGACACTGTCCAGCCAGCGTTTGCTCGGCGCATGATGCGGATCGTCGGCGCGGAAGGCGTAGACGAGAACGTTGACGTCCGGCAGGACCATCAGAAGCGCTTCATGCGCTCGACATACTCAAGATCGTCCATTTCCTGCATTGCTGCCGAGTTGCTGATATCGATTCCAGGGGCAGGCCCTCCCGTGGCCGTGCAGACGGGCGGCAGGACGCGCTGCCCCGGTGGCGGATCGCGTTCTTTCAGCACGCGACGCACGCCGTCTTCGATCAGCGCCGTCAGCGTGCGGCCCTGCGATGCGGCCTTGCGTTTCGCGCGCCGCATGAGCTCTTCCGGCAGCCGGACGGTGGTTCTCTCTGCCATATGTCTAGACATATACAGAGAGACGCCGGTATGTCAATTCGGAACGATCGCCTTCTTGCGCTAAACTCGCGGAAGCAGGGTTCAGGAGTTCGCCATGAAGGCGTGGGAAATTCAGCGGGCGTGGGGCATCGAGAACCTGCGCGAAACCGAGAAGCCGGAGCCAAAGCCAAGCGCGGGCGAAGTCGTGATCGCGGTGAAGGCGGCGTCGCTCAACTATCGCGACCGGATCAAGGGGCAGCTGCCCTGCTTTACTCCGGCAGTGCCCGGAACGGGTCGCGGGCGGGGATTCCGAACGGCGCAAAGTGCTTCAGGTTGCGGGTGAGGACGATCAGCCCGTGCGCCTTTGCAGTGGCGGCGATGGCGATATCGGCAAAGCCGGGAGACTGACCTTTGCTGCGCGCCAGATCGGTAAATTGCCCGGCAACCCGGGCGGCCGCCAGGTCGAATGGCAGCACGCGTTCGCTGTAGAGATGCAATAGCCCATCCAGCCATTGCGCCAGCCGGGATGCCTTGCGGCCGGCGTCTTCGCGCCGCGCCTTGGCGATGCCGTCCTCGATCTCCGCCACCGCGATGGCCGAGAGATAAAGCCGCTCTGAATTGGCATCCATCCAGTCGAGCAGGCCGGTCAGGCGATGCTTTGTGGGCGCGTCCGCGGAGATCACGTCCGTATCGACGAGGTACATCCGTCAGAAGCGAGGGCTGCGCAGAGTCTTGCGGCTGCGCGCCCGAAGGTCCCCCGGCTCAAGCGGCGCCGCCATCAGCAGCCGCCCGAACGATGGCGCGGTTGCCAGCTTCTTCCATTGCGCGTAACCCAGGACGACGGCTTCCGGCTTGCCGTGGCGCGTGATGACGCTGGGTTTGCCGGCCGTGGCTTCGTCCACCACCGCAGACAGATTCGCTTTGGCATCGCGCAGCTGGATGTTCTTCATGAGGATCGCTCGATGTGACCACAGTAGTCATATCGCAACCGAACGCGGCGCGGCAAGGGCACTGCGGAAGCCGGCGTCGCCCCCTCCACCGCCTTCGGCGGTCCCCCTCCCC
>DIZC01000021.1:0-916 GCA_002429315.1 Alphaproteobacteria bacterium UBA6038
TCCGCGAATGGATCGTGCGCAATGCGCCGGTGCCGATCGGCACGGTGCCGATCTATCAAGCGCTGGAGAAGGTCGGCGGCGTCGCCGAGGAGCTCACCTGGGAGATCTACCGCGACACCCTTGTCGAGCAATGCGAGCAGGGCGTGGATTATTTCACCGTGCATGCCGGCGTGCGCCTGGCGCACATTCCCCTTACGGCCGAGCGCGTCACCGGCATCGTGTCGCGCGGCGGCTCGATCCTCGCCAAATGGTGCCTGGCGCACCACCAGGAGAACTTCCTCTACACGCATTTCGAAGAGATCTGCGAGCTGCTCAAGCAGTACGACGTGTCGTTCTCGCTGGGCGATGGCTTGCGCCCCGGTTCCATCGCCGACGCCAACGACGCCGCGCAGTTCGCGGAGCTCGATACGCTAGGGGAACTCAACCGCATCGCCCAACGCCACGACGTGCAGGTGATGATCGAAGGCCCCGGCCACGTGCCGATGCACAAGATCAAGGAGAACATGGAGCGCCAGCTGGCGGCCTGCGACGAGGCGCCGTTCTACACGCTAGGCCCGCTGGTGACGGATGTGGCGCCGGGCTACGACCACATCACCTCGGCCATCGGCGCGGCGATGATCGGCTGGTTCGGCACCGCCATGCTCTGCTACGTCACGCCCAAGGAGCATCTCGGCCTTCCCGACCGCGACGACGTGAAGGCGGGCGTCATCGCCTATCGCATCGCCGCGCACGCGGCCGACCTCGCCAAGGGCCATCCGGCCGCGCGCATCTGGGACGACGCGATGAGCAAGGCGCGCTTCGAGTTCCGCTGGCGCGACCAGTTCGCGCTGGCTCTCGATCCCGAGACCGCGCAGGCCTTCCACGATGAGACCCTGCCGGCGGACGGCGCGAAAGTGGCGCATTTCTGCTCGATGTG
>DIZC01000021.1:1109-19935 GCA_002429315.1 Alphaproteobacteria bacterium UBA6038
AAATTCTGCTCGATGAAGATCAGCCAGGAAGTCCGCGACGCGGCGCGCGGTCAGAACGACGGAATGTCGACCGCCGAAATCCGCGCGGCCATGGCGAAGAAATCCGAGGAATTCAAACAGGGCGGCGGGGAAATCTATGTACCGAAGAACATGTAATCTCGAGACTCGACGATGAACATCACGGTCAGCACAGACTCGCCGGCTGATGTTCCTTGGCCGCAGAGCATATGGAGTTACCTGCTGATTGCGTTTGCGTTACAGGTTACGATTCGATACCTGCTGGCTGTAATGCGAAATTTGGAGTATCATTGCCCTGGAAAGGATCGCGATGTTCTGATCGCAACCTCACCAGCGCATGCTCTCCATGGCTTTTGGTGGAACGTAGCGCTCGATTTCTCTGGCTTTCACCCCGAAAGAGCGCAGCGAGACTGGCTTGAAGCGTTTGTCCTTGGAGTTATCGAATTGATCGTTTTCCCGATCCTGATCTACGCGAGACATTGGGAAATGATCGGTGTCTGGATTGGTCTAAAGGCTGTTCCACATTGGAAACAATGGCTCACACATGAAAGTTATGTGCGGTTTTTTGTCGGCAATGGGATGGTCATAATCGGTTCCTACGTTCTGGCGCGTTACTTCTATTTGATCTGAACTCATTCTTGTCGCCGATTGCTTCTGCGAATTCGCTGATCCATCTACGCGGCACACCTTCCATGACAAGACGCTTTCGGCGGACGGGCGCCAAGCTCGCGCATTTTGGAATCGAGAACGGAGGCCAGAGAATGCGCTCAACAATTTCTCTATTTGCAACTGACCACGGCCCCCTCGGTTCGGCCGAGCAATCGCGAACGTGTCTTCACTGCTGACTGCGTCACTATTTTCGCCATCAACTCCGGAACCAGATCGGATGCAACGCCATAGTAGGGATTGCTGAGCAGGTTCTGTATGTGGGTCCGGATGCTGGTCGCGCGCGCCTGCGCCAATGTCGCTGGGGGCATCTTGCCGACCCCGGGGATGTCGTCGTAGCCCTGATAAGCGATGCCCGCGATCGTTACCGTTTTTGCGTTGAGTATCGCGTTGAATAGATACCGATCCTGATCCTCCGTGAACCCCTTCGCCTCCGGCAGGCCTTGATGAAATTCGATTTGGAGCTTACCTGACGGAACATGGCGAGCGCTGAATTTAGAAGTCTGCGCCTGACGTTGGATCGTTTGTATTGGGGAAGCGACGGGCGCTGCAACGTGATCGTTTGCACCGCCCTTTGCGGCAAGATTTGAAGCCCGTTGCGCAGGTTGGACCGTCGCCTGTTGCTGGGCGACGTGAGCCAACTCATGCGCGACGAGTTTGTGTCCGGCATCGGTTTGCGGTGCGTATGCGCCCGATCCAAACACGATATGTCGACCCATAGTGTAAGCTCGCGCGTGGATCGCCGCTGCGGAATGTGCCGCCTTATCATCCGCGTGCACGCGCACATCGCTGAGATCGCGTCCGAACCGCGGCTCGAAGAAGGACCGTGTCGCGGCGTCGAGCGGGCGGCCGGGCGAGCGCAGCACGTCGTGGACGATCGGCGGCGCGTCGAAGCCGGCGCTTTCGCTTGCCCCGAGTGATTTGGTCTGGATTGGCGGCGAAGGCGCAACGTCTCTCTGTGCAGGAGCGAGCCCAGGATCGAGCCTGCTGTCAGGGCGCGTCTGCGGTTCCGGCATGCGCATCACCTGATCGGCGATACGGTCCGCTTCCTGCTCCGCCGGATCGTCGGTTTGCCCGACCGTCAGCTTCGCCTGAACCCGAAGGGGCAAACTCGCGTGGGTTGGAATGCGCGTCAAATCAAAGGCGGGATGTCGAGCCGGAGATTGCTGATAGGCGTATTCGGTTCGCTGCACACTGCGTTGCGGGACGTGGGCACGCGAAGGCGAGATGCGGGCCGCCTCGTGGGCCTGCTGCAGAGTCTGCTTGGGTGCGAAGGTGCGCAACTCGCCCCCTCTATGGGCCACCAACGCCGGGACCGCCATGCCCTTACGCCGAAATCACGTGCACGGCAAGCCAAGGCCTTGGCTCGCGCGGTGATGCCTTGTTGCCCTTCGCAATGCCGGTCGCACCCAGAGCGATGCCGGCGAAAGCATCGGTATGTCCTCCGCTGAAATTCGCGCTGCGCTGGACAAGGAATGAAGCGACGCTAACCGAGAAAGCCGTTCGCCATGGCCGCGGCGAGTTCTTCTCCGGCCGGCTTGCCCCAGAGGCTCAGAATATCGCCGGCTTCCGCGCGAGCGATCATGGCGGACTTCGTGGCGCTTGCCGATTGCGCTTCGTCGTCGCTTTGCTTCAGTCCGAACTCGCGAGCCACGCAATGACCGTCCGGCGCAATCAGCAGATTGCAGGGAATGGCATAGTGGCTGCCGTTCTTTGCCATCGCTCGCATCAGGCGGCTTCCCAGGTGATATTCGATCAGCGGTTCGAACACTTCGGCGTGGAGATAAGCGAAAATCTGGCCGACGGCTGCGGGCGTCATCTTCTTCTGAGTCCCGGTCAGCACCAGCACGATGGCGAATTTGCCGTTGCCGTATTTTTTCTGAAGCCGGGCAAAATCCGGAATTTCGCTCAGGCACGGCCCGCACCATTCCGCCCAAAGCGGCATCAGGATCGTACAGCCCCTCAAATCCGCAATGCTGCGCTCGCCATTCGGCCCCACCAAGGCGACTGAGGGCAGCTCGGCGGGCGCGCTTTCGAACGCACGGGCCAGCGGGTTCTGCGCGAGCGCGCCGTATGCAATCGGCGAGGCTGTGTCGTCAGCGGCGAAGGCGCGTCGTGCCGCGGGCAGGCCGGCACGTCCCGCAAGAACGGTCCTACGGGTCAGCGCACTGTGCGGGTCAGCACCACTGTGCCCCGATGCCGTCGTTTACTTTGAGACTTCGACACCCTGCGGTCCTCATCTTTACGACGGCGGCCCAGTCGCAGAGCAGGCGCGCAATCATCCAGCGCGAATGGTAGTCTTCGGCACCGTCCAGCGCATTTTTTTGGGACAAACCTGCTCATGCAATTGCAGACGGAGATCGAACGAGCGGTGGCCTTGCACCGTCGCGGGCAACTGCATGAAGCCGAGCAGCTGTATCGATCGATTTTGCGGGCGGCGCCGCAGCATTTCGCGGCGGCCCACGGGCTCGGGGTGCTTTGCCTGCAGCGTGGCACGCCCGAACAGGGGGAAAGCTGGCTCGCGCTTGCCACGCGTGTCAATCCGGGCAGCGCCGGAGCCCACCATGACCGCGGGCTGGCGCTGCGAAGTCTCGGCCGCCTGGAAGAGGCCATCGCGAGTTTCGACACCGCCATCGCGCTGCGGCCGGATTTCGCCGCCGCTCATTACCATCGCGGCAACGCGCTGCTGCGCATGATGCAGTCCGAGGCGGCGCTCGCCAGCTTCGACGCCACCATCGCTCTCAAGCCCGACCACTTTGCCGCGTTCAACGATCGCGGCAATGCGTTGCGCGAGCTGAACCGGCTCGAGGACGCGTTGGCGGATTACGAACGGGCGGTGGCGCTCCGGCCCGACCAGGCTATCGCTCACTGCAATCTCGGCTTTGCGCTGCAGGATCTCGGCCGGTTCGATGAGGCGCTTGCCAGCTATAACCGCGCAATCGCCCTCGACCCCGCCCTCCACCAGGCGCGCCAGAGCCGGGGCACGCTCGAACTCCTGCAGGGCCGCATGACGGAAGGCTTTGCCGATTTCGAATACCGCCTGCGATCGGACGAGGGCGCTTTGGACCCGCGCTTGCGCTCAATCTCCTACTGGTCGGGCGAAAGCCTCGGCGGGAAATCCATTCTGGTCTACAGCGACGGCGCGTTCGGCGATCTGGTTCAGTTCTGCCGGTATCTGCCGCTGTTGGTGGCGCAAGGGGCGCAGGTTGCACTCTCCGCACCGGCGCGGTTTCACAGGATTCTCGGGACGGCCTCGCTGGGTGTGCGCAGCGTTTCCTCGCCGGCGGAAATCGGCACGGCCGACTACCGATGCGAGTTGATGAGCCTGCCCTACCTGTTCAAAACCGAGCTCGCTTCCATTCCCTCCTGTGTCGATCATCTTGCGCGCGATCCGGAACGAACCGAAAGGTGGCGCAAGACATTGCCGGCGGATTTTAAAGTCGGCATCTGTTGGCAGGGCAATCCCGCGCGAAATATCGATGCGGGGCGCTCAATCCCGCTGACCGCATTTTACCCAATCTCACGGGTGCCCGGAGTCCATCTCATAAGCCTGCAGAAGCACCACAGCCTTGAGCAGCTTCATATCCTGCCGGCCGGCATGCAGGTGGAGACGCCAGGGCCGCCCTTCGACGATGGCGCCGATGCGTTCGTCGATACGTCGGCGGTCATGGCAAACCTGGATGTGATCGTCACGTCAGATACCGGGGTTGCGCACTTGGCGGCGGCCCTCGGACGGCCGACGTGGATCGCGCTACGCTACGTACCGGAATGGCGCTGGCTGCTGGGGCGCGCCGACAGTCCTTGGTATCCGACCGTGCGATTGTTCCGCCAAAAGCGGCCGGACGACTGGATTTCCGTGTTTGAAGAGATCGCGGCGGCGCTCCAGGAGATGGTTGCGTCGCGACCTGCCGTGTGAACAGAAAACAGAGGCCGAATGAGCTGCGACACCGCTCCGCTAGCGCAGACCGCGGCGGCCGGTGAGCGCATGCCAGATCAACAGAACAAGCACGGCCCCGATGATGGCGATCACCATCGAGGTCAGGTTGAATTCCATCGCATTGTGATGGCCAAGGGCGGAGAATAGCGCGCCGCCCACGATGGCGCCAAGCAGCCCGAGCGCGATATCCGTCGGGCAGCCGGAGCCGCGCCCGCTCACCGCCTTGCTTGCGATGAACCCGCTGATCAGCCCAAGAACAATCCAACCCAGTATCGACATGCGTGCTCCTATCTCTGCTGCTGTTGGATGTTTCCGAGACTCGCAACAGGTACGGGTGGCGGAGCACCGTCTACCATCATGCCAGTGAGCCCCAGACGAAGCATGCTCTCATGGCAGGTATCGACCAGAATGTCTCGGATCGTCTTCTGAATTTGCGCTGCTTGCGCCGGGACTGGGGAGGCTGGATTGTCCGGCCAAAGCGAATCCTCAACGTCCAGCAAGGGTTTTGATGCAGGAAATTCAGGACTAGTCACAGCGGACGTCGCCCCAATGATCTTCAGCGTACGCGCGTCAAGAAGAGCCACCGCGTAAAACGCGAATATTCCGGTCTGCGAAGCGACAGCATTGTGCCGCATCCCGAGTCCTGTTCCGGTCATCATGATGTCGCTCAGCGGTTCGCGCAGCTTGAGGAAGACCAGATAGGCGTCAACGGTCGGTGTGGGCGAGAGGCCCGGGAATTGTGGATTCGGCTTGCCGTCCGAATCGATCAGCGAGGCATGCGCAAAAGCCGCGCGGTCAACCGCGACGTCTTTGATTGTGAACTGAGGTGCGAGTGCGGAACGCGCTTCGTGTTCCACCAGCGCATCGAGATGCCATTCGGGAACGGGAATGAGTTTGCTGCTCCGTCCGAATATCGTGGCGAACCGCTCGAAATCGAGCGAGTCGCCAATGCCAGAAACGATGGCGACCGATTTGATGTCGGGATAGGGCGCTTTATCCGGAGGGATCGGCACAAGCACGCGAGCGCCCACCTCCGGCAACGTCACGCCCAACTGCAACGAGCGTAGGGTTTCGATGAGCGAAGCCGTTACAAGCCGATTTGTCAGCGCATGAAGCAAATTCTCCTGCTGCTCGTCCAGAATGATCTTGTCTGTCTTGAGGCTGGAATCGGCAATAAGTCCGGCAAACGAGTCGGGCTGTCCCCGATGAAGACTTACGCGGGAATATGCTTTGGCAATTGTAACATAGGTATGCGCGTCCACGACATCGATCTCGTAGTTGGCCCAGATGACCGGGGCGGCATCGTTGATGAAATCGGTGCCGTTCTGGAGGCCCAAACCGCTGATACCCGGTGCCTGGTATTCGAGATCAGGGCGCACCACAATGAAGGCATCCAGGCCCTCATTTGGGACTGCGGACAGTAGCTTGCGAACCCCGCCTGTCGAATTGTCCCACGGCCCGTTCGGTAGCGAGGCGAGCGGTCTGCGATCGAATAGGACACTCACGATGGTGAAGCGGCTACCGAGGTACTTGCGCATCATTCCTTCGATGGTGTCATCCACTTTCCAAGCGGCGATATCCAACGGGTACCTCTTCGTTCCCCAGAAACCGTTGTTCTGAATGATGAAACGCGAGCCGATTGCAGAGATCACTGCCACCTTATGAATTCTGCTGTAGCCGCCAGTCTGGGCGCTCGGCACCTGCACGGGAATTGGAATGATGACCGGTATGAACATCACGGCTGCAGGCGCGGGGCTGGAAAGTGTCGGGATTGCAAAGATGGCCAGCAGAAGAAGGAGAACCTTACACATGCACTGCTCCAGATGGTTCGAGTGCCTCTCATGTCAGGATTCACCGCGCTGAACAATCAGGGGCTTGCGCGATTTTTCTTCCCCGGACGCGTCTGCGCTACTCTACTTTACACCGAATCGGGACTGCGCGCGTGAAGAGATGGCCTCCGCATCTGTGGCATGTTCTCGGGCCGGGGCTCATCACCGGCGCGGCCGACGACGATCCCAGCGGCATCGCCACCTATAGCCAGGCCGGCGCGCAGTTCGGCTACGCGCTTACCTGGACGATGTTCCTCACGCTGCCATTCATGGCGGCGATTCAAATCATCAGCGCGTCGATCGGCTGGGCCACCGGTGAAGGTCTATCGCGCAGCATCGCGAAACGTCTGCCGCGCTCCGTACTGCTCGCGCTGGTGGCACTGCTCGTCGTCGCCAACACCATCAACATTACCGCCGATCTGGCGGCGATGGGGGCAGCGCTGCGCCTCGTGATTGGCGGCCCGGCGGTCGCTTACGCAATCGCCTTCGGCGTGTTCTGCCTTGTGGCGGAGATCATCATCCCGTATCACCGCTACGCGGGGTATCTGAAATTCCTGACCTTCGTCCTATTCGTCTACGTCGCGACGGCGTTTAGCGTGCACGTGCCTTGGGGGACGGTGCTGCGCGCGACGGTGTTGCCGGATTTCGCATTCGGCCGCGACGCGCTGCTCACCATCGTTGCGGTGTTCGGCACCACGATCAGCCCTTATCTTTTCTTCTGGCAGGCCGCGGAGGAAGCGGAAGAATCGCGGCTCAGCTATCGCCGACGGGCGAAGGCATCGCTCAGTCCAGAGGCGTTCCGGCACATCGCCGTCGACACCTGGACCGGCATGACAGTCTCCAACGTGGTCGCCTTCTTCATCATCGTGACCACGGCCGCGACCCTGCACGCGCATGGAATTACCAAGATCGATACGGCGGCGCAGGCGGCCGAGGCGTTGCGGCCCATCGCAGGCACCTTCGCCTTCGCGCTGTTTTCGATGGGGATCATCGGCACCGGCTTGCTGGCTGTGCCGGTGCTCGCCGGATCGGCAGCCTACGGCGTGGCGGAGGCGTTTCGCCTGAAGGGCAGCCTGGAGATGCCGGCGAGCCGCGCCATTGGCTTCTACGCCATCGTGAGCGCAGCCACCCTGGCCGGCGCAGTGCTCACGCTGTCCAAGGTCGATCCAATCGCGATGCTGTTCTGGACCGCAGTGATCAACGGGGTCATCGCCGTGCCGATCATGCTGGCGATGATGCTGGTGGTCTCGCGCAAGGATGACAAGCTGGTGCTCCCGCGCTGGCTGAAAGTACTCGGCTGGCTCGCCGCCGGGCTGATGGCGATTGCCGTCGGCCTGCTGCTGTGGTCGGAACTGAGATGAGCGTTATTCCATCGTCACCACGACTTTGCCTTGAGCCTTGCGGTCCATCAGCAGGCGGATTGCCTCGCCGGCGCGCGCGAGCGGAATGTGCGCCGAGACGTGCGGCTTAAGCTTGCCGTCGGCGATCATGCCCATGAGCTTCTGCAAGCTTTCCTGCGCATGACGCGGATCGCGCACGGTGGAGGCGCCCCAGAACACGCCGACGATCTGGCTGCCTTTCAGCAGCGTGAGATTGAGCGGCACCTTCGGGATATTCCCGGCGGCAAAGCCGATCACCAGGTACCGCCCGTTCCAGTTCATCGCGCGCAGGGCGGGCTCGGCGTAGTCGTCGCCCACCGGATCGTACAGCACGTCGGCGCCCTGGCCGCCGGTCAGCCGTTTGATCTCCTCCGAAAGCGCCTTCTGCTGGTCGCGCGAGAGCGGCGTTTTCGGATAGACGAATCCGTCTTCGGCGCCGCGGCTTTTGGCGAGATCGACCTTTTCCTGTGACGACGCGCCGGCGATGACCCGCGCCCCCAACGCCTTGCCGATCTCGACGGCGGAGAGGCCTACGCCGCCGGCCGCGCCCAGCACCACAAGATTCTCGCCTGGTTTCAAGTTCGCGCGGTCCGTCAGCGCATGCCAAGAGGTGCCATAGGTGACGATGAAGGATGAGGCCACGTCCAACGGCACATTCTCGGGAACCATCAGGCAGCGCCGCGCATCCGCTACGATCTCCTCGGCAAACCCGCCGCTGCCGATCGACACCGCCACCCGATCCCCGGGGCGGACGCTTGTCACCTCCTCGCCCGTCTCCTTGACGATGCCGGCCACTTCGCCGCCCGGTGCAAACGGCAGCGGCGGCCTGAACTGATACTTGTCCTGGATCAGCAGCACGTCGGGGAAATTCACCCCGCAGGCTTTTACGGAAACCACCACCTGCCCTTTGCCGGGTTTCGGGCTGGGAAGATCGCGCAGCTCGAGTTCTTCGGGCGGTCCATAATGGGTGCAAAGGGCGGCTTTCATGGGACTCTCCTTCAAGGCGAATGGCGGTTCGCGGCAGCTTAGGCACCCCGGTGGATCGCGCCAAGCCGCACCGTTCGCGTTAAGCCCCTTGGCAAAATCGGGTATTGTTACGACGGAGGGTGCAATCCCGAAGGAATACGTGCCATGAGGAAAACCGTTCTGGCCGCGGCCGCTCTTGCGGCGCTCGGCTGTGTGTCCGCAGCCGCTCAGCCCAGGCCGACAGAATCTGCGCCGCGCGCCTGTCTGCGTTTCGGCGAAATTTACAGCTGGAATGCGCCGGACAATTACACGCTGATCGTCGAAGACAATCTGCACAAGAAATTCAAAGTCCGTTTGATGAGCTACTGCCCCAATGTCACCTTCAAGGAACGCGTGGGCTTTCGATCGCCGGGTTCGATGGATCTAAGCTGCATGTCGCCGGGTGACGACGTGATCGTCAATCAGTTCGGAGCCGGGCCTCAGCGCTGCCCCATTTCCAGCATTACGGCCTATACCCCGGCTATGGAAAAGGCAGACAAAGCCGCGGCGGCCGCTAAGGCTCAGGGCCATTCCTGAGCCTTCAGCGCCTCCATCTCGAGCGCGTTGAGCGCCGCCGCCGGCCGCCGCTCGCCGACGACCTCGTTGCGGGTGTTGAGCACCGGCGCGCGCACCAGCGCCCGTGCCGGCGTCAGGTTTGGCAGCACCCCAAGCTTGTCCAGCATCGCGGCAATGACGGTTTCCGCCGCCCGCCCGGCACCGTCGTCGATCTTCACGGCGATGCCGAGTCCTGCTTCGGGCACGATGGCGGCATAGAACCCTTCGGCGCCGGCCTTGGTCGCTGCCCTTCCCGACGCCGCCTGCATGAGAATGGTGTCGCTGCGGCCGGTGCCGGCGACCAGTTCCGGATGGGCAATCATGGTGCGTACGATGCGGCGCGCGGCTGCGCCCCGGTTCTCCGGGAGCGCGGAGGGATCGCCAAGCTTGGCCAGCGCGCGCGCAAACGCGGCGAGCGGCAGCGCGAAATTCGGCGCGGCACAGCCGTCGATGCCCCAAGCGAGTTCGCCTTTCAGCCCGGCAAGCTCCGCGAGTGTTTTCGCAACGGCACGCTGCACCGGATGATCGTGGTGCTCATATCCGTCCGTCGCGATGCCCCAATGCCGAGCCACAGTCAGGAACCCCGTGTGCTTGCCGGAGCAGTTGTTGTGGACGCGCGAGGCGCGGTAGCCGTGGCGCACCATTTCGATCCAGGTGGGCTCGTAACGCGGCGGATGAGGCCCGCAGGCGAGGTCGGCTTCGCTGCAGCCGATCTTCCTCAGCCACCCGGCCACGCGGCTCGTGTGCATCGCCTCGCCGGAATGCGAAGCACAGGCGAGCGCGATCTCCTCGTCGCTCAAACCGAAGGCCTCGGCCGCGCCGGACTCCACCAGCGGCAGCGCCTGAATGGGCTTGAGCGAGGAGCGGGGATAGACCGGCCTTTCCACATCGCCCAGTGAAGCGATCACCGTTCCATCGGCGCGGGCCATGGCGACCGCCCCTCGGTGCACGCTTTCCACCAGCGGTCCCCGCGTCACTTCTACCAGAATTGGATTGTCCATGCGCCGCCTTATAGCAGGGCATTCCGATTTCCGGCTTCTGTTTTCCGATTCCCGGCGGCTATAGTCCGCCGCCCATGACCACGCCCGCGGTTTGCATCTCCCATCTGCGCAAGGTCTACCGCCGCGGCACCGTCGCCGTGGACGACCTGTCCATGACCATCGCGCCCGGCGATTTCTTCGGCTTCCTGGGGCCGAACGGCGCCGGCAAATCCACCACCATTCACTGCATGACTGGCATTGCGAAGCCCACTTCCGGCAAGATCGAGATCTTCGGCATCGATGCGGTGAAGGATTATCGCGAGGCCCGCCGGCTGATCGGGCTCAGCCCACAGGAGTTCAACGTGGACACCTTTGCCAAAACCACCCAGATCATCGATTGGATGGGCGGCTATTTCGGCCTGCGCGCGGGCGAGCGCCATGCGCGCGTGGACATGCTGCTCGAGCGTTTCGATCTGGTGCCGCACGCCAAGAAGCAATTCCGCGAACTTTCCGGCGGGCTTAAGCGGCGGGTTATTCTCGCACGCGCGCTGGTGCACGATCCCAAGCTGCTGATCCTTGATGAGCCGACCGCGGGCGTGGACGTGGAATTGCGCCGCGACCTGTGGCGCTATCTCCAGGAGCTGAACCGCGACGGCAAAACCATCCTGCTTACCTCGCATTACCTGGAAGAAGTAGAGCGGCTGTGCCGCACCATCGCCATCATCAACGGCGGCAAGATCGTGCGCGAGGGCCCAAAGGCGGAATTCCTCACCACCGGGGATCTGGAAGCCGTGTATCTCGAAGCAACGGGCGCCGAGCCCGACCACATTTCAGGTGCCGCATGAGCGCTCCCAGCGACATCGAAATCATGGCGCCAATGCCACCCATGACGATCAACTGGGTGGGGCTTGGCACCATCATGCGCCGTGAATTGTCTCGGCTCATGCGTGTGCCGACGCAGGCCTTCATCGCGCCGTGGATTTCGGCGCTTATGTTCATCTTCGTGTTCGGGTATGTGGTGGGCACCCGCGTCATCAGCATCGGCGGCCATCGCTATATCGAGTTCGTGTTGCCCGGTATTCTGTTGATGAACGTGGTGAGCTCCGCGTTCCTGCAAGCCTCTTCGCAAATCTACTTCCAGCGTTTCATGCGCTACATCGAGGAGGCGCTGGTGGCGCCGTTCTCGTATGTGGAGATGATCGTCGGGCTTCTCGCCATGACCGTGGTCCGCTCGGTCATCACAGCCATCGGCATCCTGATCATCGGGCTGCTGTTCGGTGCCACCTCGATCGGAAACTTCTTCGAATTCCTATTCTGGATCGTGAGCGTTGCGACCATCTTTGGCCTGCTGGGCATTATCGTCGGGCTGTGGGCCAACAATTTCGAACAGCTCACCATGCCGGTCATCTTTTTCATCACCCCGCTCACCTTCGTGGGCGGTGTGTTCAACACCGTCCACATGCTGCCGGAATGGCTGCGCTGGATCGCCTGGGCCAATCCGTTCTTCTATTTCATCAACGGCATTCGCCATTCGATGATCGGTTTTGAGGAAGTGCCGGAAGCACTCGGCGCCGGGCTGACGCTACTGCTCCTTGCTGTCCTTGCCGTGATCGTTTGGCGGCTGTTCAAGACCGGCTATGGCTTGAGGGAGTGAGATGGAAAAGCGCAATGCGACCTGCGCGGTTATCGGCGCGGGCGATTTCATCGGCTCGGCGATCGCCCGGCGTTTTGCGCGCGAGGGCTATGCTGTCTTCGCCGGCCGCCGCACAGCGGAGAAGCTTCAGAAGCTGAAGAGAGAAATCGAAGCGGAAGGCGGCCAATGCCTCGCGCGTGGCCTCGATGCCCGGAAAGAAGAGGACATCACCGCGTTCCTCGACGAAGCGGATGCCCATGCGCCGCTGGAGGTGTGCATCTCCAACCCCGGCGCCAACGTGAATTTTCCGATTCTCGAAACGACCGAGCGGGTGTTCCGCAAGGTGTGGGAGATGGCTTGCTATGCCGGGTTTCTCACCGGCCGGGAAGCGGCGCGCCGCATGCTGCCGCACGGCCAGGGCACCATCCTGTTCACCGGCGCCACCGCGTCGTTACGCGGCGGCGTGGGATATGCGGCGTTCGCCAGCGCGAAGTTCGGCCTGCGCGCGGTGGCGCAAAGCATGGCCCGCGAACTGGGGCCGAAGAACATCCACGTCGCGCACCTCATCATCGATGCCGGCGTGGACACCGCGTTCGTACGTGAACGCATCAAGCAGCGCGGCGGCGAGGCCGCGCTGGCGAAACTCGAGCCTGACCAACTGATGGATCCGGAATCCGTGGCGAATGCCTATTGGTACCTGCACACGCAAGCCCGCGACGGATGGACCTTCGAGCTCGATCTGCGACCGTATCGGGAGACTTGGTAATGCGCGTCGAATTCCTGTTCGATTTCGGCAGCCCCAACGCCTATTTCGCCCACAAAGCAATCCCGGATATCGAGAAGCGCACCGGCGCGACATTCGACTACGTGCCGATCCTGCTCGGCGGGATTTTCAAGCTCACCGGCAACAAGCCGCCGATGGTCGCGTTCGGCGGCGTCAAGAACAAAATGGAATACGAGATGCTGGAAACGCGCCGCTTCATCGCGCGGCACGGCCTCACGCAATTCCAGTTCAATCCGCATTTTCCCGTGAACACGCTTCTGCTCATGCGCATGGCGGTGGCGGCGCAAGCCTCCGGCAATCTGCCGCGGTACGCGGACGTAGCCTTCCATCATATGTGGGAAGCGCCCAAGAAAATGGACGAGCCGGAGATCGTCCGATCCGCGCTCGCGGAATCCGGCCTCGACGCCGGCGCGCTGCTGGAGCAGGCGCAATCGCCTGAGGTGAAGCAACAGCTGATGGCGACCACGGAACACGCGGTGGCGCGCGGCGCCTTCGGCAGCCCCACGTTCTTTGTCGATGACGAGATCTATTTCGGCAAGGACCGCCTGCGCGATGTGGAAGAGGAAATCGTCCGGCGGAAAGCCTAGCTCCCCGCGCCGTCGCCGCAAATCGGGAACAGTGCGACGGCAAGTGCAATCATGCCCATGACGCGACGAAACATCACCTGCCGCTCGCAATCTCTATGCCACCCGATTTCTAACGCGCCGGCCCGGCGGGAAGTTGCATAAGCGGAAGGCCGCAAATCGGGTCTGCATGGACAAAGCCCCGCGCGCCCGTCTAATTTCCGCCCGCCCGCGGTGACATGCGGGCCGTGAACACGTTGGTGTCGCCATAGGCGGGGAGCGGAGATGAAAAATATCGCGCGACTGGCGGTGGCAATCGTGTTTGTTGCCGCTGTTGCGCCTGCAGCTTCCCGAACCAGCCACACGGCGGATCGCCCCACCTTTCTCGGCGCCTTCAAGAACTGGTCGGCCTATACCCGCGGGACCGGGGATTTGAGGGTCTGCTATGCGCTTTCCGAGCCGAAATCCAAGGAGCCCGCACGCGCGAAGCGCGATCCGACCTATTTCCTGATCAACGACTGGCCGCAGCGGCGGTCCAAGGCGGAAGCCGAGATCGTGCCTGGCTATCAATATCGCGACGGCAGCACGGTCACGGTACAGGTGGGCTCGGCGAAATTCGCGTTCTTCACCAAAAACGAGGCGAATGCCGGCGGCGCCTGGGTTCTCAACCCGTCCGATGAGGATCGCCTGCTCGGCGCCATGCGCAACGGCAGCACGGCCGTCGTGGCCGGCACTTCGCGCCGCGGAACGCTAACCCGCGACACCTATGACCTTTCCGGCATCTCTGACGCGCTCGACCGGATTCACCAATCCTGCGGAATGTGACGGAATCGGCAGTCGGCAATCGGCAATCGGGTGGAGGCGACGGAGGAGAGTATCGCGACCTGCGCGTATGGCGGAACGCGTTGGACCTGGCCAAAAACGTCTACCGCCTGACGCGGACTTGGCCCAGGGATGAGCTGTACGGATTGACATCGCAGGCCCGGCGCGCGGCAACATCGATTCCAGCCAACATCGCGGAGGGTTACGGCCGGTAGAACCGGGACTCCTATGTCCAGTTCCTCAGGATAGCGCAGGGCTCGCTCAAGGAGCTGGAAACCCATCTCATACTGGCAAGCGAAATCGAGGTCACGACAGAAGCAGCCATCGAGCCGATCCTGCGGCAGAGCGAAGATTTGGGAAAAATGCTATTCGGTCTTATCCGAAAGCTTTCTTCCGATTGCCGATTGCCGATTGCCACTGCCCTTTCAGCCGGTTGACACCTATATTGACGCAATGTTCCCAACCAACCTCATTGGCCTGCCGTTCGAGGGCCTGAAGGCGGCGATAGTCGAAGCCGGCGTGGCGGAGAAGGCCGCGCCCATGCGCGCGCGCCAGCTGTGGAACTGGATCTATGTCCATGGCGCACGCGACTTCGTGAGCATGACCAACCTCGCGAAGGATTTCCGCGCGCACATGGCCGAGCGGTTCACGCTTGCCCGGCCGCAGGTGGTGACCGAACAGATTTCGAATGACGGCACGCGCAAATGGCTCCTGCGCGGCGGACCGGGCGTCGAGTTCGAAACCGTGTTCATCCCGGAGCCCGGCCGCGGCACCTTGTGCGTCTCTTCCCAGGTCGGCTGCACCCTCAATTGTCGCTTTTGCCATACCGGCACCCAGCGGCTGGTGCGCAACCTGACGCCGGGGGAAATCGTCGGCCAGGTGATGGTCGCGCGCGATGCCTTGGGGGATTGGCCGAGCACAGGCGAGAACCGCCGCCTCACCAATGTGGTGATGATGGGCATGGGCGAGCCGCTCTACAATTTCGAGAACGTGAAGGCGGCGCTCGCCATCGTCGCGGACGGCGATGGTCTTGCGCTCTCCAAACGCCGCATCACGCTCTCCACCGCCGGGGTGGTGCCGATGATCAGGCGGGCAGGCGAGGAGATCGGCTCGGCGCTGGCCATTTCGCTGCATGCGGCGCGCGACGAGGTCCGCGACATCCTCGTGCCGCTCAACAGGAAGTATCCGGTTGTCGAGCTGCTGCAGGCCTGCCGTGCCTATCCCGGCCTCTCCAATGCGCGGCGCATCACTTTCGAATATGTGATGCTGAAAGGCGTCAACGACACCCTCGCTGACGCGCGCGAGCTGGTGCGCGTCATCCGCGGCATTCCCGCCAAGATCAACCTCATTCCGTTCAATCCGTGGCCCGGTGCGCCCTACGAATGCTCGGATTGGGAGCAGATCGAGAAATTCGCGGAGATCGTGAACCGCGCCGGCTATGCGTCGCCGGTGCGCACGCCGCGCGGCCGCGACATCATGGCCGCCTGCGGCCAGCTCAAAAGCGAGAGTGTGAAACTACGCGCTAGCGAACGTCTGGCCCAACTCCGCTCGCAAGAACTAGCGCGCATTCCGGGCTAAAGGGTATGACCAACGATCTTGACCCCGACTTCTCAGAACATGAACGTATATTTCATTATACAACACCGGAGGGTCTTTACGGCATTCTGGAGAGCACCTGCCTATGGGCTACGCATTTTCAGTTTCTGAACGACAGCAAGGAGTTTTATGCCGCCCGAGAGTCGCTGATTCAATTCGTCCATAAGGCAATTCACAGGAGGTTCGCTGCTTGGAAGGTCAACAAGCAATTTGTTTTCGAACATGGCGTAAATTTATCTAGCCTCGCGCTTCACGAGGCAGGCGTCATCGTAGATGCCATGTACAAAACCACGTATGAGACTTTGGGTTGGCCATTTGTATTTTCCGGATTCTGCTGCAATCCAGATCATAAGTCGTACCGAAACGGCGGTCTGTTGCACTGGGCGACATATGGGCGACGCGGCGGATATGCCATCCGACTAAATCCGCACAAAATTGTTCCGCTACTTAAGGCGGAAAATACGAAATTCCCTGATTTTGTTTACCTCTCGAGCAGGGTGGTGTATTCGGAGGACGCACCTGAGAGCCGATTCAAGACAGACTACGAGACGCTTGCTACCGTCGCCCAGTCAATGATCGAGGGTATGGCCAAGGACGACCTTTCCCATGTCGATGTAGCAAGGTCCGCTGATCCATTCTGGCGGATATCGAGCATGCTGAAGGACGAATATTTCCGCGACGAATCCGAAGCGAGAATCGTGGGCCTAATCATGAATACGGGACGGCCCGGCAACCAGCAGCACGTGATCCATGTTAGACACAGGGATGGTGTCTCGATTCCCTATATCAAGATATTTGAGCATTCCCTCTTAGGTGAAAACTGCCCCATTGAGGCAATCATCATTGGCCCTCATCCGGAAAGAGCACGCCGTTACCGAGCTCTTACGACCTTCTTGCGACATTCAAAGTTGGATTTCATAGACGTAATCGAATCGGACGTTCCATTTATTGCATAAAAGAGAAAAGGGTTTTTTGGATGGGTGGTTCATTCGACCTCACCGGCAAAGTTGTTGTCGTGACCGGGGGCTCGCGCGGGCTGGGGCGTGAGATGGTGCTCGCCTTCGCCCGTGCCGGCGCCGATGTGGTGATCGCCAGCCGAAAGCTCGAGGCCTGCGAAGCGGCGGCGCGCGAGGTGGAAGCGCTCGGCCGCCGCGCGTTGCCGTTCGCGGCGCACGTCGGCGAGTGGGAGGACAATGACCGTCTCGCCGAAGCAGCCTACGCGCAGTTCGGCCGCGTGGATGTTCTGGTCAACAATGCCGGCATGTCGCCGCTCGCGCCGTCGCTGGTGGAAACCACCGAAGCGCTGTTCGACAAGGTGTTGGACGTAAACTTCAAGGGCCCGTTCCGGCTGTCCGTCCTCATCGGCGAGCGCATGAAGGAGGACGACGGCGGCGCGATCATCAACCTGTCGTCCACCGCGGCGTTCAAACCGGAGCCGCACACGGTGCCGTATTCCGGCGCCAAGGCCGCGATCAATGCCATGACCGTGGCGCTGGCCAAGGCGTTTGCGCCGACGGTGCGGGTGAACTGCATCGCGCCCGGCCCGTTCCTCACCGATGTCTCGACCGTTTGGCGCGAGAACAAGGCCTACGAGCAGTCGCTTGGGCTGAAGCGCTTCGGCCAGCCGCATGAGATTGTCGGTACCGCGCTATATCTCGCCAGCGACGCGTCTTCCTATGTCACGGGCCAGATTATCCGCGTGGACGGCGGGACGTGGTGACCGCTACGGCTTCGCGCTGCAGCTGGCGCCGCCGAGCACGCAGAATTTGGCGCAGTGCGGGTGGTTGAGCGCGACCGTGCGGTTCGCCTCCTCCAGGGTGCGTCCCAGCTCGAATTGCGGATCATAGGGCAACAGCGTGCAGGAAAGCACCACCGGGTGCGCGGCGCCGGCGCGCTTCACCACCATGCGGCTGGTGGCGCACATCACGTCCGAGGGCGATTTGCCGAGGAGGCCCCAGCAGGCGGTGGTGATTTCCGGAACGTCGGAGCTTCCGTCCATCTCCGGGAAGATCACCAGTTGGCCCGGATCGTAAGCATCCACCGGCCAGCCGCGCTCGCCGATGAGCCGCGCGAAGCCGGCGCGCAGTCCCCCTTCGTCCTCGCTGGTGAAATGGCGGCCGGCCAGGGCGATCCTGAAGTCGTTCTTCGCCAGCCAATCGGTGCCCTCGCTGGTTTTGGCAAAACTGCCCCTCCCTCGCTCCGCATCGTGAACCGCAGCCGTGTAATGATCGAGGCTTACGCGGAGGGTGAGCTTGCGTCCGAACTCCGCGTTCAAGGCGAGCAGCGCGCGGCGCTTCAGCGCCATCGGCTTCATCGCATTGGTGAGCACCAGCACGCCGAAGCCTCGGGCCAAGGCGCTCCAAAGCATTTCGGCGATGTCGCGGTTGAGGAACGGCTCGCCGCCGGTGAAACCGATCTCGCGAGTTTGCCAGCCGAGCGCGGCGATCTCGTCGAGATAGCGTTCCACCTCCGCCGTCGTGAGATAGGCCAGGCGGCCATTCGTCGGGCTGCTTTCGATGTAGCAATGGCCGCATTCGATGTTGCACAGTGAGCCGGTGTTGAACCACAACGTGTCCAGCCGCTCGAGCGGAACGGCGGCGCGCGGCGCGCCCGTGGCGGTGACGGCGGGATCGCGGAACTTGGCAGGATCGAGCAGCTTGAACGGCAGATTCAAAATGGCGTCCCGTTGTGTCGCCGCCCTTCAGTCTATAGTCGCGCGCCAGGCTTGAGGAGAGCGCCGTGAGCCGCGATCGCGTTCGCAAAGTCGTGCTGGCCTATTCGGGCGGGCTGGACACCTCCGTCATCCTGAAATGGCTGCAGACGGCCTATCAGGCCGAGGTCGTCACGTTCACTGCCGACTTGGGACAGGGCGAGGAGCTGGAGCCGGCGCGCAAGAAGGCCGAGCTGCTCGGCATCAGGCCGGAAAACATCTTCGTCGAAGACCTGCGCGAGGAATTCGTCCGCGACTACGTCTTCCCCATGTTCCGAGCTAACGCGCTATACGAAGGGGCCTACCTGCTTGGCACCTCCATCGCACGGCCGCTGATCGCCAAGCGCCA
>DIZC01000127.1:0-191 GCA_002429315.1 Alphaproteobacteria bacterium UBA6038
AAGTGGGGAGCGCTTCTGTTGCCCGGTGCGCTCCCCGAAACCGCGCTTGTCTAACCTTGGTTAGGCAGCGAGGGCCATTTCGTTATCGTTGGCACCTGTACGATTAGCCCGATAACGGCGGATACCATACCGGGCGAAGAGTCTGCCTTTACACGTCTGTCGATCCTGTTTCGGCCCCACAGATGCTCACC
>DIZC01000127.1:536-26244 GCA_002429315.1 Alphaproteobacteria bacterium UBA6038
ACGCGGCTTGCTGCAACATTCACCGATGCCGATTTCGACCGTGCCATCCGCAAAGGTCTCCGGCCGGACGGCACCAGCGTGGCAGAGGCCATGCCCGCCGATGCCTTCCAATATATGCCGGATGGGGATGTCACCGCGATCATCTCCTACATTCGCTCGCTGAAACCGGCTGGCGCGGACATTCCCAGCCCGTCGTTCGGCCTGATGTTGCGCGTCGGGGTGCTGGCGGGAAAGGCGCACGCAGATGCGTATTGGTTCGGGATGCAGAAGCGGGCGCTCGATCTCGGTCCACGCTATGCCCGGGGCCGGGAGCTGGCGATGTCCGCTTGCGGCGAGTGCCACATGACGGCGCTGACGGGTGGACCAGAGGGCATTCCCGGCCCGCGACCGCCGGACCTTTCGGTGGTCGCTTCCTACGACCGGGCCGATTTTCTGAAGTTCATGCACACGGGCAAGGCGGCCGGGAATCGCGAGCTTCCCATGATGTCGGCCGTGGCGCGGGTGCGGATAAGCCGTCTCACCGATGCTGAGATAAGCGCGCTGTACGATTATCTCGCCGCGCGCGGACGCAAGCTCACCGGCATGGCGGCTGTCCGTTGACAATTCGTCTTTTCGTCACTACAATTAAATGAAGATCGAATTCGACCCGGCCAAAAGCGAGCGGAACGCTCAAGATCGCGGCCTGCCGTTCGAATTGGTGGAGCAATTCGATTGGGAAACGTGTCAGACGCACGATGACATTCGTTTTCCTTATCCGGAATTGCGGAGAGTGTCGTTGGGTTTCATAGGCGAGCGGCTCCACGTCGTGTGCCACACGCCAATTGACGGCGGCATTCGGGTCATCAGCTTTCGTAAGGCAAATGAGAAGGAGATGAGAAACTATGAGCAAAAGAAAACCGCTGACTGATGCCGAAGGTGAAGTTCGAGAGCTGACCGCCGAAGACATCCGCCATTTCAAGCCGCTAGATGCTTTTCCGGAACTGGCAGCGCTTGTTCGCGGACGCGGTGAGCGGGGACCGCAGAAGGCGCCCACGAAACAGCAGGTCACACTTCGTCTGGACCGGGATGTGATCGATCGCTTTCGATCCACAGGTCCGGGGTGGCAAGTGCGAATAAACGAGGCGTTGCGCAAGGCCAGAGTGGGGTAGAGTCGCGCGGGAATCGCACGCCGGCCGGAATGCGCCAGTATCTCGATCTAATGGAACGGGTGCTCAAGACGGGTGTGGAGAAGCGCGACCGCACCGGCACCGGGACGCTGTCGATTTTCGGCCATCAGATGCGGTTCGACCTGGCGGACGGCTTTCCCCTGCTCACCACCAAGAAGCTGTTCACCAAGGCGATCGTCTACGAGCTGCTGTGGTTCCTGCGCGGCGACACCAACGTGCGCTGGCTGCAGGAGCACGGCGTGCGCATCTGGGACGAGTGGGCGGACGAGAACGGCGAATTGGGACCGGTGTACGGGCACCAGTGGCGCTCATGGCCAGCGCCCGACGGCGGTACTATCGACCAGATCGCCAATGCGGTCGCCGACATCAGGCGCAACCCGGATTCGCGGCGGCTGATCGTGACGGCGTGGAATCCGGCCGACGTGCCGAAGATGGCGCTGCCGCCGTGCCACTGCCTGTTCCAGTTCTATGTGGCGGATGGGCGGCTCAGCTGCCAGCTGTACCAGCGCTCCGCCGACATCTTCCTCGGCGTCCCGTTCAACATCGCGTCCTATGCGCTGCTGACGATGATGGTGGCGCAGGTGACGGATCTCGAGCCGGGCGAATTCATCCACACCTTCGGAGACGCGCACCTTTACCTGAATCACGTCGAGCAGGCGCGCGAGCAGCTGTCGCGCACGCCCTATCCGCTGCCGGTCATGCGCATCAATCCGGACGTGAAGGACATCTTCGCCTTCGGGCGCGACGATTTCAGGCTGGAGAACTACCGGGCCCACCCGCACATCAAGGCGGAAGTCGCGGTGTGAGAATGTCCCGGCGATTGGTTTCGCCGGGACATGGCTGCCGGAAAACAGCGCTCAATAGAAAACGTCGTATTCGACCTGGACGACTTCGCCGGTGTAGCGATCGACCAATACGGCGTCGGTTCCGTCGCGCACCCACACATATCCCGGCGGCGGCGGCTCGAGGCTGTAGAGCGAATAATCCATCAGGAAGTAGGTCGCAGCCAGCAGCACGCTCGGCACGCGCTCGCCCAGACTAAAGCGCCGGAACGTGAATCCCCGCGGTGCAATCCACGGCCTTGCAGCCCGGAAACGGCGCGGCGCGCGGACCGTTTTGCGAATGACGGTGTTGCCGTTCGGCCGCTCGCGGACGGTGCGGCTCGTCATGCTGCCGTTCGGCCGTTCGATGACCTTGCGCTGAACCTCGGTTCCATTCGGCCGCTCGGTCGTGGTCTTGCGGACCTCCGCACCGTTCGGCTTCTTCTTCACCACCATGCTCTTATCGGTGTCGTTGTCGGCGACTCGCATTGGATGCGCGCCGGCAGTGCTGTCGCCCGCCTGCGCGGCGCTAGCACCAAGCAGAATCAGGCTCGCCGCCAATGCGGGAATTATGGCTTTGGCCATTTCAGCCTCCAAATAGCTTATTACATGATTGAAATGTTCTGACGCGACAGAGCGTTTCGCGGCAACTCTGGATTTTGTGTATCGATTTGTCGCGAGCGGCGAATGGACCGACTCCCGCAACAGAACTCACGCAGTCGCGATCACCAGAATACGCCGTAATAGATCTCGACAATCTCGCCCGTATACGGATCGATCAGCAGCGCATCGGGGCCGACGCGCACCCAGACGAGGCCGTCGGGCGGCCCGAACAGGCCGTACAGGCCCCAGTCCGTGATCCAGTAGTCACGTACGAACCAGGCGCGCGGCAGCCGCTGTCCGAGGCGCCAGTGGTGCGCGTACCAGCCATGCGGCCGGCGATAGGCACCGGCATGGAAGCGGTGGCGCGCATGCACGACCCGATGCAGATTGCGGAAATGCGCAGCTGCATGGCGCGCGGCGGTCGCCCGATGCCCGATCCGATGCGCCGACATCGCCGCGTGATGATGAGCGGACATGCGCTCGCGAACCGAAAACGAGCGATGTTCGTGGGAGGCCGGCCGCTCGCGATGCATCGCCATCCCGCCCATCGGACGCGGCCGGGATTCGCGCACGCCGCCGCCATGCGACGGTGCCGCCATGTGCGCACCGGACGGATGGCCCGTCCCGCCATGTTGCTCGTGCTTCTCGGCATAAGCCGGTGACGCGGCGACGAAGACGAGCGCGATGGCGCCGGCGAACAGCCCGTTCATGCAGAGGCTCCTTCCCCATCCGTACCTCCGGGGAGTGAAACACAGTTTTTGCCGCCTTACCAATCCATGCGGGATTGGCCTAACCTCGCCCGGGCAGGGGAGTTCGAATTGAGCGGCCAAGCCATTGACGCAATTGCCATTCGCGCTGCGAAGCCGGGCGACGAGCGACTGATCCTGTCGCTCATCCGCGAGCTTGCCGAATACGAAAGGCTGCTGCACGCGGTGGAAGCGACCGAGGAGAAGGTGGCGGCCACGCTGTTTGGGGCGGTGCCGCGGGTGTTCTGCGACGTGGCGGAAGTGCAGGGCGAGCCGGCAGGTTTTGCGTTGTGGTTCTACAATTATTCGACCTTCCTCGCGAAATCCGGCATCTACCTGGAAGATCTATACGTGCGTCCGCCGTTTCGCGGCCGCGGGATCGGCAGGGCGCTGCTCGTGAACCTCGCGCGGCGCGCTGTCCGCGAAGGCTGCGGGCGGTTCGAGTGGGCGGTGCTCGACTGGAACGAACCGTCCATCGGTTTTTATGAGGCGCTCGGCGCCCAGCCGTTGTCCGATTGGACGGTGTTTCGGCTGGACGGCGAGGTTCTCGCGAAGTTGGCGCAGCGATGACGGCGACGCTTTCACTTGTCGTGGCGCAAGCCGACAACGGGACGATCGGTCAGCATGGGAAGATCCCGTGGAATATTCCCGCCGACATGCGGCACTTCAAGGCGGTGACCATGGGCAAGCCCTGCATCATGGGCCGCAAGACGTGGGACAGCCTGCCGCGAAAACCGCTGCCCGGCCGCACCAACATCGTGGTGACGCGCGACCGCACATTCGTGGCGGACGGCGCTGTTCTCGTGCACTCCTTCGAGGACGCACTCGTGCGGGCGGAAGCGGACGCGCCGGAAGAAATCGCCGCGATTGGCGGCGCCGATCTCTACCGGCTGGCGCTGCTGCAGGCGCGGCGCGTGTACCTGACGGAAGTGCATGCCGCGTTCGACGGCGACGTTTCCATGCCGCCGTTCAATGCCTTCGAATGGAAGGAGGTCTTCCGCGAAGATCACGGAGCCTCGGAAACCGGCGGCCTCGCCTTCAGCTTCGTCACGCTGGAGCGGCGTTGAACGGAATTCGGCTTTTTCGCAATCCGGCGGTGCGGTAGCCTCGTATGCGCGCAATTTGGAGAACGCCATGACCATTCGCGAGATCGCAACGGGGTTGAAATTTCCGGAAGGGCCGGTGGCGATGGACGACGGCTCCGTTATCGTCGTGGAAATCGCCGCCGGAAAAATCACCCGCGTCAAGCCGGACGGGAAGACACAGACCGTCGCCAGGCCGGGCGGTGGTCCCAACGGCCTCGCCATCGGCCCCGACGGCGCGCTCTACGTCTGCAACAATGGCGGCAGCTTCACCTACACGCGGCGGCAGGGCTTGAGCATCCCCGGACACGCGCCGGAGGATCACGTCGGCGGTCGCATCGAGCGCGTGGACATCGCCAGCGGAAAGGTCGACGTGCTCTACGACTCCTGGGAAGGCCAGCGCCTCATCGGGCCGAACGACATCGTGTTCGACAAGGAGGGCGGCTTCTGGTTCACCGATTACGGCCGCACCACAGCAAAAGGGCGCACGCATGGCGCGCTGTATTATGCCAAGGCGGACGGCTCGAAGATCGTGCAGGTGTTGCGGGAACTGATCACGCCAAACGGGGTCGGCTTGTCGCCGGACGGCAACACCGTCTACTACGCCGAGACGTTTACCGGACGCCTGTGGTCGCTGCCGCTGGTTAAATCAGGCAAAGCGGGAAAGGTGGAGGGTTTCACGCCGGGCGTGTTCGTCGGCGCCTATCCCGGACTCGGCTATTTCGATTCGCTGGGCGTGCAGGCCGACGGCGCGTTGTGCGTCGCCACCATCCTGGCGGGCGGCATCACCACCTTCTGGCCCGGCAGCAAGCGCGTGAAGCATACCCCGCTGCCCGATCCGCTCGTCACCAACATCTGCTGGGGCGGAAGGAACATGCGGACGGCCTATATCACCGCTTCCGGAACCGGTAAGCTTGTCGCCATGGACTGGCCGAAACCCGGCCTGCGTCTGAACTACAACGCGTAATCGATTTTGCAATTTTGGAGGGGAACATGCGCACACTGCTTCTTGCCGCAACGATTGCCGCTGCATCCGTATCGCTTGCCCATGCGGAGGACGTGATGTCGTCCCGCTATGGCAACACCACGATCGCCACCGACGCCAAAGGCGTCCAGACCAAGATCTACTACAAGGCGGATGGCACGCTCACCGGCAAGCAGGGCACCATGGCCTTCAAGGGAACGTGGAAAGTCGCCAAAGGGCAGGTGTGCCTGACCACCCAGCCCGAGCCGGCGAACATGGCCAACCCGTTCTGCCGGCCGGCGGCGCCCCGCAAGGTGGGCGAGACGTGGAAAGTCGGAGATCGCACCGTAACGCTGGTCAAGGGAATCCAGTAGGACTCCGCACGACGTCAGGGGAGCGCGAGTTCGAATTCGATCGTGATGCGCTGACCGTTGCCGCCGAATTCCCGCTCGCCGCGCGCCATCCAGCCCGGATGCATCAGGATCAATCCGCTTTGCGGCCGGATGATTTCGCTCATGCCCGCCGTCGCGCCGCCGGGAATGCGAAATCCCAGATGCGGCGGCAGACAGCCCGAGAGGTGTCCGCGCGGATCCATCAGCTCGCACTCGCCGCCCAGCGTCTCGTCGTCGGATTTCGCATAGCCGTCGTCGATGACGTAGACGCCCGCCCAGAACGCGCCGGGACGCGTCGCCACGGCGAGCGATTCGCCTTTCTGCCGCACTTCCGCGCACGCGCCGATCTTCCAATCGAGGCTCACGCGGCCGCCGGCGCGGGTGGCGGTCAGGCTGTCGGCCAGTTCGCGCAGCATGCGAAACAGGGTCTCAGCGCTGACGCCGCCCCAGCTCTCGAAATCGGTCGCCGAGCGCCAGCTGGTCGCGGTGCCGCCGGTGTCGGCCTGCATCTGGTCGAGCACGAGCGGGCGCAATTCGGCATTCACTTCCGTCGCCACCGGTAAGTAATGGATGCAAATCGGCGTGGCGAAGGCGTTGCGGATTTGCGGCTTCGGCGTCGGCATCCGGTTATTCAATCACGATTCTGGGGGCCGCGCGCTGAGGCGCCGCGATTTTATCCGCAACCTGTGGCGCCAATGCAAGGAGGGCTTGCGCTTCCGCGCTGTCGGGGTTGGGTACCGCGAATCGGCGTTCCCGCATCCGAGGTTTCCTGAGATTTCCAGCAGAGCCGAACGGCGTTCGTGTCCAAGCCTTCGGCGGAGACGGTTTTGGGCTGAGAATTGTGCTACACCGCGACCGCGGGCATGACAAATTCCGGTCGGGGGCTGTACCGATGGAGAGTGCGATGAACTACGTTTTCTTCAGAGTTGCAGCACTCGGGTCAGCAATAATACTCCTGATCTTTGCCGGCAGTGCGCAGGCCGCATCGCTCAAGGTGATTTACAACTTTACCGGCGGGCCTGATGGAACCGGTCCGCGCGGGACTCTGGTGCGGGACAGTTCCGGCGCCATTTTTGGTGCGACGAAGTCAGGCGGCGCCTACGAATTCGGAACCGTCTTCAAGGTGTCGGCGACCGGCAAGGTAACGTCGCTGCACGTTTTTAGCGGAGCCGGCGGCGATGGCTCGAAGCCTGAAGGCGGCGTCATCGCCGACGCCCAAGGTAATCTGTACGGGACAACGTCAGCCGGCGGAGAGAATGGGCTGGGCATCGTCTTCAAGATCACGCCCACCGGTGCCGAAAAAATACTCTATACCTTCCAGGGCATTTGCTGCGGCAGCGATGGAAGCTTTCCCATGTCCGCCCTCGTCGCGAACGCGAAAGGCAACATGTATGGGACGACTTACAAAGGTGGAAACAGCAGCGATCTTGGGACCGTTTTCAAAGTAACGCCCCGCGGGGCCGAAACGCTGGTCTATGCATTTGCCGGAGGAACTGACGGCGCGAATCCTGGCGGTGGACTCGCGATCGACAATAGAGGCAACTTTTACGGGGCGAGTTATGCCGGCGGTACGGACAATGTCGGGGTCGTGTACCGGATCGCATCGGGGGGCGCAGAGACTGTGCTTCACACGTTTAGCTGGGAAACTGCCGACGGCAGCCAACCCAATGACGTTCCGGTCATCGACGACCACGGCAACATGTACGGCACGACCCTCAGGGGCGGCATGGAAGGTTCCGGAGGTTACGGCACGGTCTACAGAGTCACCCATAGCGGCGTCGAGACTATCGTTCATACCTTCGACGATATCGACGGCGCGGACCCGACGGGCGTTATCCTTGTCGGCAAGGTGCTTTATGGTGTCGCCGCTGCGGGAGGGGCCAACGGTCTCGGCACGATTTTCAAGCTAAAGCCGAACGGCGGGTTTAAGGTGCTTCACTCCTTCGATGGAACAGATGGAAGCGGGCCCGCTTGTCAGCTCATAAGCGACGGAGCTGGAACCCTCTACGGCACGACCACTGCCGGCGGGACGTTCGGATTTGGCACGCTCTTCAAACTCACGCTGAAGTAATGGCGCACGGAATAGCTGGGAATCTCGTGCATTGGGCCTGCGACACGATCACTGAAATGCGTTATGACGCACGTCACGACGGGAGCGATGTCCGGGCATTTCGGTCCGCATGGATCGGCGGGATAAGCCCAGCGACGAGATGACCCTGTTCGCGGTCATTCAATCACGATTCTGGGGGCCGCGCGTTGCGGCAGCGCGATTTTCTCCGCAACCTGTGTCGCCAATGCAAGGAACGCCTGCGCCTCTTTGCTGTCGGGCTTGAGGGCCACGATCGGCGTTCCGGCATCCGAGGTTTCGCGGATCGCGGGGACCAGCGGGATTTCGCCGAGGAACGGGGCATTCATCTCCGCGGCTGTGGCGCGCGCGCCACCATGGCCGAAAATGTGCGATTCCTCCCCGCAGTGCGGGCATACGAACACGCTCATGTTCTCCACGATGCCGAGCACCGGCACTTCCGTCTTGCGGAACATGGCCAGCCCCTTGCGCGCGTCGATCAGTGCGATGTCCTGCGGCGTGGATACGATGACCGCGCCTTTCAGCGGCACGCGCTGCGCGATGGTGAGCTGCGCATCGCCGGTGCCCGGCGGCATGTCGAGCACCAGCACATCCAGCGGCGCCCACGCGACGTCGTTCATCATCTGGGTCAGCGCGCTCTGCACCATCGGCCCTCGCCACACCAGCGGCGCATCTTCGCCGACCAAGAATCCGATCGACATCGCTTTGAGGCCGAACTTCTCGATCGGCTGAAGTTTGCTGCCGTCGCTCACCGGCTTCTGCGTGATGCCCAGCAGCCGCGGCACCGAGGGGCCGTAGATGTCTGCGTCGAGCAGCCCGACCCGCATGCCCAGCCGCGCGAGGCCCAGCGCCAGATTGACGGCGACGGTTGATTTGCCGACGCCGCCCTTGCCGCTGGCAACGGCAATGACGGATTGCACGCCGGGAATGCCGAGGCGTTGCGGCGCATGTTGCGCATGTCCACCTTGCCGCGCCTTCGGACGCGATTCCTGGTGCGCCGTCAGAACGGCGGTCACGGAAAGCACGCCGGGCAGCCGCGCGACGGCTTCTTCGCAAGCCTTGCGCAACGGCTCCGCGGTGCGGCCGCGCTGCGGCGCCACTTCCAGCGAGAATCCCACGTGACCGTCGCGCACCACCAGGCCTTCCACCATGCCCGCCGCGGCGACGCTTCCGCCGGTCGCCGGATCGGTCACGCCGCCAAGGGCTTTCAGCACGTCGTCTCGCGTTACAGCCATGCGGTTTTCGCTTCGTTGCGCCACAATGAATAGACCCATATAACGATCCGGATTTTCGGAACCAAGCGAGCGCTGGGGCGCGCGCGGGATTTCCGCAAAAGCCATCGGTGTCATGCCCTGGACGAACCAGTCAGGCGGGAACGGGTCTAATCGCGGGCCATGGGGCCGCGCGCCGCAGTCCGGCGGCGGCGGAGGCGGCGGCCCGCCGGATCTGGAAGACCTGCTGCGCCGCAGCCAGGACCGGTTGCGCCGGTTTCTGCCCGGCGGCGGCCGCGGCTTCACCACCGGAAGCCTGCTGATCATCCTACTCGGCGTCGTCGTGGTGTGGCTGCTTTCGGGCATCTACTTCGTCGGCGCGCGGGAGCAGGGCGTGGTGCTGCGCTTCGGCAAGTTCATCGCCCGCACGGCACCGGGTCCCAACTACCACCTGCCGTGGCCGATCGAGACGGTGGAGACGCCGGAAGTCACCAAGGAGAACCAGATCAACATCGGCTACGGCCAGGTCACCGATGCCAACGGCCAGACCAGCACCGAAGACGTTCCCGAAGAGAGCCTCATGCTGACGGGCGACGAGAACATCGTCGACGTGAACTTCACCGTGTTCTGGGTGATCAAGGATGCCGGCGCCTACCTGTTCAACGTCGACACCCCGGATCAGGCAATCAAGGCGGTGGCGGAAAGCGCCATGCGCGAAGTGGTGGGCCAGAACCAGATCGAGCCCATCCTGACGCAGGACCGCGAGCCGGTGCAGATCCAGGTGCGCGAGCTGATGCAGAAGACATTGGACGAATACGGTGCCGGCGTCACGGTCACCCGGGTGCAGATGCAGAAGGTCGATCCGCCGCTCGAAGTGATCTCCGCCTACCGCGACGTGCAGGCGGCGCGCGCCGACCAGGAGCGCATGCGCAACGAAGCGGAAGCCTACGCCAACAAGATCATTCCGGAGGCCCGCGGCCAGGCCGCCCAGATCGTGCAACAGGCGCAAGGCTACAAGCAGAAGGCGATCGCCGAGGCGAGCGGGGAGGCCAAGCGCTTCACCTCGGTGTACGAGGAATACCGCAAATCGCCGGAAATCACCCGCAAGCGCATGTATCTGGAGACCATGGCGCATCTGTTCGCGCCGATGAACAAGGTGATCGTGGACGAGAACGCGGCGAAGAACATCATTCCGTATCTGCCGCCGCAGGCCTTCGGCCGCAACGCGCCGGAGAGCGTGACCGTGACGCCGCCCTCCGCGGCCGCGCCCGCCGTTTCCAGCGACAGTGGAGGCGGCCAATGAGCCGCACCCTGTTGTTCGCCGGCGGCATCGCAGCGGTGCTGCTCCTCCTGTTCGGGCTCTCCTGTTTCTACACCGTCACCCAGACGGAGCAGGCGCTGCTGCTGCAGTTCAATGCGCCGCGCGAGATCGTCACCGACCCTGGGCTGCACACCAAAATCCCCTGGGTGCAGAGCGTGGTGTTCCTCGACAAGCGGCTGCTTAATCTCGAGGCGCCGTCGGAAGAGGTGATCGCGCAGGACAAGAAGCGGCTGGTGGTGGACGCCTTCGCGCGCTGGCGGATTCTCGATCCGCTGCGGTTCTATCAGTCGCTGTACGATCTCGACACCGCGCAGATCCGCCTGACCTCGATCCTCAGCTCCAACGTCCGCCGGGTGCTGGGCTCGCAGAATTTCGCCGCCGTGCTGTCGGCGCGGCGCGCCGAGCTGATGCGCGACATCCGCGACAACATGAACCAGGAAGCGAGCAATTTCGGCATCAAGGTGGTCGACGTGCGCATCCGCCATGCCGACCTGCCGGCGGAGAACAGCCAGGCGATCTACAATCGCATGAAGCAGGAGCGCAAGCGTGAAGCCAACGAATACCGCGCCGAAGGATCAGAAATCTATCAGCGCATCCGCGCCCGCGCCGAGCGCGAGCAGACCGTGCTGCTGGCCGAGGCGACGCGCGAATCCTCCATCTTGCGCGGCGAAGGCGATGCGGAAAAGACCAAGATTCTCGCCGACGCCTTCGGTCAGGATGCGGATTTCTTCGCCTTCTACCGCTCGATGCAGGCCTACCAGGAGGCGCTGCCGGGCGAAAACACCACACTCGTCACCTCGCCCAGCAGCGATTTCTTCCGCTACTTCTCCGCCCCCGGCGCCGCTGCGGCGCGGAAATAGCTTCGCTCAGTTCGGCGGCGGATTGGCGAGCAGATACGGATACCCGTTGTTGATGCTCGGCGACTGGCGCCAAATGGTCGGATCGAAGCCAGCGGGCAACGTCGATTTCAGCTGCGCGTCTGTAAGCCCAGTTATGCCGGGGTCGTTCGGAATATTTCCTGCCCCTTTGCTCGAGTCCGAGACGCCGCTTGAGTCCAGGTCCCAATAATCGTTCCCAAAGCCGCCCGAATAACCATCATACCCGACAAGGCCACCCGTATAGGTTCCGCCCGACACTGAACCGGTGGAGTAGGACTCAGTCGTGGTCGTGCCGGCTCCGCCCAAGAGCCCTCCAATATCACCAGAACTCCCCGACACATTCCCCCTCGAATAGGATTGGCGTACTGTGCCGCTGTTGTTGCCCACCAGACCGCCAACCTCATACTCGCCTTGCACACTAGCCATTGAAAAAGACCGCGAAACGGTTCCATTAATGAAACCAACTAGCCCTCCGATCTCGGAATCTGCACCGCCAACAATGGCCCCTGTCGAATAGCAGTCACTAATTTCATCACCTTCATAGATCAGGGCGACGAGTCCGCCTACACGCGAACCAGAATCGGCGGAAATTGAGATGTCTGCGTGGGAGTGGATGATTGAGCCATTTTCATTCCCTGCCAATCCGCCGATAAAAGAATTTGCTCCGGCTCTGAGCTTGCCGGTGACATAGGAATTTACGATGGTTCCTTTGCTATACGGCGCGAGCCCCGCCACACTACTGCCTTCGGCAGTGCCCCGGATGTTGATGTTGGTTAACCCAATGTCGCGAATCTCTCCGCCGGAGTCGACGTAGCTAAACAATCCAAAGGCTCCCGATTCTTTGCGCGACTTAATGCTCAAGTGGTCGATCCGATTGCCTAGTCCCTCAAATGTCCCGGTGAACAGAGTTAACACTGGAGCCGCGCTGTAAGTGCCATCGTTGCGGGCATCATAACTTTGTGCCAGCGCAAATTTCCCGGCCGGGTTGCCGCGAATTCCGCTTGCCAAGAGCGCGATGTCGCTGACCAAGGCGTATGCGGCGTTGTTGATGATCAAGCTGCTGTTCAGGTCCCAAAATTCAATATGGCCCTTTTTCTCGAAAGAGAAATCTCCGCCGCTGCCGCCATCGTTGGTGATGATGGTGACCGCGCCGGTTCCGGCAACGGTCATTGGCTTCTCGAATAGAATGGAGTGAAACGCATCGAGCGTCAGGCGGCTGGCGCTGGTCCACGAGAGCGGCGCGGCGAACTGGATGTCCAGGGCCACGCTGTCGGAAACCACCTTCACGGCGCCGGCTGCCAGCAGGTTGGCGAGGTCGGTGACGTTCAGCACTGCCTTTTTCGCCGTCGGCTTGCAGATGCCGTCTGAGCAACTCATGTTCGTTGTCGGGTCGACCGAAATGACCACGGCCGCGTGAACACCCGATGTGGGGATTGATAGGGCGGACGCCGATAGCAGCGCAAAACCCGCAGCACGCAGGGCGCGCGCGCAACCGTCACTGTTGGTGTTCATGAGGCCTCAGCAAGGTAGATCATCGCGACTGGAGCTACTGCGGTGGCGGATTGGCACGAAGATAGGGATATCCGCCGTTTGTCCTCTTCTTTTCTGCCCACAGCGTAGGGTCGAATCCCGACGGCAATCCCGACCTGATTTGACCATCGGACAGGCCGGTGATTCCCGGATCGCCGCTCACATTCCCGGCACCGCGGGCCGGGTCGGTTATTCCACTGGTATCCAAATCCCAATAGGTACTCGCGAGACTGCCCGACTGCGCCTCGTCATCGCCGATCAGCCCGCCACAGGTGCAGGGCGGGGAGCCGACGACGCCGATTGAATAGGACGTCGTTATCTGGCCGTCGTTATAACCGACAAGTCCGCCGGCGCTCGAATCGTTAAAGCCCGTTGCAGACCCGCGCGCGTATGAATTGGAGATGGCCCCGTGATTCTCGCCAACCAGCCCACCTACCTCGCCGGTCGTGTATGGAGTGACCTTAGAGTTGTCGACGGCCCCGGTCGCGAACGAACTGATAATTGATCCCTCCGAGTACGCTGCGAGGCCGCCCGAATTTCCGCCGCCACTCACCGGGCCGGTCGCATACGAGTCCGAGATGCTGCTGCTGGCGAAGAACTGTTGTCCAACCAGACCTCCGGCCCAAAGGATGGCTGTCACACTTGCGGTTGAGCGACAGTTCGCGATCGTTCCGCTTGTTAGTCCGGTCATGCCGCCTACCACGTCATCGTAAGTATCATTTGCTCGACCTGTCACGACTCCGGTGATTGAGACGCGTCGTATGGAACCGATGTTTCGGCCCACCAGTGCACCAATTGTTTCCGGGTAGGGAGAGTGGGCGGCGGTAACATTCACGTTCTGCATTTCTAGGTTTTCGATTGCCCCCGCAGACTGAGCAAACAGTCCCTCAAAATTCGTGGCAGAATCTGTCCCCCTCGTGATATCCATGGAGAATCCAGAGATGGCATTTCCCAATCCCTCGAACCTGCCGTAAAACGTGGTGGAGATCGGCGACTGCGCGTACGCTCCGTGCTTTCCGGCGTCATATTGCTTGGCCAGAGCATATGAGCCGGCGGGGTCTGCTTTCACCGCGTCGGCGAGTTGCCTGATGCTGCGGACAAGCGTGTAGGTGTTCCCGTCAATTACTAGGCCGCTAGTCAGATCCCAGAATTCAATCTGTGCCTTGCCCTCAAAGAAAAGGTCGCCGCCGCTTCCACCGTCATTTGTCCTGAGCGTCAGTGCGCCTGTGCCGGTTACGGAAAGAGGCTGCTTGATGGCGATCGAGCGGTGGGAATCGAGAGTCAGTCGGCTTGCGCTGGTCCACGAGAGAGGTGCGGCAAGCCTGATGTCCTCTGCGGCGCTATCCGAGACCACCTTGACGTTGCCCGACGCCAGCAGGTTGGCGAGGTCCGTGACATTCAGATTCGCCGTCGCTGCCGTCGGCTTGCAGACGCCGTTTGAGCAGCTCATGTTCGTTGTCGGGTCGACCGAAATGACCACGGCCGCGTGAACACCCGATGTGGCGAAGCCCGCCACGGAAACGGCCAATGCACCATGCTTCAGCGCCTGCTGCGCGCGCGTCACTACACTTAAAATCACGATGAGCCCCTGCCGAACGGCGGCAGAAACTAGGCGAAGGACCACTCCGTGTACAGAGCGGTGAACTGTGTCTTATGGCAGTATTCGCGCCGTCAAAACGCGCAAGGTTACAGTCCTTCCCCGGCGCGCTGCGGCGCGGAAATAAAAAATGGACCGCCTACATTTAGCGCCGGCGGCGCCGCTGCTCCCGTTCCATGTCGCGGCTGGCGCGGAAGAACAGTCGCATCAGCAGCCGAATCAGCATTCGCATCGGTACCCGCCTTTGCGCCCATGGTAGGCACTTGATGCCCCGGTGTCAGCCCGCCTCCGCCGCGCCGCTTTCCCAAGCAAACGTGTATTCCGCCGCCCTTGCGGGCCTGGAATCCTGCTATATGTCCACGAGCGGCCGCTCCCCGCGATTCTGAGGCGTTGCATGCGTTCCAAAGTCCCGATGCTGATTGCCGCCGCGGTCCGCGCGGTGCTCCTGCCCATGGCGGTCGGAACGATGTCTGCCGCCGCCCTCGCGCCGACAGCGGCGGTGGCGCGGCCGGCGCCGGATTCTTTCGCCGATCTCGCTAACAAGCTGCTGCCCACCGTGGTCAACATCGCCACCACCCAGACGCTTAAGTCCGGGCCGCAGGTGGGGCTCGATCTGCCGCCGGATTCCCCGCTGCAGAATCTGTTCAAGGATTTTCTCGGGCCTCAGAACGTGCCGCGGCACGTCACGTCGCTCGGCTCCGGCTTCATCGTCGATGCATCGGGACTCATCGTCACCAACAATCACGTCATCGAAGACGCCGATCAGATCACCGTCACCCTGAACGACGGCACCAGCCTGCCCGCGAAGCTGGTGGGCCGCGACGACAAGACCGATCTCGCCTTGCTCCGCGTCCAATCCAAGAAGCCGCTGCCGACCGCCCATTGGGGCGATTCCGACAAAGCCCGCATCGGCGATTGGGTGATCGCCATCGGCGATCCCTTCGGTTTGGGCTCGACAGTGACCGCCGGCATCGTGTCGGCGCGCAACCGGGATATCGCGGCCGGCCCTTATGACGACTTCATTCAGACCGACGCCTCGATCAACCGCGGCAATTCCGGCGGCCCCTTGTTCGACATGGACGGCGAAGTCGTCGGCGTGAACTCGGCCATCTTTTCGCCCTCGGGCGGCTCGGTCGGCATCGGCTTTTCGATTCCCTCCAACCTCGCCCGCGAAGTCATCGATCAGCTCCACAAATTCGGGCAGGTGCGGCGCGGCTGGCTTGGCGTTCGCGTTCAGGCCGTGAATCCCGACATCGCCGAAGGGCTCGGCCTTTCGAGCGCGACCGGCGCGCTGGTGGCGGACATCTCCAGCAACGGCCCCGCCGCAAAATCCGGGCTGCACAATGGCGATCTCATCGTGCGTTTCGACGGCAAGGCGGTGGGCGATTCGCGCGCGCTGCCGCGCCTGGTGGCGGACACGCCCATCGGCAAGAAGGTCAGCATCGATTTCCTGCGCCGGGGCAAGAAGATGACGGTGCAGGTTGTGCTCGGGCGTCTGCCGGGCTCGGGCAATGCGCCGCCGCCGAAGAAATCCGCGCCGGTGCCGCAAAAAGAATCGCAGCGTTCGAAGCTGGGACTGTCGCTCGCGCCGCTCGACGGCACCGCGCGCGCCAAGTTCCACGTCGGCAAGGACGTGCAGGGCGTGGTGGTGACCGGCGTCGATCCCAACAGCGCGGCGGCGGAGAAGGCGATCCGTCCCGGCGATGTGATCGTGGAAGTGCAGAACCAGCCGGTGCATTCGCCGGACGATGTGGCCAAGCGCATCGACGCCGATGCGAAATCCGGCAAGAAGGTCGAAGTGATGCTGCTCAACCGCGGCGGCAACCTCGCCTTCGTGGCGCTCCGGCTGGGCTGAATCGCCCTTGACAGTTTATGTGATATCACACATAATCTGGATGCCTGAATGACAGGTGTCCGAAGCCGCTGCGCTGGCGCGGCCGCTCCAGGGCGGACTTCATGACGTTTCCCCCGGATGTGCAAAAGGAAATGGGGTATGCCTTGTATCTTGCGCAGATGGGCGAGCGTCACTCCACGATGGCGAAAACCCTCAGCGGGTTTCATGGTGGAGCGGTGACTGAGCTAAGACAAAAGGGTGCAGCGGCAACATTTCGGGCTGTCTACACCGTGCAGTTCGCTGACGCCGTCTATGTGCTGCACGCATTCCAGAAGAAATCGAAAAGCGGAATCCGCACGCCGAAAGTCGAAATTGACCTGGTTACAAAACGTTTGCGCGAGCTGGTGGCCGAGAAAGCATCATGAACAAGCAGCATCCGTCAACCGATCCGGAACTCAATGTCTGGCTGCAGCTCGGCTTTCACGATGCGGAAACGCATTTCCTGAAGGCCGAACTGGCTCTGCGGCTGCATCGTAGGATCAGCGCCCTTGATCTGACGCAGGTGCAAGCTGCGAAGCGGATCGGGGCAACCCAGCCGGAATTGTCGAAGATCTTGCGGGGCAGGTTTTCCGAGGTTTCGCTGGAACGGCTGATGAGATTTCTTGCCGCGCTGGGGCACGATATCGAGATCAGGGTCGGTGCGCCCGCACGAGACAGAGGGGAAATCGTCGTCAGCGATACCCGGAAAAAGGCCGCCTAGGCGCGAAGCTCTTCCAAACGATAGCCCTGCAGATACAGCAGCGCGGTGAGGTCGGCATAAGCGATCACCGCGTCGGCGGCTGCGGCGAGGATCGGCTTGGCATGCCATGCTACGCCCAGCCCAGCACGCGCGATCATTCCCAGGTCGTTGGCGCCGTCGCCGACGGCGATGACGTCGGCAAAATCGAGGTTGCGTTCGGCGACCGCTTCGCTCAGCGCGCGCAGTTTTGCGTCGCGCCCGAGGATCGGCTCGGCGACCAAGCCGGTGAATTTGCCATCCTCCTGCAGCAGCTCATTGGCCTGCTCGGAGTGGAACCCGCAGGCTGCCGCCACTGCCCGGGTGAAATAGGTGAAGCCGCTGGAGACCAGCATGGTTGCGGCGCCGTGCGCCCGCATGGTGGCGACGAGCGCCTCGGCACCGGGGTTGAGCCGCACGCGCTCCTGGTACACGCGCTTTAGTGCCTCGACGGGCACCCCTTTGAGCAGCGCGGCGCGGGCGCGCAGCGCCGGCTCGAATTCCATTTCGCCGCGCATCGCCGCTTCGGTGATCGGCGCCACCTTCGCCTTTAGCCCCGCCATGTCCGCCAGTTCGTCGAGGCACTCGCAGCCGATGATGGTGGAATCCATGTCGGCGATGAGCAGCTTTTTGCGCCGGTTCGCTGCCGGCACCATGTTGATGTCGGCCGGGATCCGGGCCGCCGTGGCGCGCGCGGCCACAACCACCTCTGCGGGGCGGTCGAGGAACGGAATGTCGAAGGCACGCTCTGGAGCGAGCCAGCTGACGTCGCCCGCTGCGGTGTGTACGGCCACGGCGGCGCGCAACGGACCGGCCAGCGCATCCGCCTCGCTGGAAATCACGTTCAGCACGTAAGGGAACGGCTCGGGCATTTCCAAATCGCGCGGCGCCCATCATTCTCCGGGACGCATGACGGACATTTCGGCAGACGCCGTGCTTATCGCAGGGCCGACCGCGAGCGGCAAGTCGGCGGCCGCCATGGCGCTTGCCGAAGCGATCGGCGGCGACATCGTCAACGCCGATTCGATGCAGATGTATGCCGAGCCGCGCATCCTCACCGCGCGCCCGACCGACGAAGACGTCCGCCGCGTGCCGCACCTGCTGTACGGCCATGTGAGCGTGCTCGAATCCTATTCTGTGGGCCGCTTTCAGAGCGATGCCGCGCGGGCGCTGGAGGCCGTGCGCGGCTGGGGGCGGGTGCCGATCTTCGTCGGCGGGACGGGCCTCTATTTCGCCGTTCTGGCGGAGGGGATTGCGAGTATCCCGCCGGTCCCGGCGGAGATTCGCGCCACGGCAATGGCGCGGCGCAAGGCGTTGGGCGCCGACGCGTTTCATGCCGAGCTGTCGGTGCGCGATCCGGAAAGCGCGTCGCGGCTCAGCGCCAGCGACACGCAACGGACCTTGCGCGCCTATGAAGTGTTGGAGGCCACAGGTCGCCCGCTGTCGCAATGGCAGCGGGAAACCGGCAAGCCCGTGCTGTCGGGGCTGAGGCTCGCGCGATTCGTGCTCGCGCCGCCGCGCGACGCGCTCTACGCCCGCATCGACGCGCGCTTCGACCGCATGGTGGAAGATGGCGCGATGGCGGAGGCAATCGCGCTCGCCGGTCTCCAAGCCTCTTCGCCGGCGGCGAAAATTCTTGGCTTGCGCGAGTTGCTGGCGGTGCATGCCGGCACCATGGCGCTGGATGACGCGAAGGCCGCGGCCAAGCAGGCGACCCGCCAGTACGCCAAGCGCCAGCTCACCTGGTTCCGCAACCGCATGGCGGATTGGACGTGGATCGAAGCTGCGGACTTAAATCAGGTCGTCGCCGCCATGCGTGAGGCGCTTTCACCATAAATACCCTCGCCCCCACGCAGGTGGGGGAGAGGGCAGGGTGAGGGGGGTATCAGTCGCGGCGATAACAGTGACGATCGATGAAAGCATTGCTTGGCGATGCAGCACTTCTTGAACCGCTTGCCGGAACCGCAAGGGCACGGATCGTTGCGCCCCAATTTCTCGATCAGTTCCTTGTCGCCATGCACCAGGCGATCACCACGCTTAACATGCGCTTCGCTATTGAAATCCCCTCCGGCGTTTGCTCATCGGTTCAAAAACTGAAATCCTGCTTGGCGCGCATGAGAGCCTCCATGGTGAGAAAGGGCGCGCAGTTACAGCAATGGAGCGTTCTTCGCCAGCCCCCTCACCCCAACCCTCTCCCCCGCTGAAGCGGGGGCGAGGGCGTTTCGTTTAAGAACCATGCCCACCTACACCGCTGCCGATGCCGAACTGGCGATTGTGCGGAGCAAGCGCGTTGTGATCGTCGGCTACGGCAATCAGGGAGAGGCGCATGCGCTGAACCTGCGCGACAGCGGCGTCGCGAACGTGGTGGTCGCGGCCCGCGAGGGCAGCACCAGCGGCGACAAGGCGAGGGCGGCGGGATTTCCGGTTCTGAGCACCGCGGATTCCGCGCGCGAGGCGGATGTCGTCGCGCTCGGCGCGCCGGACGAGGCGCTGCCGGAGATTTACGCGCGCGATCTCGCGCCAAACATGAAACGCGGTGCGGCGCTGCTGTTCATCCATGGCTTCGCGCTGCATTACGGCCTTATACAGCCGCGCGACGATCTCGATGTCATCATGGTGGCGCCGGCCGGCCCCGGCGCCGCGCTGCGCGCAAATTACGTCAGCGGCGACGGGTACATCGGCCTCATCGCCATTCATCGCGACGTCAGCGATCGCGCCAAGCCGCTCGCGCTGTCGTACGGCGCCGCCATCGGCCTTGGCGCTGGCATGATCGAGACAACATTCCGCGACGAAACCGAAACCGATCTGTTCGGCGAGCAGACGGTGCTGTGCGGCGGCTCGGCGGAACTGGTGCGCGCCGCGTTCGCCACGCTGGTGAACGCCGGTTACGCGCCGGAGCTCGCCTATTTCGAATGCCTGCATCAGCTGAAGCTGCTGGTCGACCTGATGCACACGCGGGGGATTGCCGGCATGTATCGGGGGATCTCCAACACGGCGGAATACGGTGCCTACCGCACTGGCCCGCGCGTGATCGATGCGCATGTGCGCGCGGAGATGAGCCGGGTGCTGGCCGACATCCAATCCGGCCAGTTCGCGCGCGACTGGATGGACGAGAACGCCTCCGGCCGGACGCAGTTCACTGCCTTGCGCGAACGCGCTGCCGCCCACCCCATTGAGGCCGTCGGCCGCCGCTTGCGTGCGATGATGCCTTGGCTCAACAAACCTTGACATGCGTCGCACATGCAAGCATGTTCCGCACATGTCAAAGATGATTCAATTGCGGAACGTACCCGATGCGTTGCACAGGAAGCTTAAGGCTCGCGCAGCCACGGAGGGAGTATCGTTATCGGATCTTCTGATCCGCGAGGCCAGAAAGTTCGCGGAACGTCCCAGTCTCGACGAAATGCGCAAGCGGCTGGAGGCACGCCCCATCCGAACCTTTAGGCGGTCTCCGACCGAATACCTGCGCGAGGAGAGGGACCGGCGCTGATGCTGGTTCTGGATGCTTCTTTGGCGCTGGAGATTACTTTGAGAAGCGCCAAAGGAGCACTGGCGACCCGCGTGATTTTGCGTGCGGGGGAAGAGCTTCATGCGCCGCATCTGATCGACATCGAATTCATGCACACGTTGAGGCGCATGGTTCGAGAGAGAGAACTCGATCCGGGCGCCGCTCAGCGGACGCTCGACGATTTTCTCGATCTGGCTCTGGAACGGCATGTGCACACAACGTACCTCGCACGAATTTGGATCCTGCGGAATGCCCTTTCAGCTTACGATGCCGTATACGTTGCCTTGGCGGAGAGCCTGGCGGCCCCGCTGTTGACATGTGATGCGCGACTTAGCCGGTCACATGGTCATCACGCCGATATTCAACTAATTCGCTGACGGACCTTCCGGGTCCGTCAGCACAGGCTGGACGAAGATACATGCGCATAGGCACGCCGCTGTCGCCCAATGCCGTCAAGGTGATGCTGCTGGGCGCCGGCGAGCTCGGCAAGGAAGTCATCATCGAGCTGCAGCGCCTGGGCGTCGAGACCATTGCGGTGGACCGCTACGCCAATGCGCCGGGGCAGCAGGTGGCGCATCGCTTCCACGTGATCGATATGACGGATGCCAGGGCGCTGCGGGAACTGGTGGAGCAGGAACGCCCGCATCTCGTCGTGCCGGAGATCGAGGCGATCGCCACCGATGAACTGCTGCGCATCGAGAAGGACGGCCTTGCGACCGTCATTCCCACGGCGTTTGCCACGCACACCACCATGAACCGCGAGCGCATCCGCAAGCTCGCGGCGGAGGAGCTGAAGCTGCCGTGCTCGCCTTATGCGTTCGCGTGCTCGTTCGAGGAGCTGCAGGCGGCCGTCGCGCACATCGGCTTTCCGTGTTTCGTGAAACCGGTGATGTCGTCCTCGGGCAAGGGGCAGAGCCGGCTGAAGGGGCCGGAGCACACGGCCAAAGCGTGGGACAAGGCGCTGACGTCCGGGCGCGTGCGCGAGGCGCGCGTCATCGTGGAAGGCGAGGTGGCGTTCGATTTCGAGATCACCCAGCTTACGGTGCGCGCTTCCGACCGGAGCGGAGGCACCGCAACCCATTTCTGCGCGCCCATCGGCCATGTGCAGGTGGACGGCGACTACGTGGAATCCTGGCAGCCGCAGCCCATGAGCGCGGCGGCGATCGAGCGCTCGCGCGACATCGCGACCAAGATCACCGCTGCGCTGGGCGGCTTCGGCATCTTCGGCGTCGAGCTGTTTGTGAAAGGCGACGCGGTGTGGTTCTCCGAGGTGAGCCCGCGGCCGCACGACACCGGCCTCGTCACGCTCGTCTCCCAATACCAGAGCGAGTTCGCGCTGCACGCCCGCGCCATTCTCGGCCTGCCGGTGTCGACGGAGCTGAAATCGCCGGGCGCTTCTGCGGTGATCTATGGCGGGCTGGATGCGAAGGGCATCGCGTTCGATGGGGTTGCCGAAGCGCTGGCGATTCCGGCAACCGAGCTGCGCCTGTTCGGCAAGCCGGAATCGTTCAAGAAGCGCCGCATGGGCGTGGCGCTCGCTCGCGCCGCCACCGTCGACGATGCCCGCGCCCGCGCCAAAGACGCGGCCTCGCGCGTGAAGCCGGTCGCCGGCTGAGAAGCGCGCTAGTCGCTGCACGCTCGGGATAGGCGAAGCACAGGCGCGGGAGAGCTTTGCGCACTAAACCGCCGGGTCGGGGCCGATCTTCACCAGCATCTTGCCGAAATTCTCGCCCTTGAAGAGCCCGATGAACGCCTCCGGCGCCCGCTCGATGCCGTCATAGACTGTCTCGCGCCATGTCATCTTGCCCGCGCCGTGCCATTCGCTCATGTCGCGCAGGAATTGGGGCGTGAGGCTCGCATAATCCGTCACGATGAAGCCGCGGATGGTGAGCCGCTGCGGGATCACGTTGATGATGTTGGCGGGCCCGGGCGGCAGCGCGGTTTCGTTGTATTGCGCGATCATCCCGCACACCGGAATGCGCCCATACATCCGCATGTTGGCGAGTGCGGCGTCCAGATGCGCGCCGCCCACATTCTCGAAGTAGACGTCGATGCCTTCGGGGAACGCGCCTTTCACTGCGGCCGTGAGATTGCCGGCCTTCCGGTAGTTGATCGCCTTGTCGCAACGGACTTCCTTGGTGAGCCAGTCGCACTTCTCGTCCGAGCCGGCCGAGCCCACCACGTAGCAGCCCTTGTTCTTGGCGATCTGGCAGACGATGGCGCCCACCGCGCCACTGGCCGCCGAAACGAAAACCCGTTCGCCGTCCTTCAGCTCGCCGACCTTGAGGAGTCCCGCATAGGCCGTCAGTCCCGGCATGCCGAGCGCGCCGAGAAACGCCTGGATCGGCGCCATCGCGGGATCGATCTTGGTGAGGTCGCCGCCAGGGGTGGCGAACCACTCCTTCCAGCCGGAGAAATTGCTGACATAGTCGCCGGCTTTGAAGTTCGGATTGGTGGACTCGACCACCTGGCCGACAGCGCCGCCGGACAGCGCCTCGCCCACCTGGAAGGGCGGCACATAGCTTTCCCGCTGCACCATGCGGCCGCGCATGTAGGGGTCGACCGACATGTAGATGTTGTGGACCAGCACCTGTCCTGGGCCGGGGCTCGGCACGTCCGTCTCCGCAAGCTCGAAATCGCGCGGGGTGGGCATTCCCTCGGGACGCCGTGCGAGCCGGATTTCCCGGCTTTTCTGGGCCGACATGCTGGTCTCCTTAAGATGGGTTTCGCCTTCCCGGGAACCCTAGGCGGGGAAGCCTAAGTGTAACAAGACGAAACATTTTATGAGTCGCGCTCCGGGGTGGCGCCATGCCTCATAAGCCCGGTATTTCCATGGATTCCCCCTTCTTGCCGGATCAGCCTTTTCCGTCGCGCATTTTGAGAGCAGCGGTCGTCGGTAACGGCGCGTTTGGGCGCCACCACGCCTCCAAATACGCGCGCCTGCCGGGTGTCGAGCTGGTCGGCATTGCCGATCCTTCCGCGGATGCGCGGCGCCACGCGATGCTCGCCCACGGCGTGCCCGCGGTGGCCGACTGGCGCCAGCTTATCGGCACGGTGGACATCGTCAGCATCTGCTCGCCCGCCGTGACCCATGCGCCCATCGTGCGCGCCTTCCTCAATGCCGATACCGACGTGCTGGTGGAAAAGCCGATCGCCACCAATCTGGACGAAGCGGATTCGTTGATCGCGCTGGCGGAAGTGAAGAACCGGGTGCTCACTGTCGGTCATCAGGAGCGCTTCGTTTTCGCCCGTACTGGGCTGCTCGATTACGCCGATGCACCGCTGGAAGTCGATTGCTGGCGGATGGGGCCGTGGACGGGCCGCGGCGCCGATGTCAGCGCCGTCCTCGACCTGATGATCCATGATCTCGACCTCGTGCACTGCCTGATTCCGGGCGGCGTCGCCGACGTGGAGGCGCAGGGACGCTACGGCCTCAGCCGGCGCGCCGATGACGTGAACGCGCGGGTGACGTTCGAGAACGGCGCCGAGGCTTGCCTGCACGCCAGCCGCATTTCTCCCGTCCGCCGCCGCGGCATGCGGGCGGTCTATCACGACGGCACGATCGAAATCGATTTCGTCACCCGGCAAGTGAGGAACACGACGCGCCGCCCGCTCAACCAGCTGCAGCTGGACGATCCCCTGGGCGAGTCGATCGCGGCATTCGTCAGCGCGGTCCGGCTCGGCGCCGCCTCGCTGGTGCGGCCCGAGGAAGCCCGCCGGGCGCTGGAAACCGCGCTGCTGATCGACGACGCAGCCAGTCCGCTGCCGGCTGCCGAGCCGCAAGGCCTGGCGCTTTACGCCTAAATTACGCTTCAGAAGAATTGATCACGCGGAGACGCGGAGGGCGCGGAATCGTGCCGAGTCTGGTGCGCCATCGACTCTCCGCGCCTCCGCGTGAAATTTCACTTCGCGTCGGGATGCACTAAATATCAGCCATGATCGACCGGTTTCGCATTGCGCTGGCGCAGCTCAATCCGCTGATGGGCGATATTCCCGGCAATCTCGCCAGGGCGCGCGCCGCGCGCACAGAGGCCGCCAAGCAGGGCGCCGATCTGATCCTGTTTCCCGAGCTCTTCATCGTCGGCTATCCGCCGGAAGATCTGGTGCTGAAGCCGGCGCTGCAGGAGGACGCCCGCGAAGCGATCGAGAAACTCGCGCGCGACACCGGCGACGGCGCCCCGGCGGTCCTCATCGGCGCGCCGTGGGTGGAGGAGGGCAAGCTCTACAACGCCTGCCTCTATCTGGATGAAGGCCGCGTCGCCGGGCGCACCTTCAAGCACGACCTGCCGAATTACGGCGTGTTCGACGAAAAGCGCGTGTTCACACCGGGCTCGATGCCGGGGCCGGTCTCCTTCAAGGGCGTGCGCATAGGCATTCCGATCTGCGAGGATATTTGGGGCCCAGACCCAGTCGAATGCATCGCCGAGACGGGCGGCGAGATTCTGCTTGTACCCAACGGTTCGCCCTATTGGCGCGGCAAGACAAACGAGCGTCTTTCGGTCGCCGTCGCGAGGGTTGTCGAAAGCAAATTGCCGCTCGTTTACCTCAATCAATTTGGCGGCCAGGACGAACTCGTCTTCGATGGCGCGTCCTTCGGCCTCAATTCGGATTCCTCGCTCGCATTCCAGCTTCCGGCTTTTTCGGAAATGGTGGGCAAGACGGTTTGGGAGCGCGGGCCAAAAGGCTTTGTCTGCGTCGAAGGACCCCGCTCTGAGATCGAGGAGGGCGACGAAGCCGATTACGCTGCCTGTGTCCTTGGCCTTCGCGAATATGTGAACAAAAATGGTTTTCCTGGCGTCGTCATGGGGCTTTCGGGGGGGATCGACTCCGCGCTCTGCGCGGCGATGGCGATCGATGCACTAGGGCCCGGGCGCGTGCATTGCCTGATGCTGCCCTATTGCTTCACCTCGAACGAATCGTTGAAGGATGCCGAGCATTGCGCACGCGAGCTCGGCGTTCGCTACGATATCCTGCCGGTCGCGCCGGCGGTTGAGGGTTTTGAAAGGGTTCTAGCCCCGATCTTCAAGGGCACGAACCGGGGCATTACGGAGGAAAATATCCAGAGCCGCGCGCGCGGCACGCTGCTGATGTCGGTGTCGAACAAATTCGGTCCGATGCTGGTGACAACCGGCAACAAGTCGGAAATGTCGGTCGGCTATGCGACGATCTATGGCGATATGAACGGCGGCTTCAA
>DIZC01000127.1:26511-26806 GCA_002429315.1 Alphaproteobacteria bacterium UBA6038
GGCGATATGAACGGCGGCTTCAACCCTATAAAGGATCTCTACAAGATGGAGGTTTTTCGCCTCGCGGAGCTCCGCAATCGCTGGAAGCCCAAAGGCGCGCTTGGACCGGACGGCGAGGTGATTGCGCCAAACATTCTCATAAAACCGCCCTCCGCCGAACTGCGCGAAAACCAAAAGGACCAAGACTCGCTGCCGCCCTATGAAGTGCTGGACGCGATTCTCGAAGGGCTTGTCGAAAAAGAAATGCGGGTTGCCGATGTCGTGGCCCAGGGCCATGACATCGAAACCGTGAAAA
>DIZC01000133.1 GCA_002429315.1 Alphaproteobacteria bacterium UBA6038
GTATAAGAGACAGGTTTGCGGCTGGGTGATCTGGCGGCCGAGCGCCACCACGGTGGGAATCTCGTCGTCGCTCAGCGCCTTCATCCACTGCTTGCGCGCGAACGCTTTTTCGACGAACGGTGCCAGCGCTTCCATCTTGCGCTTCTGCCGCTCGGCCTCCTGTGCTTTGAACTCCGGCATCACCTCGCGGCCGAACAGCTCCAGCGCCTCGCAGATGTGCTCGTGCTTGTTGCGGCCGCCCTGCTGGATGAAGGCAACCTGATCGACGCCGCTGTCCGCGAATTTGCGCAGATGCGTGCGCATCTCGTCCGGCGTGCCGATGCCGCCCGCGCCGGCGTTCTGCGGCATGGCATCCTTCACCGCCTCGAAATTCTTCCAGATGTCGGTGCGGCCGGGCTTGTGCTCGCCGAAGATATAGTGGTGGCCGAGCGCGTAGCCGAAGAACTTGAAGCCGTCCAGGCCGCGCCGGCGCGCTTCGTCGCCGTCATGGTGCACGGAAAATCCGGTCACCATGCAGATGTTGGGGTTCACCGCATGGCCGATCGGCACGCACTCCTCGCGGAAGATGCGGTAGTAATCGTCCACCCACTGCTTGGCCTCCTGCGGATCGACGAAGGCAAAGGTGAGCGCGCCGATGCCGAGCCGCGCCGCCAGCTTGATGGTCTCGCGGTTGGAGCAGGCCACCCACACCGGCGGGTGCGGCTTCTGCACCGGCTTCGGCATCACGTTGCGGCAGGGCATTTCGAAATACTCGCCCTTGAAACCGGGGTACGGATCCATCGCCAGCATGTTGAGGCACTGCTCGGTGGTTTCGCGCCACATCTCGCGCTTCTTCTCCACCGGCACGCGATAGCCGCCGAGCTCCAGCGCGGCGGAGGATTCCCCGGTGCCGAATTCCACCCGCCCGTTGGAGACGAGGTCGAGCGTGGCGATGCGCTCCGCCACGCGCGCGGGATGGTTGTAGCCGGGCGGCATCAGCACGATGCCGTGGCCCAGGCGGATGTTCTTCGTGCGCTGCGAGCAGGCGGCCAGGAACACTTCCGGCGCCGACGAATGCGAATATTCTTCGAGGAAATGGTGCTCGACTTCCCACGCGTGATCGATGCCGAGGCGGTCGGCCAATTCCACCTGGTCGAGCGCTTCCTGGAAGAGCTTCAGCTCGGCGCCCTCTTCCCAGGGCCGCGGCAACTGGTGCTCGTAAAAGATTCCAAACTTCATCGCGTGCTCCTTAGGGCGGCGTCACGGGGGCGCGCGGAACCACCGGCGCCCACTCCTTCACCGTTTTCAAGGCGGGACTGTTGGCGGCGGTATCGAAGGCGGACAAGATCGCCTGGAAGCGCATGGCCGCGAACTCGCGCATCTGCGGATGGGTGAAGATGTAGAGTTCGCCCGCCTTCACCGCTTCCAGCACGCGGTCGCCGACCACGTCGGGATCGATGCCGCTCAACACCATCTGCGCCGCTTCGCTCGGTCCCGCGCCGAGCGGATCGACTTCGCCCTGCCCGCCGTATTTGTCTTGCCGCGCGCGGCCGCTTTCGTGGATGCGGGTGCGCACAAAGCCGGGGCACAGCACCGACACGCCGATATTCAAGGGCGCCAGCTGCTGCGCCCAGCCTTCGCTCATCGCCACCACGGCGAATTTCGTGGCGCAGTAGGGCTCCATCCCGGCTGGCGAAATCATGCCGGCCATCGACGCGGTGTTGACGATATGCCCGCCCTCGCCATGGCCGCGGATCAGCGGCACGAACGTCTCCGTGCCGTACACCACGCCCTTCAGATTCACGTCGAGGATCCAGTCCCAGTCGCGGGGCTTCACGGTGCCGACCGGCCCGCCCACCGCCACGCCGGCGTTGTTGCAGACCACATGCACCTTGCCGAACGCGGCGATCGCTTCCAGTGCCGCTTCTCGCACGCTGCCGCGCTCACTCACGTCGCAGAACACCGGTGCAGCCTTGATCTGCTGCGCCGCCAGCTGCTCCACCGCGGCTTTCGCTGCGTTGAGCTCGATATCGGCCACGACAATGTTCATGCCGGCGCGGCCGAACGCGCGCGCCATGCCGAGCCCGATGCCGCTCGCCCCTCCGGTGATGAACGCCGTCTTGCCGCGGAAATCGGTAATCACGCCGCTTCCTTCATCTCAAGCGCGTCGAAGGCGCGGATCAGCGCCGCCGCATTCGGTTTGGTCCCGAGCAGTGCGTGCAGGTTCTTGCGCGACTGCTCGCGCTGAAAATCGTGATTGGTGACGGAGTGCCACTGCACCATGCCGCGCCAGATCGGATCGATGAACTCCGCGCCCTTCACCATCCCGCCATCCACCGTTTTGAACGTGAAGCTGCGCAGTTCGGAAATCACCACCGCCAGGTAACCGACATGCGGCGCCTCGTCCTGGCGAATGCGGTCCACCAGGTCGGCCGCGTGCAGCGCCACCGCGCGGCGGTCGCGGAAGTTGGCAGGATCGCGCATCACATCCGTGCAGAAGGTGAAGAAGTGCTCGGCCCGGATCTCGATCATCAGCACGTTCATCAAGAGCAGAATCCAGTTCTCGTAGTCGGCTGGAATTTGCGGCATCAGCCGGCCCATTTCGGGGCGCGCCAGACTCTCCGGCACCTCGGCATGCGGGTACGCGTGCTTGCCGAACAGCATGTCGCGCACCGCAAACCACATCTTGTCATGGCCGCCTTCGGCGCGGGACGGATCGCCGCCTTCGTCCAGGCCATGCGCAATCAGCAGGCCCTTGTTCAGATGGCCGGTCGCGGTTTGGGAAATGTCGTCGACGATGATGTCCTGAAACTCCGGCGCGGGATTTTCGGCCAGCCGGCGCCCGCGCGCCTCGATCACGCCGGTGACGCTCAGCGAATTCCACAGCGACTGGCCCAGCCCCAGCTCCAGCAGCAGATTCTGTTGCGCGCGGTTGGGGTAAGAGTCGCGTTTCAGCAAGGCTTGCGAGGAATCGACGACGTGGTGCCCGCGCGCCTTCAGCGCCTCCCCCCACGCGTGGATCGCCGGCCAGCGATTGAGCGTGCGCGGCGAGATGTAAGCGCCGCCCTCGTCGAAGCCGCCATGCAGGCGGTATTCCGCCTCGACATGCGGCTTGGCGTAAGCGTGGTTCGCGAGAATTTCTTCGCGGGAATAGACGAGCCCGGGCATGCTCCCGCTCCTCCAAAAGGCGAACTGATAATTTGTCAGCCCCATCCGCGTGTCAAGCGCCGAGGGTGCATCGTCGAGGAAAAACGAGAGCAACGGCATCCTAACGCCATTGCCGGCCCCCCGGAATACGCCTTCAGCATCGCGCTTTTGAAGGGCCTTGGACAATAGGAAGGCGGCCGAGGATCCGGCAACAACGCCGTCCGCTTCAATCGAGTGCGCGCAATTCGGGGTAGTTGTCCCACGTGCGGCCGAGATATTTGCGGCCTGCAGCCTTCTTGTTGGTGCCGCCCCATTGCTTGAAGAAGAAGGCGACGCGTTGCTCTTCGCATTGGGTCCGAATCTCATCGACCCAGGCTCTCCTCATCTGCCGCGCGCGCGGACCCGATTCGCCGCCCACGATCGCCCAGTGGATGCCGGCCATGTCGACGCGGCTAACGGGACCGAGCAGGGGTTCGTAGGAGATGAATCGAACCTGCGCCGGAACGTGGCGGAGCTCATCGATCCGACCGATGTACTTCCGGGATTCGACGGACGTTCCGAGCCACACATTCGGCAAGGCGGTGAGCCGGTTTGCCCAGATGATCCGACGCATGTTCTCGGGCCGCTTCGTGAGAATCTGGAAGATGTGTTGCGGTGTACGCGCCATGACATCCCAGATTCGTGCGATAAAGTCGCTGGGGATGCCCTCCTGGAACAGATCGGACATCGAGTTGACAAAAATTTTGCGCGGCGCACGCCAGCGCAACGGGATCGCCAGCGCTTGCTCGTTCAGGTGCAACGTGCCAGTCCACACCGGTTTGCCGTTCACCTTGCGCGTGACGCCTTCATAGGCGGGATGGCCCATCGCCTGCAGCCGCGCCGCCATGCGCATCGCGTAGCAATGCGTGCAGCCGGGCGAAACGATTTCGCACCCGGAGACCGGATTCCAGGTTGCATCCGTCCACTCGATGTCACTTAGCCCGGCCACGAATCACAATCCTAGCTGCCGCTGCCCTGAGATGTGTCTGATCTTATCCCACAAATCGTTTGCAAATTCACTCCGGCTTAAGAAGACAAGCCAATAGAGTCGTTGCTTATTGCTGCCGGTGACCAATTCAACGCCGCGATGCGTGAAGCCAAGCTCTTGCGTTTTGCTGCGCCAGTATGAGACGTACGCCGCTCGAAGCGCCTTTCCAGATTGCTTCAGATCAACGGCTGATCGCCAATCGGGCGCGACTTCATCGAGAGGCGAATGTGGCGCCGCCGAATACCGGTCTAGATTTCGCTGCAAATCTGCGACGCTCAAGTGCAATAGAATGTCGATGCGGGGGAGCGTCGAAAGCGTCTTAATCGTTGCGAGCGTCAGCCCTTCCAAGTTGCACGGATCGAGGAAGGCAAAATGAAGCCCGTCCGGATTGAGCTTCGCAACGACGTGCTGAGCAGCGGCCTCTGCCGAGGCTGCGTATCCCGTGACCGTTCCTCCTACAGCCTTGACGCGTCGGACCGCAGCATCGCAGAGCCGCTCGTCGGCATCAGCAAGGTACACTTTGCTGAATGGAACGCCGCTCGCGAGTGCCGCCTTTGTTGCAACGATCGGGCTACCGTCGATCACGCGATTTGAGTCGCGAATGCGTGCGCGTCCCGGTCCGGCGAATAGGTCAATGTAGGCTGCGCCCCCGACGTACTTCCGCAAGCTGGTGTGGACCGTGAACTTCCGACGCGCCGCGCGAGTGATATCGACATACTTCTGGAGTCGTTCGTGCTTTTCTAACGCCCACTCGCCGACCACGGAGCGGGGCAGACCGTCGTCATCGATCTCATACTTGGGCATGTCCCAGTATCCGGCTTGACTATGTACCCTTTATGTTCTATTCTGTTCAAATGGAAAAGGAAAGGCTTGTGCGCGCGCTGGAGGAGGCGCTGCGGGCGCAATCGGCGCTGGTGGAGGCGTGCGCCCGGCGGGCGGTCGCCTCCCGCGATCCACGGCTGTGCTCGGCGTGGATCGGGGCGGTCGTGCGTCTCATGGACGCCTCGGCGGCGACAGGCTCGGCGATCGCCGATATTCGGTGGGCACCCGCGGGCGCCACCCTCTTCCAGCTTCCCGTCCGCTTGCGCCTGCCGGGGCTGCCGCCTCTGCCGGAGGGGGAGGGGGGATCCCCTCCCCCCGATTTCCGCAAAACAACCTCAGGCGGGTTCGCCAATGAATTCAGCGGCTTAAAGCATTCCCTGCCGAACGAGACGTGCGCCCTCCTATCCTCCCCCGCTTGCGGGGGAGGTGCCGAATGCGAACGAAGCGAGCATAAGGCGGAAGGGGGAGAAGCGCGGGTCCCCCCTCCGTCGCGCTACGCGCGACACCTCCCCCGTGAACGGGGGAGGATAGTTCGGCTCAAGTCCAAAGGCGGGGCGCCGAGGGGCAACCGGAATGCGCAGAAGTCCGGCTGCCACAGTGCCGCGTTCCGGCAATTCCGGCGCGAACTTGCGCTCTATGTGCGGACGCTGAAGGCCGAACTCGCGCTCATTTCGCGCGCTGATGCCGCGCCAACGCGTGCGCATTTTCTACGCGGTCGTTACGCCGGAGCGCTGCTACGTCCGCGTGCGCCGCAGCTCAGCGCGCGCGGTGGAGTTTGCCGCCGGTCATCGGCTGGCGGACGCCGGTGGTAGTGGGCAGGCTGAGCGGCAGGCCCCTGACGGATCGCACCGCCAGATAGGCGAACGCCTCCGCCTCGATGAAGTCGCCACGCCAGCCGGCGTCCTCGGCGGAGAGCACCGGCGCATTCACCCGCGCGCGCAATTCCGCCATCAGCTTCGGATTGAGCCGGCCGCCGCCGCACACCACCCAGGTGGTCGCCGGTTCGGGAAAGTGCTCGCGCGCCCGCGCGATCGCGGCGGCGGTGAACGCGGTGAGCGTGGCGGCGCCATCCTCCGCACCCAGATGCGCCACCGGATCGGCGCCGAAATCCAGACGGTCGAGCGATTTCGGCGGCACGCGTTTGAAGAACGGATGCTGCAGCATCTTCGTCAGCGCCGCATCGTCGATCCGACCGGCGCTCGCGAGCGCACCGCCGTGGTCCACCGGCTTGCCGGTGTGACGGTGCGCCCAGTCGTCGATCGGCGCATTGCCGGGCCCGGTGTCGAAGGCGAGGATCGTGTCGCGCGAAATGTAGGTCACGTTCGCCACCCCGCCGATGTTCACCACCGCCACCGGCAGCGCGAGCGAAGGCGTCTCCTTCACCAGCGCGGC
>DIZC01000029.1:0-1369 GCA_002429315.1 Alphaproteobacteria bacterium UBA6038
AAACCCGAGTCACGCTCTAGAGCCGCAACAGCAGCCGACCGTGACTGCATATGGGATATTCACGCCACGTCGTTTCCCACTGCGGCTGAGGCCGATCTCGTAAACAAACTACATGGCGACGGAGATGTGGCTTATTCGCTCGTCGCTGAGTTAGCAGGAAAAGTTCTCGGGCACGTCCTTTTCTCGAAGATGCAATCGCCAGCAGGCTTTCTGGGGCTCGCGCCGGTCGCCGTCCTCACGCCGTATCGAAATCAGGGCATTGCCGATGCCTTAATTAGAAGGGGTCTTGAGATGGCAAAGGCAGACGGTTGGGAGGGCGTTTTTGTTCTCGGCGGTGATTATTACGGGCGGTTTGGATTCGAGCCTAAACTGGCGGCAGAGTTCAGTTCACCTTATGCGGGCCCGCATTTCATGGCGCTCTCATTCCAGCCTGAAGGCCTGAAAGGTCGTTCGGGAAAAGCGGAATATCCTCGTGCATTCGCGGAATTGGGCTAATCAAATTCAAAATGCGTCACTACCCCCGCGCCCGCCGCTGGGGGTGCTGCTTCGGTTAGTGCAAGGAGCCCGGCGCGAAGGCGTGGAGCGTGGCGGGCATAGACTCCAGCGATGGGAGAAACTGCGGCGGTTTTCGCGCGCGCGTCACCTGCTCGAAGGCATAGCCGAGCGCGAGCAGCTTCGCGTCCGACCATGCCGGGCCGATGAAGGAAATCCCCACCGGCAATTCCTGCACGAACCCCATCGGCACGGTCAGGTGCGGATAGCCGGCGGTTGCGGGTAGATAGGCCGAGTTGCTGGAGTCGTTGTCGCCTTTCACCACATCGATGCGGAACGACGGCTCGTCGGTGGCGCGGATCAGCGCATTGAGCCGGTGTCCCGCGAACAGCTTGTCGAGAATGCCGCGCGAGGATTGGCGCAGCGCATCGTGCGCTTTCAGGTAGACAGGATCTGAGAGCCCGTGCGTGGCTTCCGCGGCTTCGAACAATTCCTGGCCGAACAGCGCCGTCTCGCGCGGCGTTGCCTTGTTGAAAGCGATCACATCGGCAAGCGTTTTGACGTTCTGCGGCATTGGAAGGCCGGCGAGATACGCATTCAGGTCGGCCTTGAGCTTATATTCCAGAACCGTGAGTTCGTTGGCCTGCATCTCCGGCGGCGGCGGCTTGAAATCCTGGATCACGACGATTTCAGCGCCTGCCCTTTTGAGGACATCCATCGTCTTGGCGAACACCGCATCGGTTTCCGTGGGCGGGCTGTCCGGCGCCGGTGCAATCACGCCGAGCCGCACGCCGCGGAGCGAAGCACCGGCGAGCGCTGCGGAATAGTCCGCGCGGTGCGCATCGGCGGGGGGGGGCGCCGGGGGGGGGGCCGGGGG
>DIZC01000029.1:1521-40553 GCA_002429315.1 Alphaproteobacteria bacterium UBA6038
CTGCGGAATAGTCCGCGCGGTGCGCATCGGCGGACGCGGTCGCCGGATCGGCCGCATCGCTGCCCGCCATGGCCGTGAGCAGCGCCGCCACGTCGGCGACGGTTCTTCCCATCGGACCGGGCGTGTCCTGGCTGTGGGCGATGGGCACGATGTGCGTGCGCGAGAGCAGTCCCAGCATGGGCTTGAACGAGACGATGCCGTTGAGCGAACCGGGACAGACGAGAGAGCCGTCTGTCTCGGTGCCGAGCGCCGCCGCTGCGAGACTGGCGGCCACCGCCGCGCCGCTGCCGGAACTCGATCCGCAGGCGCTGCGGTCCAGCACATACGGGTTCTTCACCAGGCCGCCGATGGCCGACCAGCCGCTGATCGAATGCGAACTGCGGATGTTCGCCCACTCGCTCAAATTGGCCTTGCCGAGAATGACGGCACCGGCCGCGCGTAACCGCGCCACCACCGGCGCATCGCGGCGCGTGATGTTGTGCGCAAGCGCCAGCGAGCCTGCCGTCGTGGCGACGGGATCGGCCGTTTCGATGTTGTCCTTCACCAGAATGGGAATGCCGTGCAGGGGTCCGCGAGCGCCTTTGGCGCCGCGTTCTGCATCCAGCGCCCGCGCATCGGCCAGCGCATTGGGGTTTAGCGACAGCACGCTGCGCAGCGCCGGGCCGTCCCGGTCGATCTTCCGAATGCGCGCGAGATAGGCCTTCACCAACGCTTGTGAGGTGACGCGGCCCGCCGCCATGTCCCGCTGAAGCATGGCGATGTCCTTTTCCGTTACGTCGTAAGGCATGGCCGATGCCGCGCTGGCTGCAAACAGCATCATGCCAAGAACAAGGATGGCGCGCATGCCTGCCCCTCGAAAGCAAATCGCACCGGCAGCGTGAAGCCGCCGGTGGGATTTGTCGAGTATGCGATCGTCAGTTCGTCTGGCGGCGCAGGAAGGCCGGAATTTCGAACTGATCGTCCGTGTTGAGATCGGGAAACTCCGGCTGTGCCTGCTCCGCGCCGCGCTGCTGCTCGGGTTGCGGACGCGTCAGCACCTGCGCGGTGGCGCGCGGCTGGGCCGACTGCCGCTGCAACGGCGTGGGCTCGGTGCGCACCTCCTGTTTGCGCTCGGACCAGCTGCCGAACAGGCGTCGGCGCCTCGGTTCCGGCTTCGGCTCCGGGAGCGCCTGCCGCATCGGCTGCTGGCGCACGATGGCCGGCATCGGAGGAATCTCCTCTTCCGGCTGCTCGCTTTCCTCGGTGCCAAGGATGAGCGGCTCGATGGGCGAGATGGGCTGCCGTGGTTGCGGGGCCGGTGCCGTCATTTCCTCCGCGATGCTGTTCATCTGCGCGCGGACGGGATTGAGCCCCGGCTGAGGCATCGACGCCTGCCGCACCGCCGCCGCGTTCGGCAGCGGAATCGGACGCATGCGGGGGCGGAGAGGCTCGACGTTCGGCGGCATCTTGGTCAGCGCCTCGGATTCAATACCCGTCGCGACCACGGAGACGCGCAGGCGCCCTTCCATGTTCTCCAGCAGCGTGCCGCCGAAGATGATGTTGGCGTCCGGATCGACTTCCGCGCGAATCCGATTCGCCGCCTGATCCACCTCGAACAAGGTCATGTCCGGGCCGCCGGTGATGTTGATGAGCACGCCGCGGGCGCCTTTCATCGACACTTCGTCCAGCAGCGGATTGGAGATGGCAGCTTCCGCGGCCTTGAGCGCGCGTTCCTCGCCTTCCGCTTCGCCGGTGCCCATCATCGCTTTACCCATCTCGCTCATCACCGTCTTGATGTCAGCGAAGTCGAGATTGATGAGGCCCGGCATGACGATGAGGTCGGTCACGCCGCGCACGCCCGAATGCAGCACGTCGTCCGCCATGGCGAAGGCCTGCGCGAAGGTGGTGCGGTCGTTCGCCACCCGGAACAGATTCTGGTTCGGGATGATGATCAGCGTATCGACGAACGCCTGCAGCTCTTCGATGCCGCGCTCGGCGATGCGCATGCGCCGCTCGCCTTCGAAAGCGAATGGCTTGGTCACCACGCCGACCGTGAGCATGCCCTGCTCGCGCACCGCGCGCGCGATGACCGGCGCAGCGCCCGTCCCGGTGCCGCCGCCCATGCCGGCAGTGATGAACACCATGTGCGAGCCGGAGAGTTGATCGAGGATTTCCTCGAGCGTCTCTTCTGCGCCGGCCCGGCCGACCTCGGGACGCGCACCCGCGCCCAGCCCTTCGGTCAGCTTGGCGCCAATCTGGATGCGCCGCTCCGCCTTGGATTGCGCAAGCGATTGCGCGTCGGTGTTGGCGACCACGAAGTCCACGCCTTCGAGCTTGGACGCGATCATGTTGTTGACGGCGTTGCCGCCGGCTCCGCCCACACCGAAAACGGTGATGCGCGGCTTGAGTTCGGTCAAATCTGGAACTCTGAGGTTGATGGTCATGGTGGTCTTCCGATCCTTAGCGATTGCCCTTGCTTAGGTCCGTCCGGCGCTCCCCCGCGAAGCGTCGGCGCAACCCTCTTCGTCCGATCAAAAATTGTCCCTAATCCACTCGCCTACCCTGGCGAAATACCCCGTGCCGGTACGCAAGAACCGTTGCTCGGCACGGCCCGAAAGCCTGTCGTCGCCGCGCGACCATTGCAGCAGGAGGCCGATCGCCGCAGAGAAATCAGGAGCGGCAGCCACAGCCGGCAGGCCGGCCAAAGACCTTGGCGTCCCAAGCCGCACTGGACGCCCGAACATGTTCGCGGCAAGCTCGGACAGGCCAGTGAGCTGGCTGCCACCGCCGGTCAGCACCAGGTGCTGGGCTGTCTCTTATACACATNNGGGGCCGCCCCCCCCCCCCCGCGCCCGCCGGGCCCCCCCCCCCGCCCCGCCCACGCCGAGCACGGTGATCCGCGGCCGCAGCTCCGTTTTCTCGGGCACTCCGATTTTCATGTCACTCTCCGTTCCTCATCCACGCCTTCTCGACTTGAAGCGCCCATCATCCCGTGCCCGTTCTTCTTTTGTAACGCACGCGAATCACCCAAAGATACCCCCGACCAGCCGCCGCAAGAATCCCGTCTCGCGGGTTTCTTCCTGCGGCGCGGCCAGATCGGGATTGAGAATTTCCGGCGGCATCGTCGCCCCGGCCATCAGCAGGCCGAGCGCGGCGGCGTAATCCGGTCCCGCGCCGGCCGCCGGCAAGCCGGGATAGGTCTGCGGCCGTCCCAGCCGCACCTGTTTGTTCAGCACCCGCTGCGCCAGTTCGCGCGTGCCGGCCAGCTGGCTTGCGCCGCCGGTCAGCACCGCGCGCCGTCCCGCCGCCACGTCGAAGCCGCTGGCCCGCAGCCTTGTCTGGACTTCCAGCAGGATCTCTTCCAGCCGCGGCTGGATGATGCGGGTCAGCATCGAGCGCGGCACCCGGAACGCGTAATCGTCGCCGTCTTCGCCCATTTGCGGCACGGCAACCACGTCGGTGCTGGTTTCGATTTCGCCCAGTGCCGCGCCGTACAGCGTCTTCAATCGCTCGGCGGCGGAGAGCGGGGCCGCCAGCATGCGCGCCAGGTCGGCGGTCACGTGGCTGCCGCCCATCGGGACCACGTCGGCGTAGACCAGCTGGCCCTCCATGAACACCGCCAGCGAGGTCGTCCCGCCGCCCATGTCGATCACCGTCGCGCCGAGCTGCATCTCGTCCGGCGTCAGGCACGAGAGTCCGCTGGCATAGGGCGCCACCAGCGCCGCGCCGATCGTGAGGTGGCAGCGCTCCACCGCCAACTTCAGGTTCTGCAGCGGCGCCGGCTTCACCGCCACCGCATGCATGGTCACGCCGATCCGCTGGCAGAACATGCCGCGTGGGTCGCGCACGCCGCGTGCCTCGTCGACGACGTAGGAGACCGGCGCGGACTGAATCATGTCGAGATCGTCGGTCCGGCAATTGGCCCGCGCTTCGCCCAGCAGATCGTGGATGTGACGATCCGACACCAGCGCCCCGTCGAGCTGCATGGCGGCGCGCGCAGTGATGCTCTTCGGGGCGCCGCAGCTGACCGACACCAGCACCGTCTGGATGCGCATGTCGGCATGGTTCTCCGCCGCCGCGACCGCTTCGCGAATGGAGTCTTCGGCTTCCTGCACGTTGATCACGGTGCCGGATTTGATGCCCTGGGATTCGCGCAGCGCCGCGCCCATGACGCGCAAGGAACCTGGTTCGGCGCGTCCGATCAGGCACACGACTTTCGAGGACCCGACATCCAGGGCGGCCACAAGGCCGGTGCGAAACGCCGCCGGCTGCGCGCCCGCCGTGCGCAATTTGATCGTCTCGCCCATCAGGTCGGTTCCCCTCGTGAAGTCTTCCGCGCCGGCGCCTGATGGCGCAGGGTGAAGAAGTAATTGTCGTGCAGCCGCAAATCGATCTCCGCGATGTCGCGCTCTAGCACGGCATTGTCGACGATCAGCCGTTCGAGCGTGCCGAGTTCCTTCGCCCAGCCCTCTTCCGGCAGTTTCACCAGCACGCCGTCATCGAGAATGAGATTCCAGCGGCGGTTCGAGACCCGCTGCATGGCCTTGACCCGCGCGGCCACGGCGCGATGGGCGCCGATCGCCTCGACCAGATCGGCTGCGCCATCAGGCGGATCGCCGAAGAACAGCGGCAGGTGCTTGAATCGCGCGGCATCGACTTTGGTAATCGGATGTCCGCTGCGATCCACCGCATAAAGGCCCTGTTCCGATTGCCAGAGCGCGAACGGCACCTTTTCCGTCAGATGCACGAAAACGGTATCCGGATAGCGGAGGGAGATATCGGCATCGCGGACCCAGGGCAGTTCTTCGAGCCGCTGCCGCGCCTCTTGCGGATCGGCGGCGAAAATGGAATCGCCGGGCTTGAACTGCAGCTTGTCGGAAATTTCGCTCGGCTGGGTGTAGCGGTTGCCGGTGAATTGAATCGCGGAAATCTCGAAGCCGGCATCCGCGGCAACGGTGGATAGACCCCCGTTCACCGCCGTCAGGGCGCGATGCACGTAGCCGCCGGCGATGAGAATTGCGATGCCGGCGGAAAGCGCCACAAGCACGGTGACGATGAACGCCGGCCGGCGCGGATTGAGCGCGCGTGCCGTCGCGCGAAGCAGGCGCGAAATGGGATCGGTGCGGAACTTCTTGCGCTTGCCGAAGGCGGGCCGATCCTGCGCGACGCGCACCGGCACGCTCCTACGTTTCGCCGTTGTGCGGCCACGACCGCGCGGCGTGCTGCTGGCGGCGCTCACCGATCGCATGAGGCATCCTCCACCAGCCAGCGGCACAGTTTGCCGTAGCTCATATCCGCGTGGGCTGCCTGTTCCGGCACTAGCGAGGTCGGCGTCATGCCGGGCTGGGTGTTGGTTTCCAGCGCGACCAGCCGCGGCTTGCTGCCGGTATCGTCATAGCGGAAATCGGTCCGCGTGACGCCACGGCAGCCCAGCACCTCGTGCGCCAAGACCGCCAGCCGCATCGCGTCTTCCGCGACGGAGGCGGGAATTCGTGCCGGCAGCGTGTGGCGCGAGCCGCCCGCCGCATATTTCGCCTCGTAATCGTAGAATTCGAGCTCGGTGGTGATCTCGGTGACCCCGAGCGCCTTGCCGCCGAGGACACTCACCGTCAGTTCGCGCCCCGGCACGTATTCCTCGACCATCATATCGTCCGTCAGGTGCCATTCCGGCCGAGTGAGCTCTTCCGGCGGGCGGTTGTCCCCTTTTCGGATGATGTACACGCCGACCGAGGAGCCCTCGTTCACCGGCTTTATCACATAAGGCGGCTCCATCAGGTGCTCGCGCGCCGCTTCGCGGCGATCGGCGATGATCGACCTCACGATGGGAATGCCGGCAGCACGATACACATCTTTGGTGCGCTGCTTGTGCATGGCGAGCGCCGACGCCAGCACGCCGGAATGTGTGTACGGGATCTGCAGCAGTTCCAGCAGGCCCTGGATGCAGCCATCCTCGCCCCAGCGGCCATGCAGCGCGTTGAAGGCGCAATCGACCTGCGCCTCGAGCAATTGCGAGGCGGTGTTTTCGCCGGGATCGATCTCGACCACGTCGAATCCTTCTCCGCGCAGCGCCTTCGCACACCCGGCGCCGGACGAAAGACTCACCTCGCGCTCCGCGGAGCGGCCGCCCAACAGCACGGCCACGCGCTTAAACTGGCTCATGGGACGCCCACCCGCTTGATTTCCCATTCGAGCGCGATACCGAACTTCTCCCTCACGCGGGTCCGCACGTCTTCGCCGAGTCCTTCGATATCCGCGGCGGTGGCCTCGCCGGTGTTGATGAGAAAATTGCAGTGCTTCTCGGAAACCTGCGCCGCCCCGTGCTTCAGCCCGCGGCAGCCCGCCTCATCGATCAGCTGCCACGCTTTGTGCCCGGGCGGATTCTTGAACGTCGAGCCGCCGGTTTTCGATTTCACCGGCTGAGTCGATTCGCGCTGCTCGACAAGCGCATTCATGCGCCCGCGGACTTCGTCCGGATCACCCGCTTCGCCCTGAAGCACCGCTTCCACAAAAATCAGGTCGTCCGGCACACCGCTCTTGCGATAGACGAAAGCCATGTCGTCTGGCTTCAGCGTGACGATGTTCCCGCTGGCATCCACGGCCGTGGCTTCGATAAACACATCCTTGATCTCGCGACCATAGCAGCCGGCGTTCATTCGCAGCGCGCCGCCAATGGTTCCCGGGATGCCGCGCAGAAATTCGAGCCCGGCAATACCTGCTTCCGCCGCCGCGCGCGCGACGGTCGCATCGAGCGCCGCAGCGCCGGCGCGCACCCGCGTCCCGTCCGCCGCGATCTTCCCGAAGCTGCCCGGCAGGCGAACGACAACCCCGGGAATACCGCCGTCGCGGATGAGCAAATTCGAGCCGACGCCGATCACCGTGACCGGCAGGTCCGCCGGTTTGGCATAACGGAAAGTGGCGAGGTCTTCCGCGTCGGCCGGGCGGAACAGAATCTCCGCCGGTCCGCCGGCACGAAACCACACCAGGTCCTTCAGCGGGGCGTTCTCCGCGTAGGTCCCGCGGACGGGGGGAAGCGCATAACAGGCGCGCGATTGCATCATCTTCGCTCACCCTGCGCCTTCAGCACCGCCTCGATCCCGTTCGCCCAATTGGTGCTGGACCCGGCGCCGAGAAACACGATCGCGCCGCCGCGCTTCGCCAGCGGCGCCAGAATTCTCGGCAGTTCTTCGGGACTGTCCACCGTGAACACGTTCTTGTGGCCGTGCGCGCGAATGGCATCCGCATAAGTGAGGTGATCGATGCCCTCGATCGGTTGTTCGCCGGCGGCGTAGACCGGCGCAATGATGGCGGTATCCGCGTCGTTCAAACAGGTGCAGAACTGTTCGTAGGTATCGCGCAGCCGCGTGTAGCGGTGCGGCTGCACCACCGCGACGATCGGGCCGGAATAGGCCTGGCGTGCGGCTTTGAGCGCCGCGGCAATCTTGAACGGATTGTGGCCGTAATCGTCGATGATGGCCGCGCCGTTCCATTCGCCGACCCGGCTGAAGCGGCGCTTAACCCCTTCGAACGCGCTGAACGCGGTGCGGATGCGGTGATCGCCGACGCCCAGCTCGCGCGCCACCGTGATAGCGGCCAGCGAATTCAGCACGTTGTGCTCGCCGGGCATCGGCAGCGTGATGTTCTCGAGACGCGTCTCCTTGCCTGACCGGCGATCCTTGACGATCACGTCGTAGCGCGAGCCGCCTTCCTGATAGACGACATCGACCGCGCGCACGTCGGCCTGCGGACTGAAGCCATAGGTAATCAGTCGCCGGTCCACGATGCGGCCCACCATCTGCTGCACTTCCGGATGATCGAGGCACAGCACGGCGAAGCCGTAGAACGGCACGTTCTCGATGAAGCGCTGGAACGCTTCGCGCATCTTGTCGAACGTGCCGTAGTAGTCGAGGTGATCGGGATCCGCGTTGGTCAGCACCGCGATGGTCGCGGGCAGCCGCAGGAACGAGCCGTCGCTTTCGTCGGCTTCCACCACCACCCAGTCGCCGGCGCCCACCCGCGCGTTGGTGCCGTAGGCGTTGATGATGCCGCCGTTGACCACGGTGGGATCGAGCCCGCCGGCATCAAGAAGTGCTGCCACCATCGTGGTGGTGGTGGTTTTGCCGTTGGTGCCGGCCACCGCCACGCACCATTTGAGCCGCATGATCTCGGCCAGCATCTCGGCGCGCCGCACCAGCGGCAGTCCACGCTGCCGCGCCGCTTCGAACTCGACGTTGCCCGGCTTCACCGCCGAGGAATAAACGACCGCATACACGTTGCCGACGTTTTCGGCGGAATGGCCGATCGCGATGGGAATCCCGAGCGCGCGCAGCCGCTTCACGTTGGCGCTGTCCGCCGCGTCGGAGCCGCACACCTTATAACCCAGATTGTGCATGATTTCGGCGATGCCGCTCATGCCGATACCGCCGATGCCGATGAAATGGATCGGCCCGATGTCGAGCGGCACGCGCGTGGGGAGCGGCGCTTTCATGCGGCCCCTCCGCTGATGCGGTCGACGACGTCCGCCAGGCGCTGCGCCGCATCCGGCTTTCCGAGCGAAGCTGCGGCTGCGGCGCGCTTCGCAAGATCGTCGGGGTGCGCGAAGATTTCGGCAAGCAGCGAAGACAGTTTTTCCGCCGTGAGATCGCGCTGCTGGAGGAGCCACGCGGCGCCGGCGCTTTCGAGCACGCTCGCATTGGCAGTCTGATGATCGTCGGTGGCGAATGGGTACGGGATCAGGATGGCTGGCCGCCCGATCACCGCCAACTCGCTGACCGTACCGACGCCGGAGCGGCCGATGACGAGATGAGCATGCGCCATGCGCTGCGGCATATCCCTGAAGAAGGGCTCGAGTTGGGCCTTTACGCCGGCCGTCGTGTAGATCGCGCGGACAGACTCCAAATCCTCCGGGCGACATTGCTGCACGATATCGAGACGGCTGCGTATCTCACCTGGGAAAAGAGCGACCGCGGCTGGCACGATTTCGCTCAACGCGCGAGCCCCCTGGCTGCCCCCGAACACCAGCAGGTTGAGCGGTTCGCCCGCGGACGGGCTCCGATATGGCGCGCCGGCCCGTGCGATCACGTCCGGGCGCAGCGGATTGCCGGTGTACACGACCTTGGACATGTCCTGCGGCAGATACCGCACCAGTGGCAGTCCGCCGGCAATCACCTTCACGTAGTTTGCAACGAGGCGATTGGCGCGCCCGAGAACCGCATCCGGCGCAAGGATCGCGGTGGGAAGACGCGCCATGATGGCAGCCAGCATCACCGGCACCGACGGATACCCGCCGAAGCCGACGACGGCGCGCGGTTTTATGCGCGCGAGCTTGGCAAGCGAGACCAAGATGCCGGCAAGAATTTCGAAGGGCGCCGCCATCAATCGCAATTTCGAGCGATCGGCGAATGTGGCAGAGGGAACGATCTCGATCGACGCACCGGGAAAGTGGGTGTCATAAGCGGTGCCGCGGGCGTCGGTCATCACGACAATCTTCTTGCCGCGGCGCATGAGCTCGGCCGCCAGCGCCTGCGCCGGAAACAGATGGCCGCCCGTGCCGCCTGCGGAAAGCACGACTGTGGTCAAGCGCGCGCCTCCCTGAGGCCAAACAGAATCTCCGTCTCGCGCTCCGACAATCGGCCGGCGGTGGGCCGCTGCCGCGTCACGGCAAGCGCAAAGCCCATCGTCACCGCCACCGCGAACAGCGACGATCCGCCGTAGGAGATGAACGGCAATGTCATGCCTTTGGCCGGGAGGAGGTTCACCGCCACGCCCATGTTGATGAACGCCTGCAGCGCAACAATGAGGGCAAGGCCCGCGCCGGCAAGCTGCGAAAAGCGGTCGTGCGCCGCTGCCGAACGCAGCAGCAGCCGAACGCTCAGCACGCAGAACAGCGCCGCGATGATGCCGCACAGCACCAGCCCGAACTCCTCACCCGCCACGGCGAAGATGAAGTCGGAGTGCGCGTAAGGGATGTGGTACTTGATGGTGCCGGCGCCCGGGCCGACCCCAGCGAGCCCGCCATGCTCGAACGCCTTGAGGGCGAGGCCGGATTGATACCCCGGCTTGCCGCCGCCCAGGAATTGCTCCACCCGGTGGTGCACGTGCGGGATCACCACATAGGCGAGGCCGCCCAGCACGGTTCCGATCCCGCTGATGAGGCCGACCCAGGTCAGCGAAATGCCGTCGAGGAAGAGCATCGCTCCCCAGAGCGCGAGCAGCAGTCCTGTCTGTCCCACATCGGGCTCCAGAATCAGCAGAACCAGCGGAGGCATCACGAGAAGAAAGGAGACGAGCTCCTTGCGCAGCCCGCCTGTCGCCTTGCGCGACAGAATGGCGGCGCACAGCACGGCAAAACTGGGCTTCAGGAACTCCGACGGCTGGATTGTCAGGAAGCCGAGGTCGATCCAGCGCTTGGCGCCCAGCACTTCCGTGCCGGTCAGCAGCACCAGCACCGAGCCGATCAGCGCCGCAACGAACGTGACCGCCGCGGCCAGCTTTAAGTCGCGCAGCGGGAGCAGCGATCCGCAGCCCATGATCACCGCCGCCACCAGCGCGAAGAGAATTTGCTTGGCGGCGAAGTGGAAATTGCCCGCCTCGATCGCATTATGCGCGGTCGCCGCAGGGCTCGCGGCAAACGCCAGCATCAGCCCGATGGCGATGAGTCCTAGCATGGCGAACAGGGCGACGCGATCGACCGTCCACCACCAGTCGGCAAAGCCGCTGCGATTGTCGCGCGACAACATCAGGAAGCCTCCCGCATTCTGGCGTGCCCCAGAGCGCCCGCCAGCGCGCGGAACGCATCGCCGCGCTGCTCGTAATCCCGGAACTGATCGAAGGAGGCGCAGGCCGGTGACAGCAGAACCACCGGCGCCGCAACGTTAGAAACCTGCGCGTCATGCGCCGCCGCCGCGGCCGCTTTGTCGAGCGTGCCGCAGATTTCGTACGGCGTTCCCTGCAGCGTGCGCGCAAACGCCTCAGCGGCTTCGCCGATCAGATAAGCTTTGCGAATGCGGGGGAACAGCGGCGCCAGACTTTCGATGCCGCCGTCTTTCGCCCGCCCGCCGGCAATCCAGAAAACATCGTTAAAGCATTTCAGCGCCCGCTCGGCGGCATCGGCATTGGTGGCTTTGGAATCGTTGATGAAGCGGACCTTGCCGAGACGCCCGACCTCCTGCAAGCGGTGCGGCAAACCGGGAAAGCTCGCGATCGCTTCGGCGATGCCCGGCCGGTCCTGCACCAGCGCGCGGGTGGCGGCGTAGGCGAGCGCCGCGTTCTGCCAGTTGTGCGCGCCGGGCAGATGCGCGGTGCCGCGCAGATCCATGATTTTGGCGGCATGCGACGACTGCGCGTCGTAGAGAACGCCATCGAGCACGAAGACGCCGCGTCCCAGAACCTTGCCGACGGAGACGGGAACGGCCTGCGGCCCGTCGCCGGCGGCGAAGCGGGAGTGGATGGCGGCGCAATAGGCATCGTCCACCCCGATGCACACCTCTCCCGCCTTGGCGGTCTGCTCGAGCAAGCGCGTCTTCACCGCCACGTAATTTTCCATCGAGCCGTGCCGGTCGAGATGATCGGGCGTAATGTTGGTGAGGACGCCAATGTCCGGCGCGAGGCTCGGCGAAAGCTCGATCTGGTACGACGAGACCTCCAGCACGTAAGCGGTTCGCGGCGCGGGCGTATTAAGATCGAGCACCGGCTTGCCGATGTTGCCGCCGATTTCGGCGGCGTAACCGCACGAAGCCAGAATATGGCCGATCAACGCGGTGGTGGTCGACTTGCCGTTGGTGCCGGTGATCGCGATCAGCGGCGGGCGCGGAGACGTTCCCGGCGCGGAGCGGCGTTCGCGGGCGAACAGCTCCATGTCGCCGATGATTTCGGCGCCGGCCTTGCGCGCTGCCGTCACGACCTCGTGCGGCGCCGGATGAGTGAGCGGAACGCCAGGACTCAGGACGAGCGCCGCGATGCGGTCCCATGGCCATGCTGCAATCGGCGCCACGCGTGCGCCGAGTTCTGCGCAGGTACGCTGCGCGGGCTGACGATCGTCCCACGCATAAACTTTCGCGCCGCCGGCAATCAGTGCGCGAACGGACGAAATGCCGCTGCGAGCCAATCCGAAGACGGCGACAGTCTGGTTTGCGAAGCTGCGCGGAACGATCATGGCGTCACCGCAGCTTCAAGGTGGAAAGCCCGACGAGGGCGAGAACCACGGAAATGATCCAGAAGCGGATCACGATGGTGGGCTCGCGCCAGCCCAGCTGCTCGAAATGATGATGGATGGGCGCCATGCGGAACACCCGCTTGCCGGTCATCTTGTAGGAAGCGACCTGGACGATGACGGACACGGCTTCCATGACGAACAGTCCGCCGACGATCGCCAGCACGATCTCGTGCTTGGTCGCAACCGCCACCGAGCCGAGCGCGCCCCCCAGCGCGAGCGATCCGGTATCGCCCATGAAAACCATGGCCGGCGGCGCGTTGTACCAGAGGAAGCCCAGGCCCGACCCCAGAAGTGCTGCGAGAAACACCGTGAGCTCGCCGGTGCCGGCCACGTAGTGCAATTGGAGATAATCGGCGAATTTCACGTTGCCGACGAGATAGGCGATCAGCGCGAAGGCGAGCGCGGCGATCATCACCGGGACGATCGCAAGGCCATCGAGACCGTCGGTGAGATTCACCGCGTTGGAGGAACCGACAATCACCAGCGCGCCGAAGATGAGAAAGCCCCAGCTCAGATGCACCAATGCCATCTTCAGAAACGGAACCGCCACGCCGCCCGACAAGGCCGGATCCTCCAGCCGCATCATCCCGTAACAGGCGAGCATCGCCACGCCGAACTGCACCAGCAGTTTCGCGCGGCCGCGCACTCCGACCGGCGACCGTTTCACCACCTTCAGATAATCGTCGGCAAAGCCCAGCAGGCCGAAGCTCAATGTGACGAGGAGCACAATCCAGACAAAGGGATCGGTCAGGTCCGCCCAGAGCAACGTGGCGACGGATGCGGAGATGAGGATCAGCAAGCCCCCCATGGTCGGCGTGCCCTGCTTCTCGACGATGTGCCGCTGCGGACCGTCGGTGCGGATCGGCTGTCCTTTGCCCTGGCGCGCACGCAGCCAGTCGATGATCGGCGGGCCGATGATGAAGGCGATCAGCAACGCCGTCATGATCGCGCCGCCCGCGCGGAAGGTGATGTAGCGGAAGATGTTGAGGAAGGCGGTGTGACCGGGAAGGTGCACGAGGAAATAGGGAATCATCGCGCGCCCTACTGCGAAGAAGCGCGCGACTTGAGCGCGTCGACGATCACGGCCATTCGGCTGCCCAGCGAGCCTTTGACCATCACGATGTCCCAGGGGCGGAGCGCGGTCAGAAGCTGCGGCGCGATATCTGCCGAGGTCGCGCCGTAGGTGCCGCGGCGCGACGCGGGGAGCGCGTCCCACAGCGCCTGCATCTGGAGGCCGTTGGCGAACACCAGATCGACATGCGCGTCTTCGATGTTGCGCGCGAGCCTTGCGTGATGCGCTTTGCCTTCCGGCCCCATCTCCAGCATGTCGCCGAGCACGGCGATGCGCCGTCCGCCGACCGCCGGTTGCGCGCGCGAAAGCACCTCCAGTGCCGCCGCCATGGAAGCGGGATTGGCGTTGTAGCTTTCGTCGATCAGTTCGATGCTTCCGCTGCCGAACGGAATTCGGGAGCGCGCGCCGCGCCCTTTCAGCGCCGTGAAATCGGAGAGCGCCGCCGCAGCATTGAGCACATCGCCTTCTAGCGCCGCGACGGCAAGTAGCGCACCGACGGCATTGCTCGCCAGATGCGCACCGGATGCACGCAGCCGGGTGTGAACGCTGCGCCCGAGGATATCGGCTTCCAGTTTCATGCCTTCGCCGGCGTCGTGGATTGCAACGATGCGCGCATCCGCCTTCGCGTCGTTGCCAAAGGAAAGAATGCGACTCGCGCCCGCCTGCCTGGCGCGGGCGCGCAGGCGATCCGCATACGGACTGTCCGCCGGTAGCACGGCGGCGCCGCCCGGCAGGACGGCTTCGAAGATTTCCGACTTCGCATCGGCAATGGCGTCGCAGGAACCGAAGAATTCCAGATGCGCCGGCGCGATTGTCGTGACCAGCGCTACGTGCGGCTTCACAAATCCGACCAGCGCGCGGATTTCGCCGAAGTGGTTCATGCCGATTTCGAACACGCCGAATTCGGTTTCCCGCGGCATGGCGGCAAGCGACAGCGGCACGCCCCAATGATTGTTGTAGGATGCGGCGGAGGCGTGCGTGGCACCCAGCGCGCCAAGCGCCAGCCGCAGCATTTCCTTGGTGGTGGTCTTCCCCGCGCTTCCCGTCACGGCGACGATCTTGCCGTGGCTACGCGCGCGGGCGGCGCGCGCGAGATCTTCGAGACCGCGCTGGGTGTTTGCAACCGTCAGCAGCGGTGCGGCATCGTTCACGCCATCAGGGGTCCGCGACACCAGCGCGGCCGCAGCCTTGCCATTGAAGGCGGCGCGCACGAATTCGTGGCCGTCCCGCGCCTCGCCTTTCAGCGCCACGAACAGATCGCCGGGCTTGAGCGTGCGCGTGTCGATCGACATACCGGTCGCGGCAAACGCGGCCGAAGCATGGCCGAGGGTCGCCGCTTCAGCGTCCGCCGAAGTCCACAGCGCGCTCATTCGGGCAACTCCGCGGCGCGGCCGCCCAGACTGGTCGCCGCTTCGATCGCCTGTTCGCGATCGGAGAACGGCCGCGTCCGGTCACCGATCGTCTGACCGGTTTCGTGACCCTTGCCGGCGATAACCAGCATGTCGCCTGCCTGGAGCGCGGCAACTCCGGCGTGAATGGCTTCGGCGCGATCCCCGATCTCGCGCCCACCGGAACAACCAGCCAAGGCTTCGCGGCGGATGGCGGCGGGATCTTCGCTGCGCGGATTGTCATCGGTGACGATCACCGCATCGGCGTGTTTTGCTGCCGCCGCGCCCATCAGCGGTCGCTTGCCTCTGTCGCGGTCGCCGCCGCAGCCGAAGATCACGTGCAACCGCCCGCGCACATGTGGCCGCAGGGCCGTAAGCACGGTCTCCAGCGCATCCGGGGTGTGCGCGTAATCGATATAGACCGGCGCCCCGCTGGGCGCATACGCCACTTTCTCCAGACGCCCCGGCGCGCCTTTCAACTGCGCGAGCCCGGCGAACACCTTGTCTTCCGGCGAGCCGAGTCCGATCGCCAGCGCCGCCGCAACCAGCGCGTTGGATGCCTGGAAAGAGCCCGCCAGAGACAGCGACACATCCCATTCGTTGCCACAACAGCGGACGCGCAAATCTTGCCCGTCGCCGCGCGGCGCGCGCGTAATCAGTTTCAGCGCATTGCCGCGTTCGCCGACCGTCAGCAGCTTCAGCTTTCGCGCGCGTGCCGCCGAAACGAACTCACTGGAATGTTCGGCATCGGCATTTACCACCGCCACGCCGCCGTCGCGCACGAGCTCCGAAAACAGCCGCACCTTTACGGCAAGATAGGCCTCGAAGGTCGGATGATAATCAAGGTGATCGCGCGTGATATTGGTGAAGGCGCCGGCAGAGATCTTCGTGCCGTCCAGCCGGTACTGATCGAGCCCGTGGCTCGAGGCTTCCATCGCAAGATGCTCGATGCCGTCGTGCTGGAGCTCCGCCAGCAGCCGATGGAGCGCAATCGGATCGGGCGTGGTGTGTGTCAGCGGAATTTCCCCTTTCGGCGTCACCAATCCGATGGTGCCGAGGCTCGCCGCCTTGATGTTTTCCGATGCCCATAACTGTCGCAGAAACACCGCGACGGACGTTTTTCCGTTGGTGCCGGTGACGGCGGCAATCGTCGCCGGCTGCGCGTCGAAAAAATCGGCTGCGAGATGGGCCAATCGCAGCCGTGGATTTTCATCGGCCAAAAAAACGATGCCGAATTCGCGCATCCGCGATGCGAGTTCCGGCTGGCCGAGCACAGCCACGGCGCCGCGCGCAACCGCATCGGCGACGAACTTGCCGCCATCGGCCTGCGTGCCGGGAAGCGCGGCGAACAGATAACCGGGCTTCACCTCGCGGCTGTCGCTCGCAAGGCCTTTGAATCTCGTCCGGGCATCCATTCCGTATTCGCCCACATTACCCACCCACAGCGTCTCTTTTGATTGTGTTTCCATTATGGACTTCCGCCGGCCTCCGCGAGCATGGGAGCGTCCGTCGGCATTTCGAGCATGGGCGCGATCCGCGCCACCACGCGGCCGGCGAGCGGCGCTGCGGTATGGCCGGCCAGCGCCATCACGCCGCTGGCATTGGCGCCGTGCGGTTCGTCCAACAGGACGAACACGAGATAGCGCGGATCGTCGATGGGGAACACGGCGCAGAACGAGGTGAGCAGCTTGTGTGCGACGTACCGTCCGTGCTCGATCTTTTCCGCCGAACCTGTCTTGCCGCCCACATCGTAGCCCTGGATGTCCGCGAGCCTGCCAGTCCCGTTCGTCACCACATAACGGAGCAGCCCGCGCATGGTGGCGCTCGCCTCGGGCGAAATCACCTGCTCGCCACGTGCATCGCCCGACCGCTTCAGAAAGGTGGGCGTAATCCGGCGGCCGCCGTTCACCACCATGGCCGCGGCCGTAACAAATGATAGCGGGCTCACCGAAATGCCATGACCGAAGCCGACGGTGGCCGTTTCGGTCTGGCCCCAGCGGCGCGGGAACAACGGCTTGGCGCCTTCCGGATCCTCCGAATGCACCGGTGACAGCAGGCCCATGGTTCGGAGGAACGCCTGCTGACGCTCCGGCCCGGAGCGCAACGCGATCTGCGCGGTTCCGGCGTTGGAGGATTGCGCGAGGATGTCGCGCGCGGCGAGCGTCGCCGGCATGTGCTCGGCATCGTGAATCGTATAGCGGCCGATCCTGAAACCGCTTCCGATGCGGAACGTCTCGTCGAGCCGGATGGTGTGATCCTGAACCGCAAGCGTGAAGGCGAAGATCTTGAACACCGAGCCGAGTTCATAAATGTCGCGCAGCATGCGGTTGCGCGTGGGATTGGCGCCGGCGGCGCCGTCGCCAAGATCCGAAGCGGCATCCGGCAGCGACGCCATCGCCAGAATCTCGCCGGTGTTGACGTTTATCACGATGCCGCCGGCGGCTTTGGCATTGTACTGTTCGCGCGCCGCCTCCACTTCGTGCGCCAGTGCGAACTGGACGCGCATGTCGAGCGACAGCTGAACCGAACGACCCGCCCGGAGTTGCCGGTCGAGTCCGAGTTCAACCCCCGTCAGGCCGCGACCGTCGGCGTCGGTTTGTCCCAGCACCTGTCCCGCGGCGCGATCTTGCGGATAGAACCGCTTCATCGCCGGGTCGAATTCCAGGCCCGGCAAAGCCAATCCGGTCAGCCGATCCTCAATATCCGGCGTGACCTGGCGCGCGATCAGGACGAACTGGTTGGGCTTATCGTGCTCTGCAAATTGGTGGAGCAGGCGTTGCGCGTTCACCCCGGTTGCCATCCCCAGATCGCGCGCCGCCGCGGCGCGATCGGCCAGAAGGTAGGGCTGCACGGAGACGTCATGCACGATGAGATCGCGCGCCAGCAACAGGCCGTTGCGGTCGACGATATCGGCGCGACTCGCGACGACGTGCGCAGATGGAAAGGCCGCAATCGCGGACCGCGCCCGGAGCAGCGTCAGGTCAAGCAGCCGCACGCCGATCAGCGCAAACGCCAGCACGCAGGCAAGCGCCGTAATCGCAATGCGCCGCTGAACGATGCTGGGGGCGCCGCTCATGTCGCGTTCAATCGCCGGCTTGCGCGGACGCCAGATGCAGCCGCGGATCGGGCGCCGGCACCACGGCGCTGGCCGCCCTCACCTGCCCGTCGGCCAACGACGCATCGCCGCGCCGCGGCAGGAGCGTCAACGATGCAAGCTCGACCGCCGCCTTGTCTTCGATTCCCGGCTGGGCGGACGCCAGGCGCTGAATGCGCGATGGATCGGCGACGCGGCCCCATTCCGCCTGCAGAACGTCGGAGAACTGCTGCTCCTGCGCGATCTGCCCATCCACCAGCTTGATCTCGGCCCGCGCCACGCGGGTCTGCTCCGACACATGGTACAGCGCGAGGCAAGCGAACGCCGAGACGGCGAAGCAGAAGAAGTTGGCGATGCGGATCATGTTCTTGTTCTCCCTTAGGCCGCGAGCGCCGTGCGTTCGGCGGCTCTCAGGCGAGCCGAACGGGCGCGGGGGTTCTTTGCGATCTCGTCCGGGCTGGGCATGCGCGGGCGCGACCAGACGAGGCGGAACGTTTGCTTGTGCGGGTTGTGCGCTTCGGGCGCGTGGCGCGAGGAGGCCGGAGCCTTGCTGCGCTCGGCGAGGAAGCGCTTCACAATGCGATCTTCGAGCGAATGAAACGCTACGACGGCAAGGCGGCCGCCGGTCTTGAGGATGCGTTCGGCGGCGCTCAGGCCGCGCTCGAGTTCGCCCAATTCATCGTTCACGTAGATGCGCAGCGCCTGGAACGTGCGGGTGGCCGGATGGATAGGCTGGCGCGCCGCCGCAGGTCCAACCGCCTTCGCGATGAGCTCGGCCAGCTCGCGCGTGCGGGTGAGCGGACGCGCTGCGACGATGGCGCGTGCGATCCGCCGCGCGTGCCGCTCCTCACCGAGGCGGCGGATGATCTCCGCCAGCGTCTTCTCGTCGGCAGAGTTCACCAGGTCGGCGGCCGAAGGCCCCGACTTGCTCATGCGCATGTCGAGCGGCCCGTCCTCGCGGAAGGAGAAGCCGCGCTCGGGCATGTCGAACTGAAACGACGAGACGCCGAGATCGAGCACCACGCCATCGGTCTGCGTCTCGCCCGATTCCGCGAGCAGCGAGTCCATTTCGGCGTAGCGGCCGTGCACCACCGTGAGCCGGCCGGAGTAGCGCGCCGCCAGGTCCTGGCCGCGCGCGATGGCGTCGGGGTCGCGGTCGATGCCGAGCACCGAGCACGCCGCCGCTTGGAGAAGTCCGCGGGCGTAACCGCCGCCGCCAAAGGTGCCGTCGATGTAGTGCGCGCCGTCGCGGGGCTCCAGCGCCTCCAGCACTTCCGCAAGCATCACGGGCATGTGCGCACTCACGAGATCTCTCCCGCTTCGTAGGCGCGCTGCATGCGCTCGAGCCTTGCGGCTTCCACCGGCTCGAACGTCTCGGGATTCCAGATCTCGAAAATCCGATCCAGGCCGACGAACAGCACGCGGTCCTGGATTTCGGCGTGGGCGATGAGGTCGTCGGGCAGCCGGACACGGCCTTCATCGTCGAAGGCGAGATGGCGCGCCTGGCCGAAGATGGCGGTGGCTTGGGCTGCGTATTCCTTGCTGAAGATCGGGTTGAACGCCTTCAGCTTCTCGTCCGCCTCGGCGAAGAACGCATCGCCGAAGCCGTTCAGCGCCGGATGCCCCACCGCTTTGACGCAGTAGAAGCCCTCGGTCTGCTGCGCCGCGAGGACCTGCCGGAACAGCGCGGGCACGCTGACGCGGCCCTTGGCATCGAGCTTGTTCACGACCTTTGAGACGAACCGCTGCACGGCCCCGCATGCGCCCCCTGCCCCAACAGCGCGGGGCCGACGCCGGGCCCGGGCTGCCTATCGCCTCCGGGCGCCGCCCGCGAAGCAATGGGATGAGATGGGATACCATGGGATAATGCTTTTCGTCAACGGGAAAAGCATAAGGGAAAGAGGAACTTGGCTCCAGATGTTGTGGCTGACGCTCCACCCATAGGAATTTTCGGAACGAAGCCGAAACAGTGAAAGCCTATCGCAACTCTGGTAAACCAAGCCTTAATGCGAGGCGGGACAGGTTCGGCGAAGGGCTTCCCGTCAGAGGCGTGCGTGGACCACAAAAGGCCGATCCTCCAGCTCTCCCATATTGGCAAAACCTTCGAGGGCGGACTGAAGGCGATCGCCGACCTGTCGCTCGGGATCGGCGAAGGCGAATTCGTGTCGTTGCTGGGTCCGAGCGGTTGCGGGAAATCGACCGTGCTGCGGATGGTTGCGGGCCTGCTTCAGCCGACCGCCGGCATCGTGGAATGGCCCGGCGGTCGGCCCGAACTTGGCTTTGTGTTTCAGGAGCCAACCCTGATGCCGTGGGCGGATGCCCTCGCCAACGTGCGGCTCCCGCTGCAGCTGGAGCATGTTCGACGCGACGAAGCCGACGCACGCGCGGCGCAGGCGCTGGCGCGCGTCGGACTCGCCGGCTTCGAGCGCGCCTATCCGCGCGCGCTGTCCGGTGGAATGAAGATGCGCGTTTCCATCGCACGCGCGGTGGCCGCCAATCCGAAGCTCCTGCTGATGGACGAGCCGTTTGCCGCGCTCGATGAGCTGACGCGTCAGGCGCTGAACGACGATCTTCTCAAACTGTGGGCGGAGGACGGGTTGACCGTGATCTTCGTCACCCATTCGGTGTTCGAGAGCACGTATCTCTCCTCCCGCATCGTCGTGCTGACGCCGCGCCCCGGAGCAATCGGCGCCGACATTGCAATGCCGCCGCCGCACGGACGCGATCGAGGTTATCGCCTGTCGCCGGAGTTCGCCGACAATGCGCGCAAGGTGTCGGACGCGCTGCGCGCCGCCATGGAGCGGCGCCCATGAACACACTCCGGCTGATCGTTCCCGTCGCGCTGGGAATTGCCGTGATCGTCGCGTGGGAATTTCTCGTGCGGCATTTCGGCGTGCCGAAATTCGTGCTGCCGGCGCCGTCGCTGATCGCCGCCGATTTCGTGCAGGAATTTCCCAAGCTCATGGCGGCGACCTGGACCACGCTGCGGATCGTCGCGCTCGCCTTTGCGCTCGCGCTGGTCAGCGGCGTCGCCGGCGCCGTTCTCTTCAGCCAGAGCCGCATCGCGGAGCTGGCGTTCTATCCCTATGCGGTGATTTTGCAGGTGACGCCGGTGGTCGCTATCGCGCCGCTGATCGTGCTCTGGGTCGGTTACGACCATGTCGAGCGGGCGCTGCTCATTCTCGCCTGGATCGTCGCCTTCTTCCCGATCCTGTCCGGCACGACGCTGGGGCTGAAATCCGCGGACTTCAACCTCATCGACCTATTTCGCCTGTACGGCGCCTCGCGCTGGCAGATCCTGTGGCGGCTGCGGCTGCCGACCGCGCTGCCCTATCTGCTGAACGCGATGAAGATCTCGGGCGGCCTTTCGCTCATCGGCGTGATCGTGGCGGAATTCGCCGCCGGAACCGGCAGCGACACGGGCCTCGGCTGGACGATCATTGAATCCGGCAACCGGCTTCACATCGCAACCATGTTCGCCGCGCTCGCCATCCTTTCCGTTCTGGGCATCGCCATCTTCTTTCTGCTCACCGGCCTCGAATGGCTGCTGCTCCATCGCTGGCACGAAAGCGCGGTGACGCGGGAACGTTGAAACACTTGAATTTCGATGCCCGCCGCCCTGTGATGCAAGAAAATAGAGGACCAACACGCATGATGCTTCGCCCGCTTGCCGCGGCGCTATCCGGTGTGATGGCGGCGATGGCGCCCGCCATGGCCGAGCCGCCGCGCGATTCTTTCACCATGGCGCAAGCGCTGAATTATCCGTTCGTCACGGAAATCGCCGCGGCGAAGAACGGCAACCGCATCGCTTGGCTGCGCAATTTGAACGGCGTCCGCAACGTGTGGGTGGCGGATGGGCCAGACTTCAAGGCGCGGCAGGTGACGCGGTATCGCGACGATGACGGCCAGGAAATCACCCAGCTGACCCTCTCGCCGGACGGCTCCCACCTGGTTTACGTGCGCGGCGGCGACCACGATGCGAACTGGCCGGCGGAAGGCAATCTCCCGCCGGATCCGGCGGCGGCAACAGACCAGCCGAAAGTGGCGATCTGGGCGGTGTCATTTTCCGGCGGCGCGCCGGTGAAAGTTGCGGAGGGCGACGAGCCCACCATCTCGGCGACCGACCAACTCGCCTATGTCGTCGAGGACAAGGTGTGGACGGTGCGGCTTGACGGCAAAAGCAAGCCCGTCCGCATGTTTTTCGACCGCGGCAAGGACCACGACCTGCACTGGTCGCCCGACGGCAAGCGCCTCGCCTTCGTGTCCGATCGCGGCGGCCACTCCTTCGTCGCCATCTTCACCGGCAAATCGCAGCCGCTCGCCTATCTTTCGCCGTCCACCGGCCACGACACGTCGCCGCGCTGGTCTTTCGACGGCAAGCAGATCGCCTTCGTGCGTCAGCCGGGGACCGGTGGGCCGCCGGACCCGATCCTGAAGCAGATTCCGCATCCTTGGTCGGTGTGGGTAGGCGACGCCGCAACGCAGCAGGCGCACGCCGTGTGGAAGAGCCCGAACACCCTGCTCGGCTCCTATCCCGAGACGGCGGGCGAAGCGAATTTGAACTGGGCGGATGGCAACCGCGTCGTGTTTCTCGCCGATCTCGACAACTGGCCGCACCTTTATTCGGTATCCGCAAACGGCGGAACACCGCTGCTGCTCACGCCAGGCGCGTTCATGGTGGAGCACGTCGCGGAGAGCAAAGACCACAAATTCATCATCTACAGCGCCAACACCGGAGCCGCGCCCGGCGACGGCGACCGGCGGCATATCTTCCGGGTGCCGGTCGACCGGGCGGCCCCGCAACCGATCACGGCCGGCGAAACACTGGAATGGAACCCCGTGTCGGCGGATGGGTCGCACGTCGCCTTCATCGGCGCGAGCGTCAGGCGTCCGCCGGCCGTCGCCATCGCCGGCATGGATGGCAAAGGCCGGCGCGACCTCATTCCGGGCGACATCCCCCGCGATTATCCCGGCGCCGCGTTCGTCGTGCCGAACCCGGTGACGTTCACCGCTTCCGACGGCGTGGTTGCGCACGGGCAGCTGTTTCAGCGCGGCAACGCAAGCGCACCGAAGCCCGGAATCATTTTCGTGCATGGCGGGCCGCCACGGCAGATGCTGCTCGGCTGGCACTACATGGATTACTACAGCAATGCGTACGCGGTGAATCAGTACCTGGCGGCGCATGGTTTCGCGGTGCTGAGCGTCAACTACCGCCTCGGTATCGGCTACGGTCACGCGTTCCATCATCCCGATCATGCCGGTCCCGCGGGCGCCGCGGAGTACAAGGACGTGTTGGCCGGCGTGAAATTCCTGCAGACGGTGAAGGGCGTCGATCCGCACCGCATCGGCATGTGGGGAGGCTCCTACGGCGGCTTTCTCACCGCGCTCGCGCTGGCGCGCAACTCCGACATCTTCAAGGCCGGCGTGGACCTTCACGGCGTGCACGACTGGTCGCAACTGATCGAGTCGGATTACGGCAAGGAAAAGGAGCGTTACGAGAAAGGCGACCGCGCGCAGGCGATGAAAGTCTCGTTCCAGTCCTCACCCGATGCCGATATCGCGCGATGGAAATCGCCCGTGCTGCTGATCCAGGGCGACGACGATCGTAACGTGCCGTTCGATCAGACGATCGACCTGGCGAGACGATTGGAGAAGCAGAACGTGCCGTATGAGGAGCTGGTGATCCCCAACGAGATTCACGGCTTCCTGCGCCATCGCTCCTGGCTGACGGCGGATTCCGCAACCGCGGCGTTTCTCACGAAACAGCTGCACCCGAATGCGCTTGCCGCCCCGCCTTCGCCGGCGCCGACTCGCGCACCAGCGCCATCGCGACAAGGCCGATGATCATCGCGGCCGTCCAGTAGAAGGCCGGCGCTAGCGGACTGCCGGTGATCTGGATCAGCTTGGTGATCACCCACTGGGTCGAGCCGCCGAAAATAGAGATGGCGAAGGCATAGACCGTCGCCACCGCGCCCGAGCGAATGCTCGGCGGCAGCTGCTCGGTAATCGCCACGATGGCCGGCACGGCGCAGACGCCGGCGAAGATCGTCATCACGGTTTCGGCACCATAGAGCGCCCACGCGTCGCGGAAGTGATCGATGACCCAGAAGCCGGGCAAGATCGACAGCACGAGCAGCACGCCCGGAATCAGCATCACCGGCTTGCGGCCGTATTTGTCGGAGAGCCAGCCGCTCCACACTTCCGAGACAATGGAGAAGCCGCCATTGATGATGGTGGCGCCGAACGCGACGGCGGCAGAGAGGTGCAAAGTGGCGAGCGCATAGGTGGTCATATAGCCGAGCGAATAGCTGCCGATGGTGGTGGCGGTAAGCATCATCAGTCCAAAGACGATGATGGCGAGGTTCCGGCGCACGTGCGCGCGTATGCCGATGCCGGGCGCGGCAATTCCGGGCGCCGTTTCAACCGCCGCTTGCAGGGTTTCCGGCAGGCGGCGCCGCACCAGGATGCCGAACGGCACGATCGTGGCGCCGAGCAGCATCGCCGCCCGCCAGCCCCAGTCCTGCAACTGCTGGGCATCGAGCAGCTTCGCGAGCGCCAGACCGACGAAGCCGGCGAGGAGGATTGCGACGTCCTGCGTCGCGTACTGCATGCAGAGATAGAGTCCGCGGCGTTCCGGCGGTGCGGATTCCGCCATGTAGGCGGTGGTCGGGCCGACCTCGCCGCCCAGCGCGAACCCCTGCAACAGCCGAAACAGCACCACGAGAATCGGCGCGGCCATGCCGATCCGGGCATAGGACGGCGTCAGCGCCAGGCCGATGATCGCGATGCCCATCAGCGAGAAGGAGAGCAGCATCGCCGGCTTGCGGCCGACACGGTCGCCCATGCCGCCGATCACGATGGCGCCCACCGGGCGGGTCAGGAATCCGATGCCGAAGGTGGCAAGCGAGGCAAGCAGGCTGACCGTGGGGTCGTGCGAGGGGAAGAAGGCACCCCCGATGTACACCGCGAAATAGGAGAAGGTGAGAAAGTCGTAGAACTCCAGCCCGTTGCCGATGAAAACGGCGATGACGTGCCGGAGGGGAATGGCTTTCGCCGGGACCGTTGGATCCCCTCTCTGGGCGAGAACGGCCTCCGGTCCGACTGCAATCTCTGCCATGCCGATCCCATCGCGCGCCAAGCGCTCACCCGGGAAGCAATGGTGCGGATATTCCGCCGGCATGCAACGGGCGCCGTCATTACCGGTACGCACCCTATTTAACGCCAATATATGTGTATTTCTCAATGATTTACAAATTTGATCTGTGATCCATTGATTTCCACAGGCGCAGTTGCGACTTTGGTGCATGGCCAAGGTCCAGCCACCCCAGGTGCTCACGGCAAACCGGCTGCAAACGGGGGATGTCCTTTATTGGACAGCGGGCCAATGGACGCAGGCCTTTGGGCAAGCCGAGGTGTTCCCCGATCCGGAAGCCGCGCAGACGGCGCTTCAGGCGGCAGAGCGCTTCGTCGCGGACCGTGTCGTGGTCACGCCCTACCTGTTTCCGGTCCGCGTCGCCGCCGACGGCGCCCAGCCCCTCGAGGAGCGTGAACGCATCCGCGCGGCAGGGCCGACCGTCCGCCGCGACCTCGGCAAGCAGACGGCCTGCCATGTATAGGTACGACGAGTTCGACGCGGCCTTCGTGCGGGAACGCGTGCAGCAGTTCCGCTACCAGGTGGAGCGGCGGCTGTCCGGCGAGTTGACGGAAGACCAGTTCAAGCCGCTCCGGCTGATGAACGGCCTCTATCTGCAGCTGCATGCCTACATGCTGCGCATCGCCATCCCCTACGGCACCCTTTCCGCGCGACAGCTCCGCGTGCTGGCCCACATCGCGCGCAAGTACGACAAGGGCTATGGCCATTTCACCACGCGGCAGAATCTCCAGTTCAACTGGATGCGGCTGGTCGACGTGCCCGACGCGCTCGCCGAGCTCGCCGGCGTCGAAATGCACTGCCTGCAGACGAGCGGCAACTGCATCCGCAACGTGACGGCGGACCACTTCGCCGGCGCGGCCGCCGACGAGATCGAGGACCCGCGCGTGCTCGCCGAAATCATCCGGCAATGGTCCACCTTGCATCCCGAATTCTCGTTCCTGCCGCGCAAATTCAAGATTGCCGTGAGCGGGGCGACGCACGACCGCGCGGCCATCCGTTTCCACGACATGGCCGTCGAGATCGTGAAGAACGATGCGGGCGAGACCGGCTGTCGCGTTTACGTCGGCGGCGGCATGGGCCGCACGCCCTACATCAGTCATGTGATGAGCGACTTCGTCCCGCGCGAAGACATCCTCGCGTTCTTGGAAGCGGTGCTGCGCGTCTACAACGAGGCGGGCCGGCGGGACAATCTGTGGAAAGCGCGCATCAAAATTCTGGTCAACGCGCTGGGACCGGACGAAATGCGCCGGCGCGTGGCGCGCGAATTCGAAGAGATCAGGCGCGGTGGAACGCTGCAACTGCCGAGCACCGAACTCGATCGCATCGCCGCCTATTTCGCGCCACCGGAATTCGAGCAATTGTCCGATGTCTCGCCGGAATTCGAAGCCGCGCGCGACGATGACCCGGAATTCGCGCTGTGGGCCACGCACAATCTCCATCCGCACAAACAGCCCGGCTATGCGATCGCCACCGTTTCGCTCAAAGCCATCGGCGGCGTGCCGGGCGACGCAAGCGCCGGTCAGATGGACAGCCTCGCCGACCTCATGGATGAATTCGGCCTTGTGGAAATCCGCGTCAGCCACGAGCAGAATCTGGTCCTGCCGCATGTGCGCAAGAAGGATCTGCCGGCGCTCTTCGCCAAACTGACGGCGCTTGGGCTGGCAACCCCGAATGTGGGCCTCGTCACCAACATCATCGCCTGTCCCGGGCTAGATTATTGCGACCTCGCCAATGCGCGCTCGATTCCGGTCGCGCAGCGGATTGCGGAACGCTTTGCCGACATGGGGCGCCAGCGCGACATCGGCGAGCTGAAGATCAAGATCTCCGGCTGCATCAACGCGTGCGGCCACCATCACGCCGGCCATATCGGCATTCTCGGCGTCGACAAGAAGGGGGTCGAATACTACCAGCTGCAGCTCGGCGGCTCGGGCGCGGAAGACGCAAGCATTGGCGACATTCTCGGCCCCGCATTCACCGCCGATGAAATCACCGACGCGGTGGAGCGCGTGGTCGACGCCTATGTGGAAAAGCGCGCGCAGGGCGAGCGCTTCCTCGACACCGTGCGGCGCGTCGGGATCGAGCCGTTCAAGGCGCGGGCTTATGCGGAGGCCGGCCGTGCCGCTCATTAAGAACGGCGAATGGGCCGAAGATCACTTTATCAGCGTGGCCGACGACGCGCCGATGCCGCTCAACGGCACTATCGTTTCGCTGCCGCGCTTCCAGGCGCAGCGGGCCACGCTGCTGGCGCGCAATTCGCCGCTCGGTGTGCGGCTGAAATCCGCAGAGTCGCCGGAAGGCTTGGGCGAGGACGTGCATCGCCTCGCCGTAATTGTGCTGGAATTTCCCGTGCTTCGCGATGGGCGCGCGTTTTCGTGGGCGCGGCTGCTGCGGACCCGGATGAACTATCGCGGCGAAATCCGCGCCGCCGGCGCCTTCCTCTACGACCAGATCGCGTTTGCACTGCGCGTCGGCTTCGACGCCTTCGAGGTGCCAGAGCGCTTTACGCTGGCGCAATTCAACCGCGCACGCTCGGAAATGTCGTACGTGTATCAGCCTTCCGCCGACCGCCGCATAACCATCCGCGAGCTCCGCGCCGGTCGTTGACAATCGAGGCGACAGCCCCCACGGTAATACCGTACTTTTTCGTGGTATTACCATGTCCACGACGATTACGAGCAAGGGCCAGGTCACCATTCCAAAACGCGTGCGCGATGCCACCGGCCTGACGCCCGGCAGCAAGGTTACCTTCAGCGTGGACGCGAGCGGCCGTGCCTACCTCAAGGCCGAGGGAAAGCCTCGCAAAAGCGACCTGGAAAAGCGGCTCCAGAAGTTCCGCGGTTCACAGAAGGGCAACTTCACAACTGACGAGATCATGCGGCTCACCCGCGGATGGTCCTGATCGACACCAACATTCTTCTGGACATTGTCTCGGAAGATCGGAATTGGGCCGAGCGATCGTACCGTGCGCTAATCTCGGCGGGAGCGGGGGACGCGCTTGTCATCAACGAGGTTGTCTATGCCGAGATGTCGGTCGGTTACGCCAGCGTGGAAGACCTCGGCGCGTTTCTCGCCGGCCTTGCGATCCGTCTGGAGCACATCCCCGAGACCGGTCTGTTTCTCGCCGGCCGCACCTACCGTCCGTATCGGCGCAACACCGGGACCAAAACCGGCGTGCTGCCGGACTTCTTCGTCGGCGCGCACGCGGCCGTGACGGGGGCGCCGCTGGTCACCCGGGACACGCGGCGCATCCGGACGTACTTCCCGACCGTGCGACTGATCGAGCCGTAAGAGCCGCGCAAAAATTGACCTCCGCGACAGCGGCGACTAAGAAATCTCGGGGCGAGGTGTTGCGCGTATGAACGACGTCACGGCGAGAGAAAAACCGAAGCCGGCGAAGATCGCCGCCGACACCTTGCCGCGCTTCGCGAGTGTCCAAGAGCTGATCGAGAAAACGAAACCGGTGTTGCCGGTCTATTGCCTGTTTCCCGAGAAGTTCGCGGATGCCGCGCGGCGCTTCCAGGATTTTCCCGGCGATACGCTGTACGCCGTCAAAGCCAATCCCGCGCCGCACGTGCTGGATCAGGTCTATGCCGCCGGCATTCGCCACTTCGACACCGCGTCGCTGGCGGAAATCGCGCTGGTGCGCCGGCGCTACCCCGACGCACAGTGTCACTTCATGGCGCCGGTGCGCATCGCCGGCGCGGCGCAGACCGCGTTCCACAGGCATGGCGTGACGGATTACGTCGTCGATTGCGACTTCGAGCTGGACAAGCTGCTCGCCGAAACTGGCGGCGCCAAAGACCTGCGCATTTTCGTGCGCATCTCGACACCACTGGGCGGCGCGCTGCTCGAATTGTCGAGCAAGTTCGGCACCACGCCCGCCGACGCCGCCCGGCTCCTCAAGCGCATTACCGAGGCGGGCGCCACGCCGGGCATCACGTTCCACGTCGGCTCGCAGTGCCTGTCACCGTTCTCCTATGCCCAGGCGATCGAGATGGCCCGACGCACCGCCGATATCGCCGGCATCGGGATCGCCGCGCTCGACATCGGCGGCGGCTTTCCCGGCCCGTACCACAACAACGACGTGCCCCCCTATCACTGGTACTTCGACACCATCCGCGAGGCGCTGGCCACCTTGCCGGGAAAGCCCAAGCTCATGTGCGAACCGGGACGCGCGCTGATCGCCGAAGGCGTTTCGCTGGTGACCCAAGTGATCCTGCGCAAGGACGACAAGCTGTATCTGAACGACGGCATCTACGGCAGCTTCGACGAACTGACCTTGCCCGGCTGGACCGCCGATTACCCGCTGCGCGTGTTCTCGCCCGATGGCGACGGTCGCGCCGTTCTCCAGCCAGCCGGCCACACGCCGTTCCGGGTCTACGGACCGACTTGCGACACGCTCGACGTGCTGCCCAAGCCGCTGATGCTGCCGGAGACCATCAAAGCCGGCGATTACATCGTGGTGGACGCGATCGGAGCCTATTCGGTGGCGCTGCGCACCAACTTCAACGGGTTCTTCCCGGATGAGTGGGCCATCGTCGGCAATTGAATCCGGCCGCTGCGCCGTTTCACCTTTCGCGGACAACAGAACATTAACGGCTGTGCGCTATGTCTGGGGCGGCATGACCTTGCTCCATCCGCGCGAACGGCTGAACCGGCTTGTGGAACTCGCAAGCCAGAGCGGCCTTCCCGCGCGCCGCGCGCTGGCTAACGACTTGGCCGATCTGTTGCTCGATTGGCCGGTGGCCTATCCGCCGGCCATGCGCGAGCCGTTCGAAGCGCTGCTGGAAAAGGCCGTGCGCGACGTGGAGCCGGCCGCCCGCGCCATCTTGGCGGAGCGGTTCACCGGCGACACCGGCACGCCGCTCGCCATTCTCAATCTGCTGATCTTCGACGCCGCGCCGGCGATCAAGACGGCGATCCTGCTGCGCAACGCGCTGGCGATGGGTCTGCCTCCGCACGTCAACCGGATCGTCGTGGACGAGCGGGCGCTTCTCGCCGCCGTCCGCGGCGCGATCCCGGCGGAAGTTTCGGCCGTGATCGCCTCGCGCTTCGACATCGCCCCGGCGACCGCCGCGCAGATCCTCGCCGACGGCTCCGGCTACATGCTCGGCGTCCTGTGCAAAGGTGCGCGGCTCGCCCGCGCCACCTGTTCCGCACTTGTCGTGCTCGCCCATCCCGGGGCTTCGGCCAAGGAAAGCTACCGCAGGCTTGCGATCTACGACGCGATCCCGGCCGAAGGCTGCGAGGCGCTGCTCGATATGTGGCGCAGCCAGGCCACCGCCGCGCCGGCCGCGGCACAGGCCGCCTAGCCTCCACAGCTCCCGCCAGTCGTCAGCGCTGCACGACGCCGGCCGGCAGCGCGTAGGCGCACATGTTGCTGCAGGAGGACCCGCCATTAGCGACGTAAAGGACGCCATTGGCGACGATCGGCGGTGGAAAAATAGTCGTCCGGTCGGACCCGCTTTCCCATAGGTTCGCGCCATTGGACGCGGCATAGGCCGTCGCGCCAGTGCCCGATCCGCCGCCGCCAGGTCCGCCGTCCACATACAGCACGCCGTTGGCCACGGCAGCCGAAGAGCTGGCGGCAGCGCCAGACCATTTCAGCTTTCCGCTGCTGGCGTGCAGCGCGTAGATCTGGTGGTCTATTCCGGTGACGTAGAGGAGACCGTTTGCGAGCGCGCCAGGAGCCGTTCCTGAACCGGGGTTGAAATTACCGATGTTGAACGTCCAGCGCGGCGTCCCCGTCGCGCCATCGAACGCCGCAATCTGTTCCGCGCCATTGTTGTCGACGTTGTCGTAGACGGCGCCGTTTCGCGCTGTCAGTCCCATCTCGATACTGCCGCCGCCGAATGGCACGGACCACAGGAAGGAGCCATCGGTCTGCGAAAGAGCGACCAAGTTGTCGTTGGCTTCGAAATAGACATGGCCGTCGGCGACGGCGGGTGCCGCGCCGTCCAGCGAACCGCATCCGCCCGTGACATAGGTCCAGAGCACGGCGCCGGTTTTCGCGTCGGCTGCGACGAGGTAATTGGTGTCGCCGCCGCAGGTGCCTCCCCCATTGCCATAACCGAAATATACAACGCTGTTAGAATATACGAGCGGCGCCACTACGCCTGATTCAGGCTGGCAGTTGCACGGATTGCTGAACTGCCAGGCGAGCTTGCCATTTATCTTCCTGTAGGCGCACACCGCGCCGTAGTTAATGCTGCCGGTGTCCTTGAAGCCGCAGCCTGCGAACACCAGTCCGTTTCCCTCCGCGATCGTGCCTTGCAAATACAATCCATCCCCGCCCGCCGTGACGGTCCACTTTTTCGCGCCGGTGGCTGCGTCAATGGCTTCGAGATCGGGGGTGTTGCAGTCGCTGCCCTGGCCTTGCGCATAAATCGTGCTTTCGTCGAGCGCGAAGTTCAATACGCCGCAAGTGACGTCCTGGCCCCATGCCACTTGCAGGTTGGGAACGTTCGCCGTGGTGAGGATGGATTCGTGGGGATTGTCGCTCGTGTGGCCGGAATCGTGGTAGGTCTGCTGCCAAATCACCTGCGCCGCATTTGCGGGGGTGCCAATCGCAACCCCTGTCGCCACAAGCCAAATTCCCATCTTCGAAAGACCGGCCATTGCTTCCTCCACTGTTGCGGACTTGGGATTCAGCATGCCCGCACGGCACTAGATTGCCGCCCGAATAATGGCCATGCATCCACCATATGGTGGAAAACATTTGTTCCCCCGAGGAGGCCACCCTATGCTCGCAACCGGGAAGTTCCTCGCGCGTGACGATGAGATCCGGGCTGATTGACGAACCGCTGGTAACTGCGCTGTACGACGCAGCGCTTTACGCCGGCAACTGGCGGCCGGCGCTTGAGCGCTTGCGGTGCTTATTGGGCTCTCGCGAAGCGGCGATCAGCCTTTGGGACGGAGAGGTCGCGCAAACGGAAGCGGCTGCGGGATGCCTGACCGCGGAAAGACGCGAAAGCTATGTCCGCTGGTATCGCGCCCTCGACCCCAAGAATCGTATTTTCTCCAGGAGAGGCGTCGGGTTCCTGTTCAACGATGTCCGTCATTTCGATGAGACGTTCGTGGCGCATGATCCTTTTTATCAGGAATTCTCGCGGCCGATGGGGACGCGGCACACACTCGATATGCTGATCGCCGACGATGGCCGGACGCAGGCATATCTGGCGACGATGCGTTCCGATCGGCAGGGCGCGTACGATACGCATGCGGAAGAGTTGTTCCGCAACATCAGCCGGCACTTTCTGCAAGCGGTGAAGCTGAGGCAGAAACTCGATGCCTCGCAGCTTCTCGCCGCCTCGGCGCGCGCCGCGCTGGACAAGCTGCGGCTCGGGGTCATCGTCCTAGACGCAAGCGGTCAGGTCGCGATTGTCAACCGGGCGGCCGAACGGGCCACGGCTCCGGGCGAGCCTCTGCAGCTTCGCCAGGGCCGTCTCTCCGCACGTGCTGCGCGGGCCGCGGCCGAGATGGAGGCGCTAATTCGGGCGGCGCTGCCACCGCATCGAACAGCCGGCGCGCTTCGGGTGCCGCGGTCCGACCGGAGTGCCTGGAGCGTGTGGGCTGCGCCGCTGCCCGCCGACACCCCGATTTCGGTGCGCGGTGAATTTGGCGCGCTTGTCTTGATCGGCAGCGCGGACGGCGATCCGGCACTCAGGCGGGAAGAACTGGTGGCGCTCTACGACCTGACCTCTGCCGAATTCGAACTCGCACGCGCGCTTTGCGGAGGGGCAACGCTCACGCAGGCCGCCGGTGCGCGCGGCGTCAAGATTTCCACCGCACGTTCGCAGCTGCTCTCGATTCTGCAGAAGACCGGCGCGCGCGGACAGGCCGATCTCATCCGGATGCTGGCATTGCTTCCCAGCGCATCGCTCGATTCAATCTAGCTAAAAATCCTGATCGTACCCGGTAAGTGCAATTTAATCTTCTGGACAGGATTTCTGCCTTGACAGCGTGACGCTGATTTTGCACAATGTGGCCATTCTCCGGCGGTGCGCCCGGAGGCGGCCCGGCCGGCGGAAATCCCGCAGTCCCGGGCTTTTTTGTTGCCGCGCGCCACCGTTCGACAAGCCCCGAAAAATAAATCTCGCACTTTGAGGAGGACAGCGATGTCCCGATTGCGTCCCCGCGCGGGGTAGGCCCGCGCGCGTGAATTCCCGCGCCTCGATCCCGCGCGTGCCGCCGTCAGAGCGGCGCTGTTGCGAACAACCGATCGGGGAGCCTGATAACCCATCGCGGAAAAAGCGTGTGCCCTCGCCAACGGGCGAGGACTCCCACGCATGTGCGATGCCCGTAGGCGAACGCGGTGAACACGGAAAAACGGGCTGAAAACCGAAAACGTTATTTTCGATGGCCGCTCGAATTGCGTCTGAATCGACCCCCACTTCCGAATCGGATTCACGCAGAGGACGCGGAGGACGCGGAGTTCCTGCGAATCGAGCTTTGCGAGCGGCAACGCCGGCCCCGCAGTTCCCAATCGGTTGCCGGGTCCTTCCGCCTCCGCGGCCTCCGCGTGAAAAAATTGAAAAACAACCTGCCGCAGGTGATCGGCCGCCGCCGCTTCAACCAGTGCACAGCCGCGCGAGAGCGCCGGCCTTTGAGCCGCAGGAACTCTGGGATATTCAGGGGCGTTCCCAGTACAGGCGGGCCCCGCGCGCGTTCGCGCCGTCATATTGTCGAAGGAAGCGCCCAGGCATGAACCACATCGACAAGCTCGCCATCGACACCATCCGCACCCTTTCCATGGATGCAGTGGAGAAGGCGAATTCCGGCCATCCGGGCACGCCGATGGCGCTCGCCCCGGTCATCTACACGCTGTTCATGCGCCACCTGCGCACCGATCCGGCCGATGCCCGCTGGCAGAACCGCGACCGATTCATCCTCTCGGCCGGCCACGCCTCGATGCTGCTCTATTCGATGCTGTTCCTCGCCGATGTGCGCGAGCCGGATGGCGAGGGCCTCACGCTCGACGATTTGAAGAACTTCCGCCAGGTCGGAAGCAAGACGCCGGGGCACCCGGAATACTGGCACACGCCGGGTGTGGAAGTGACCACCGGCCCGCTTGGCCAGGGCTGCGGCATGAGCGTGGGCATGGCGGTGGCGGCGCGCTGGAAGGTGCACCATTTCAACCGCGACGGGCTCGACCTCTTTAACTACCGGGTCTTCGCCATCTGCAGCGACGGCGACATGATGGAAGGCGTGTCCAGCGAAGCCGCCTCGCTCGCCGGGCATTGGCAGCTCTCCAACCTCTGCTGGATCTACGACCAGAACCATATCTCCATCGAAGGCGACACCCAGCTCGCCTTCACCGAGGACGTGGCGGCGCGGTTCGCCGCTTACGGCTGGAACGTGCTGCATGTCGCCGACGCCAACGACACCGAGGCGATCAACGAGGCGCTGTCGGTGTTCGAGGCCTCCAAGGAACGCCCCACGCTCATCATCGTGCGCAGCCATATCGGCTACGGCGCGCCGAACAAGCAGGATACCAAGGAAGCGCATGGCGAGCCGCTGGGCGAGAAAGACGTGCGCGGCGCCAAGAAAGCCTACGACTGGCCGCAGGACGCCACATTCCTGGTGCCGGACGGCGTGCGCGAACATGTGTCCGGCAGCTTGGCCAAGCGCGGCGGCGAATGGCATGCGCAGTGGAACGAGCTGATGGCGCGCTACAAGCGCGAGCAGCCGGAATTGGCGGAGCAACTCGATTTCATGCGCTTCCGCGAACTGCCGCCCGGCTGGGCGAAGGACATCCCCTCGTTCCCGCCGGATGAGAAGGGTGTCGCGACGCGCGATTCCGGCGGGCAGGTGCTGAACGCGATCGCCGCCAACGTGCCGTGGCTGGCCGGCGGTGCGGCGGACCTCGCACCGTCGACAAAAACGGTGATCAAGAACAGCGACGCCTTCGAAGCGGACACCACCGGGCGCAATTTCCATTTCGGCATTCGCGAGCACGCCATGGGCTGCATCGTGAACGGCATGACGATCACGGATTTGCGCGGCTACGGCGCCACGTTCCTCATCTTCAGCGACTACATGAAACCGGCGGTGCGCATCTCCGCGCTGTCGCACATCCCGAGCCTCTGGATTTACACCCACGATTCCATCGGGCTTGGCGAAGACGGCCCCACGCACCAGCCGATCGAGCAGCTGATGACGTTGCGCGCCATGCCCAACACGCTGGTGATCCGCCCGTGCGACGCCAATGAAACCGCGGAAGCCTGGCGCGTGGCCATGGAGCAGAAGAACCGGCCGGTTTGCTTTGCGCTCACCCGACAGAAAGTGCCGACGATTGATCGCGAAACATACAATCCGGCGGATGCGCTGTCGCGCGGCGCCTACATCCTCTCCGACCCCCCGGGCGACAAGGTGGACGTGATCCTCATCGGCACCGGCAGCGAAGTGCATCTGTGCCTTGCGGCGCAAGCGGCGCTCGCGAAAGAGAAGATCGGCGCGCGTGTGGTCTCGATGCCGAGCTGGGAATTGTTCGAGGCGCAGGACGAATCGTACCGCAACGCCGTGCTGCCGCCGGAGATTGGGGCACGGGTTTCGGTGGAAGCCGGCGCCACGCTGGGCTGGGAACGCTATGTCGGCATGACCGGCGCGATGATCGGCATGCACAGCTTTGGCGCCTCCGGTCCCGGGCCGGAGGTGTACAAGCATTTCGGCATCACGGCAGACGCGGTGGTCACGGCCGCGCGCGATCAGGTGAAGAAGGCACGGGCATGAACCGCCTCAAGCAACTGGAAGACCTCGGTCAATCCATCTGGCTCGATTTTCTGAGCCGCGAATTTCTCGCCAGCGACGATTTCCGCAAATTGATCGCGGAGGACGGCCTGAAAGGCATGACCTCCAATCCGTCGATCTTCGAGAAGGCGTTCGCGAGCGGCAACGAATACGACGACGACATCAAGAAGCTCGTGGAAGCGGATTGCGACATCGCCACCATCTTCCGCAAGCTCGCGGTGGCCGACATCCAGCATGCCGCCGATGCCTTCCGCCCGATCTACGATCGGTTGGGTGGCGCCGACGGTTTCATCAGCCTCGAAGTGTCGCCGTATATCGCGAAGGAGACCGATGCGACGATCGCCGAGGCGAAGTCGCTCTGGAAAGAGGTGGATCGCCCGAATCTGATGGTAAAAATCCCAGCGACGGGCGAGGGCCTGCCCGCGATTCGCGACTGCACCGGCGCAGGCCTCAACATCAACATCACGCTGCTGTTCTCCCGCGACGTCTACGAGCAGGTGGCGCAGGCCTATATCGAAGGCCTCGAAATGCGGCCGAAGGACGAAGACCTGAGCCGCATTTCCAGCGTGGCGAGCTTCTTCGTCAGCCGCATCGACACCAAAGTGGACAACGCCATCGACGAGCGGCTGAAGAACGCGCCGGTGGAGAATTCCGGGCTCCCAGACTTGCGCGGCAAGATTGCGGTGGCGAACGCGAAACTCGCCTATCGGCAGTACCAGCGCCTTTTCTCCGGTCCGCGCTGGGAGGCGCTGGCCAGGCGTGGCGCACGCCCGCAGCGGCTGCTCTGGGCCTCCACCGGCACCAAGAACAAGGCCTATTCGGACGTGCTATATGTCGACACCCTGATCGGCCCGAACACGGTCAACACCCTGCCGCGCGAGACGCTGGAAGCCTTCCGCGAGCATGGCAAACCGGAATGCACGCTGGAAAAGGACGTGCCCGAGGCCATCCGGCAGCTGGAAACGCTGCACCGCTCCGGGATTTCGCTCGACGCCATCACCGCGCAGCTGGTGGACGAAGGCGTGCAGCTGTTCGCCGACGCCGCCGACAAGCTCTACGGCGCGCTCGCGGACAAGCGCAGCAAGTTCCTCTCCGGCAGCGTGCTCACGTTGCGCGAGCAGCCGGGCGCGGCGAAGGACGACATCGCCGCCGAAATCAAGACGCGCACGGCCAGCGGCGACTCGCGAAGGCTGTGGGCGAAGGATAAATCGCTGTGGACCGGGGCCGACGAAGGCAAGTGGCTTGGCTGGCTCGGGATCGCCGGCTGCGAATGCGCGGAGCACGACACCTACAAATCCTTTGGCGCCTGGGTGAAGGATAAAGGCTTCGCGCATGTCGTGCTGCTCGGCATGGGCGGCTCCAGTCTCGGCGCCGAAGTGCTGCACGATGTGTTCGATCAGTGGCCCGGCTGGCCCGATTTCCATGCGCTGGATTCCACCGATCCCGAGCAGATTCGTGCGGTGGAAGAGGCGGTGGAGATGCCGAAGACGGCGTTTATCGTCTCCTCCAAATCCGGCACCACGCTCGAACCGAACATCCTGATGGATTACTTCTTCGCGAAGAGCGGAGAAGGCGCGGCAAGCCGCTTCATCGCCATCACCGATCCCGGCTCGAAACTCGAGCAGGTGGCGAAGCAGAAAGGCTTCGCCCACATCTTCCATGGCGACCCGCAAATCGGCGGCCGCTATTCGGTGCTGTCGAAATTCGGGCTCATCCCGGCAACCGCCATGGGCCTCGATGTCGAGCGCCTTTGCACGCAAACCCAGCGCTTCGTCCGCTCGTCCGATGCGAGCGTGCCGCCCGCGGTTAATCCCGGCGTGAGATTGGGCATCGCGCTCGGTGTGCTCGCCACAAAACACAAGCGCGACAAGGTGACCATCGTCACCTCATCGCCGCTCGCCAGCCTCGGCGCCTGGCTCGAGCAGCTGATCGCGGAGTCCACCGGCAAGGAGGGCAAGGGTCTGATTCCGATCGGCGGCGAGCCGCTGGGCGATCCCGCCGTCTACGGCAAGGATCGCGTGTTCCTGCACATTCATCTCGCGGGTGCCGATGACGCGGGCGAAAAGCTCGACACGCTGGCGCAGGCCGGTCATCCGGTGTTCCGCATCGACATCCAGGATTCCTACCAGATCGGTCAGGTGTTCCTGCTGTGCGAAATCGCCATTGCCTTCGCCGGCTCGGTGATCGGCATCGATCCGTTCGATCAGCCGGACGTGGAAGCCGCCAAGGTGAAGGCGCGCGACCTCACTGATCAATACGAGAAAAACGGCGGCGCCGGCGAGGAGCACCCGGTGTTCTCGCACAACGGTGTCGCGCTCTATGCCGACGAGGCGAATGCCAAGGCGCTCGGCCGCGCCAACACGCTGGCGCAGAGCCTGAAAGCGCACCTCGATCGCATCGGCGATGGCGACTACTTCGCGCTGCTCGCGTTCCTCGAGCGCTCGGAAGCGCACGAGAAGGTGTTGCAGCCCGCTCGCCTCAAGGTGCGCGATGCGAAGCACGTCGCCACGTGTTTGGAATTCGGCCCGCGCTATTTGCATTCCACCGGCCAGGCCTACAAGGGCGGCCCGAACTCCGGCGTATTTCTGGAAATCACCTGCGATCACCCGGATGACCTCAGCATCCCCGGCCGCAAAGCGACCTTTGCACTGGTGGAAAAAGCCCAGGCGCTGGGCGATCTGGCGGTGTTGAACGAACGCGGCCGCCGCGCGTTGCGGGTTCATCTCAAGGATGCGGAAAGCGGCATCGCCACGTTGCGCGACGCCATCGAAGAAGCCCTGCAATAGGAGCGGCCATGCAGCTCGGAATCGTCGGATTGGGGCGGATGGGCGGCAACATTGCCCGCCGGCTCATGAAGGCGGAGCACGAGGTCGTCGTCTACGACCGCAACGCGGGCACGGTCGACACCCTCGCCAAAGAAAACGCGCATCCGGCGCACGCGCTGGGCGATCTGATCAAGCAGCTGAAATCCCCGCGCGCGGTCTGGGTCATGCTGCCGGCCGGCGAGGCAACCGAATCCACCATTGGCGCGCTCGCCGATCTGGTGGCCAAAGGCGACACGATCATCGACGGCGGCAACACCTTCTTCAAGGACGATATCCGCCGCGCAAAGATGCTGCATGCCAAGGGCATCCACTATGTCGATGTCGGCACCTCGGGCGGCATCTGGGGGCCGGAGCGCGGCTACTGCATGATGATCGGCGGCGACAAGGAGATCGTCGACCGTCTCGGTCCGATCTTCGAAGCGCTGGCGCCGGGGCTGGGTGAAATCCCCCGTACCCCCAAGCGCGACGGCCGCGATCCGCGCGCCGAGAAAGGCTACATCCACGCCGGCGGCAACGGCGCCGGCCATTTCGTGAAGATGGTGCACAACGGCATCGAATACG
>DIZC01000015.1 GCA_002429315.1 Alphaproteobacteria bacterium UBA6038
TGCACGATGTTGTTCTCGAGGATTGACGAATCGCGGAACGCCGACAGCACCGCCATGGAAATCACGGCGGCCGGAATGGAGGTGGCGAAGGTCAGCCCGACCTTCAGGCCGAGGTAAACATTCGCCGCGGTAAACACGAGGGTGATGCCGATGCCGAGCAGCAGCCCGCGTATCGTGATTTCCTTGACTGTTTGACCCGCTGCCGACATGCGCCCCTCCGCCAAAAGCGGCGCACCATGCCGCGGGCCGTTGCACAAAAAAAGAGGGAGGGCTTTCGCCCTCCCTCCATCGGCATCTCCCTTTGTGCCCCGGGAGATGCCGGCGCGGATCAATGTCCGGTGTTGTAGTGAATGATCTGCGCCGAGTTGCCGATCGCCGCGCCGCTGACGTTCACGCTGCCTTTAACGTCCCAGACGCTGGCGTTGAGCGTGGACGCCAGGTTGGAGTCGTTGAGCTGATAGTTCTGGATCGGCGCATTGGGCGCGTTGGTGTCTTCCTCGAAACTGTTGCCGATGGCGCTCGAGGCGATCGAAACGTTGCCGCCGACATCCTGTACTGTGGCGTTCAGCGCCGCCGACGGATCGGAGGCGTGGCACTCCTGCGCGCTATACACCGATACGGTGCTGGGGTCGGTCGAGATGCTGGCCGAGTTGCAGAACGCCTGCGCCGAGAAGTCGACGTCGCCCCCGATGGCGCGCGCGTTGCCGTTGAAGTCGGCGGCGATGGAGCCGCTCTCGGTGTACTGATTGTTGGTGACGGTGGTGTCGTTCATCGTCGTCACGTCCAGCGAATTTCCGCCGGCCACGGACTGCCCGCTCACGTCGCCCCACACGTTTCCGACGTCGACGTTAACGTGCGAGATCGAATTCGAAAAGTTGACCTGGCCGTTGACGATATTGCTTTCGTCAGTCGAGCCGTCGGCGCAGGCGAGGCTCAGCGGCAGGATCGCTAGAGCTGTAGAAGCGATAAGGATCTGGCTGAGACGCGTCATAGCGTTTCTCCTGTGGGACGGTTGCGGGTGAAGTGGTCAGGTGGGGTCGTGAATTGGGCGGCGAGTCGCCGGGGCCGGCCAGCGGATCTGCCGGGGTGCCGAGGGCTGCCGCGCAGGAGCCTGCCGGCACCTGATAGAGGCGCGACACCATCTCCAGAACGGCGCGTTCGACGACTGAGCGGACGGCGAGTTGAACCGGCTCCAGCGCGCTGTCGCCGATGCTGGCATCGAGGAAGCTGTGGCCGAGAAAGTCGAAGACGCCGGCCTGCATCTGGCGGCCGACGATCTGCTTTTGGTACGAGATGACGTCAACCACTTCGAGCGTGCTGGTGTTCACCAGCCGCAGGTCGAGTCCGATGTTCATGACATATGAGCTGATGCCGCCGGTGCCTTTGACGCCGTCGGTCGAGGTCTGGCCGCCATCGGCGGTGGCGCCCTCGGAGCGGATGTTGAAGTTCAACTCCGTGATGCCGCCGACGAGGTAATAGTCCGATCCCGGAATGGAACCGGCGAAGATCTTGCGGTAGTCGCCTGGCGTGCCGGGAGCCGCGGCCTCGTCACCGATCAGCTTGTTGTTGGCGTATTTCAGCTCGAGCTCGGCGACCGAGGTATCGAACCGCTCGACCAGGGGAACGCCTGCTTTGGCCAGTGCCGACATGGCCATCAGGGCGCCGCCCTGGGTGATCTTGCGGCCGCTGTTGTCGGATTCGAATTTGCCGGTGTAGTCGGCGATCTGCCCCACCGCGATGCGGAGCGGCCGCCGCGCGGTGTAGCTGAGCATGCACCGCAGGGCTTCCGAATAGGGCGTCTCGTTTGCGATCACCGGGGCGCCGCCGATGGGGGTGGTGTAGCGTCCGGTCTCGTCCGGATCGGTACTCATGCAGCCGGACAGCGCGACCATGGCGATCACGAAAGCCAGCGGCTTGCCGAAATGATGGCGTCCGCGCAGGGTCATGGGAGGGGCTCCCTTCCTCATTGAATTCAGTTGCCGTTGGTGTTGACGGTGGCGGTCTGGTCGCCGTTGTTGGTCTGATGGGAATTGACGATCACGGTGTTGCCGGTGCCGACGGTCACCACGTTGAGCGCGTTGCCGACGGCCTGGGCCGACGTGACGGTGCCCGCATTGCCGAATCCCACGCCGCCGCTGGTCAGCGTGCTGCCCGAATTGAAGGCGCCGAGAGAACTCATCTGCTGGACGCTCGCCTGGCCCATGTTCGAGCTGGTGAAGACGCCGTTGACGACGCTGAGGTTGCCGTTGGCGTCGCGCAAAGAGGGGTCGATGGGCTGGTTCTGTTGTCCCGGGCTCATCCCGTAGGGCGTGTTGTAACTGCCGCCGTCGCTGTAATCGCCCGCGAGCGCTGCGCCCACGGCGCCCATTCCGAACGCGCACAGTGCCGCGAGCGAAAGCTTTCCATATTTCGGCATGGCAGAATGCCCTGTGATCCCGACCGACTCGGGAGCAACCCCCATGCCAGCGGGCGCGGTGCCGTTAAGCATCCACGATGTTTCAAACCGGGACTGGCGGGGTTAGTTTGCAAATTAGGAGATGTTGCATGGCCGCAGTGGAATTCTTCTTCGATTGCTCGTCGCCTTGGACCTATCTCGCCTTCACGCGCATCCACCCATTGCTGAAACGAGCGGATGCGACGGTTGCATGGCGACCGGTGCTGGTCGGCGGCGTGTTCAACGCCGTCAACCAAGACGTCTACGAACGGCGGGCGCGACCAGATCCCCGAAAAGCGTCCTATTATGAGAAGGACTTGCAGGATTGGGCGCAGCTCGCCGGCATTCGGATCGGAAAGCCGCCGGTCTTCCCCGTGCGCGCCGTCCTGGCCATGCGCTGCGTGATCGCCGCCGAGAAATGCGGAGCGCTTGTCCCATTCGCCGGCGGCGTTTTCGAGGCGTATTGGGGAGAGCTACAGGACATCAGCCGGCCCGATGTGCTTCGCAAGGTTGCCCTTCAGGTGGGGCTTGAGGCGGACGCTCTCCTGAATGCAGCGGACTCTGCGGATGTTAAGGATGAACTGCGCCGCAACACCGACGAGCTGATCGGCCGCGGCGGCTTCGGTTCGCCAACCCTGTTCGTAAACCGTAACGATATGTATTTCGGCAACGATCGCCTGCCTCTCGTCGAGGCGGCGCTCGCGCGCCATTCATGAGCGGCAGAATCGCGTTGGCTCCTCAACCCGGCACCAAGCAGCCCTTTCTGCGCATTCCCTACGTGGTGCCGCTGCTGGCCACGGTGCTGATCGCGATCGAGGCGGCGCGCGAGTACCTGTTCGCCGACAGATCGCCGGAGCTGTTCTCCCGGTTCGGCGTGGTGCCGGCGCGGTACTCCGATTCGTTTCTCGCCGCACATCATTTCAGCGGGGGCAATTTTTTCGATCGGGCAATTCCGTTCGTCAGCTATCTTTTTCTGCATGCCGATTGGACGCACGTTCTGCTGAACAGCGCCCTACTACTCCCGTTCGGCGCCGTTGTGGCGCGCCGCTACGGCAATCTGCTGTTCATACTGTTCTTCCTGGTCTGCGGCATTGCCGGCGCAATCACCCATGTGGCCTTCAATTGGGAATCCATGGCGCCGGTCATCGGAGCCTCTGCAGCCGTGTCGGGGCTGATGGCGGGCGCGTTCCGGATCGCGGGCGCCCGGGCCGACGGACCCCTCACCCCGATGCTCTCTTCCCGGATTATCGTGTGGTCGGCCTTGTGGACGGTTGCGAACGTCGTCGCCGGCATGATGGGACTGGGTGCAGGTTCCGGCATCCGGCTGGTCGCCTGGCAGGCCCATCTCGGAGGCTATTATGCCGGCCTTCTGCTGTCGGGGCCGTTCGACTGGATCCGTCACCGCTGGATGGGCGAGCGAGCTGCCCCACGCTTGAACCCGGCCGCGCGCACCATAGATAACGGGTAGCCAAACGGAGGGCGCCATGACGGACAACCATCCTGCGAACGGTGGGGCACAGGCCATACCGCCCACAGAGGCCCATCCTCCATTCCCGGCCGTGCGGCTTCTCTACGCTTTCGGGTTCGCCGTGGTCGCCTGGTTCGTTTTCTGGATCACCTTGCTGCTGGCGCTGGTGCAATTCATCATGGTCGCGATCGGCGGCCGGGTGAACGAGGAACTCCGCCACTTCTCGGTCAATCTGGTGCAGTATCTCTGGGAACTGCTCGCCTTCATTACCTTCGTGCGCGATGACCAGCCGTTTCCGATCGGACCTTTCCCCGCACGTCCCACTTCCTAGGGAGGGGCACGCGGCGCTGGCCGAATTCGCGCTCGCGCCCGGGTTCATCCATCTGAACCACGGCTCTTACGGGGCTGTGCCGCGGCGCGTTCTGGCCGAGCAGGAACGCCAGCGCATCGCAATCGAGCGCGACCCGACGAGCTTCTTTCAGTTTGTGTACCCCGCCGAAATTCGGCGCGCGGCGGACGTCGCTGCGGACGCGTTCGGCGGCGCCGGTGCCGATTGGGTTTTCTGCGAGAACGCCACTGCGGCCATCAACGCGGTTCTGGCGGCATTCCCCCTTGAGGCGGGCGACGAGATCGTCACCACCTCGCATGGTTACGGCGCCGTGATCAAAGCCATGCAGCTTTGGGCGAGCCGCAAGCAGGCGATCCTGAAGATCGCCGATATTCCGCCTGCGCCCGAGAGCGACTCCCAGATCCTCGAGTGCGTCGCGCGGGCGTTCACCGCGCGGACCCGGCTGCTCGTGATCGATCACATCACCTCGCCGACAGCCATTGTGCTTCCCGTCCATGAGATCGTGCGGGCGGCGCACGCGGCCGGCGTGGCGGTCCTGGTGGACGGGGCGCATGCGCCCGGCCAGATCGAGCTCGATGCCCCCAGCATCGGAGCGGATTGGTACACCGGCAACGCGCACAAATGGTTCTTTGCCCCGCGAGGCTGCGGGGTTCTATGGACCGCGCCTGAATGGCAGGACCTGACTCGTCCGGCAGTGCTGTCGCATGGTACCGACCGCGGCTACACCGACGCGTTCGACTGGATCGGCACCAGGGACGCAAGCCCGTGGCTTTGTCTGGCGGCGGCGGCGGAAGCGTTCCGCGCCTTCGGCGGCCAATCTCTGATGCGGCGCAATTCTGAATTGGCAGCCGAAGCATCGCAGATTCTAACCGATGCGCTGGGCGGCACGATCGCTGCTCCCGTTTCGAACCGCCCGGCCATGGTGTCTGTTTCGCTGCTGGGCGTATTGGGGACCGGCGAGCAGGCGCTCCGACTCCGGCAAGACTTGCGGGCGGCCGGGGTAATTGCCCCGGTGAGTGCCTTCGGCGGCCAGCTTTGGCTCCGCGTTTCGGCGCAGATTTACAACCAGAAGTCGGATTACGAGCGTTGCGCGGAGGCGGTTTTGCGGTGCGCTTCGATGGCCGGCCGCAAGCAATAGCCTGTGGGGGGCGCCCCGGTGGGACCTCCCGGGAACGCGTGGTGTGGCATTCGGGCGACAAGCCCCCAGCAAATCCACGCCGGGAATCCCTTAAGCACCTTATCGGCTTGCTGGTCCGACCCCCTTACGCCAAGTTTATGACGAAAGAAATCGACGCATGCCGTCGCCCCGGTGTCGAGGCGGCCATGCGACATCAGCGGTCCCACCGCGGGGCGGGACCGCAACGGGGAGTCCAAAATGTCTGCACAGCGTCGGGCCGGACGGGCCTTTGCGATTACGGGCGCGTTGATGCTTTCGAGCGCACTTGCCGCGCCAGCCTTCGCTCAGATCGAAGAGGTCGTTGTGACCGCCCAGAAGCGGGCGGAAGACATCCAGACGGTGCCGATTTCGATTACGGCCTTCACGTCGCAGGATCTCCAGGCGCACCAGATCACCGAGTTCAAAGACCTGGTCTTCAATACCCCGAACGTCAGCTATACCAAGGGCAACTTCGCCGGTTCGGACTTCCAGATCCGCGGCATCGGCGTTACCGCGATCGGCTACGACGCCGAGTCCGGCGTTGCGGTCCACGTCGACGACGTGTTCCTGCCGTACCCGCCGCTGGCCGAAGCCACCTTCTACGATCTGGACCGCGTGGAAGTGCTGCGCGGACCGCAGAGCACCTTGTACGGCCGCGGCGCCACCGGCGGCACCGTGAACATCATCACCGCCAAGCCGGTGCTCGATGCGTTCCATACAGATCTTGAGGGCACCCTCGGCAACTACAGTCTGGAAGAAGTGAAGGGCATGGTGAATGTCCCGATCGTCGATGGCCAGCTGGGCGTCCGTCTTGCGGGTGACTGGGAGAACCGGGATGGATTCGTCACCAATGTGTTCAATGGCGACAAGATCGATTCCCGCGACCTCTACTCCTTCCGCGGGACGGTGCGCTGGCAGCCGACGTCCAAAACCACCATCGACGTTGTCGCATCGACGGAGCATGAGGGCGATACGCGCATGCGCGCGCAGAAGCAGCTCTGCGCGACCGATCCCACCGGTACGCTGGGCTGCCTGCCGTATAAGCTGAACAACGGCCTCATCAACCTGAACTCTACACTCTCGACGATTGCGTCCAGCATACAGGGTATGGGTTCTGCGGGTCTGGGCGCCTTTGGGCTCTATGACCTGACCCAGCAACCGCAATTACCCGCCTTCTGCCAGCAGCCGGGCAATCCGTGTAACCCAAGCGATCCGCGCAAGGTCTTCACGGACTTTACGCCACGCTATCGCGAGAACGACACGTTCTACGCCCTGAACTGGAACCAGGAGCTGGCCCCTTGGCTCAACTCGACCCTGGTGCTCGGTTACGACCACAACAGCACATGGTCCCAGGAGAGCTACAACAATGTTGCTGGGCTGCCGTTCGATCAAAAGCTGCTCGGGAACTGGAATATTCCCTTCGACGGGGCGGAAGGAATTTTGCACTCAGTTCTCGCCAGTTTAGCTGGTGAAGGATACGCCAGTCATTTCGCCCCATTCTTTACCACGGTGCCAGGATCGCTGCCGATGTCCGATGTCACCCATCTGGGCATCACTGGCGGAAGTGTCAGGGCGTATACCGATCACGCGACGGCGTTCGACCAATCGGACTTCCTCTCGTCGGACTATTCCGCCGAATTGCGCTTCAACAGCAACTTCGATGGACCGGTCAATTTCCTGCTCGCCGGTTATTACCTGCATCAGGAAACGACGGGCGATTATTTTGTAAATGCAACCACACTGGACTACCCGGCCATAGTTCTCGGAAGCTTCCTCGGCCTCAGCCCGAATGCGCTGCCGCTCTGTTTCGGCACTGGCTGCATTCTGGGCCCCTCTTTCTACCACAACGTCGGCGACTTCAATTCGCTGAGCTCCAAGTCGATCTTCGGCGAGGTCTATTGGCAGGCGATTCCCGACACGCTGAAATTTACTCTGGGATTGCGCTGGACCGACGATCAGAAATTCCAGCGTGGCCGCATCGAATTGTATAGCGGACTGATTCCGATCGGTACCACCAACGAGAAGCAAGCCATGGTCGCGCTGGTCCAGCAGGGCCAGATCGATTTCGATGCTTCCGCGCCCGGACCCAATGTGTGGCAGCTCAGCTCGGTCGAGTACAAGAAGATCACGGGCCGGGCGGTTGCCGACTGGACACCAAAGCTGGACTTCACCGATGCCACGCTCGTCTACGCATCTTATGCGCGCGGCTACAAGGCAGGCGGCTTCAATCCGGGCGTCGAAGCAGGGCTTGGCGTGCCGCCGGCCTACGACCCCGAGCAGATCGACGCCTATGAACTCGGAACCAAGAACACGCTGCTCAGCGGCAGCCTTCAGGCGAATGCGGATGTGTGGTACTACAACTACAGCGGCCTGCAGGTGTCGGCGATCGAAAACAACACCTCGGTCAATCAGAACATTAATGCCAAGCTGTGGGGCGTGGAGGGCGAGCTCTTCTGGGTGCCCGAGAGCCACTGGCAGTTCAACCTGAACATCGGCACGACCCATTCCAGCATCGGCAACTCGCGGTTGGTCGACGACCGCAATCCAAGCGCCGGACGCAATGACGTTCTGCTGGTGAAGGATGCGACGCTGGGCGCCAATGTGGGCCAGAACTGCGTCATCTACTATGACGGCGCGACACCTGGAACGTTGCCGGCCGGCGTGGGCTTCTTTGCTCCCCCGGGAGGCGTGAACTCGCTCGCTTCAGCGGGCGTGCCGCATACTTCCTACGGAACCTGCATACCTGGCGACACCGTGGTCGATCCGAAGAACGGAACCACCTTCGAGCAGGTCTTGAATGCACAGGGATTCTCCACCAACGATCCGACGGGGTCGCAGAACGGAAGTCATTCGGGCGCGTTCGTGAACCTGAGCGGCAACAGGTTGCAGAACACACCGTCTCTCACCGTCAGCATCGGCGCCCAGTACACGTTCGACGTGGGCGGCGACTACACGCTGGTGCCGCGCGTCGACTACTACTGGCAGAGCGATATGTTCGGGCGCATCTTCAACGACCCATCCGACAAGATCAAAGCCTGGGGCGTCGGCAATGCGCAGATCACGTTGAATGCGCCGGACAGCCGGTGGTACGTGACGGGCTGGATCAAGAACTTCCTCGACAAGAACAACTATACGGGCGAGTACCTGACCAGCTCGACGTCCGGTCTTTATACCAACATGTTCCTCGGCGATCCCCGCACCTACGGCGTCACCGCCGGCGTTCACTTCTAGAGCCGGAGGACATCTTTCTTCAGCAGGGCGCCGGGCAACCGGCGCCCTTTTTCTTTGCGCCACATGCCTCGCCGGCGCGGGCGCGCTATGATGGCGTCCGCGAAAACAGGAGAAGCGGTATGGAACATCGCGATCTGGGCCGGTCGGGCTTGCGGGTATCGCTCGTGGGCCTTGGTTGCAACAATTTCGGCATGATCGATATCGAGGCGTCACGCAAGGTGGTGCACCGCGCCCTCGATCTCGGCATCACGCTGTTCGATACGGCCGATGTTTACGGCAAGCGCGGCGGTTCGGAAGAACAGCTGGGCGAAATCCTGGGGCCGCGGCGCAAGGAGATCGTGCTCGCCACGAAGTTTGGCATGCCGATGGACGATTCCGGCGCGAAGAAGGGCGCCTCGCGCCGCTACATCATGGAAGCCGTGGAAGCGAGCCTGAAGCGGCTGAAGACCGAGTGGATCGATCTCTACCAACTGCACCAGGCCGATCCGGAGACGCCGCTGGCGGAAACACTTGGCGCGCTGAACGAGCTCGTGGAGCAGGGCAAGGTGCGCCATATCGGCTGCTCCAATCTTCCGGCCGCACAGGTGGCGGCAGCGGCCGCCATTTCGCGCGCCAAAGGCTGGGCGCAGTTTGTTTCCGCGCAGGACGAGTACAGCCTGCTGGTGCGCGGCATCGAGCGCGACCTGATCCCGGAACTGGAGCGGCAGGGTATGGGCCTGCTGCCCTACTTCCCGCTCGCGAGCGGCATGCTGACCGGCAAATACAAGCGCAGCGCGGAGGTGCCGGTGGGGACGCGCATGGCGGTGATGAAGCGCCTCGCCGACCGCTATATGACGGAAGAGAACTGGCCGAAGGTGGAGAAGCTGGCGGCGTTCGCGTCGGCCCGCGGGCACACGCTGCTCGAGCTTGCGTTCAGCTGGCTGGCCGCGCGGCCGTGTCTCGCCAGCATCATCGCGGGTGCCACGAAACCGGAGCAGATCGAGCAGAACGTGGCGGCGGTGAACTGGAAGCTCTCGCCCGAAGAGCTGGCCGAAATCGACGCGATCACCGGGAAACCGTGATTACTCGGCAGGGTGCGCGCGGGGCAGACGCCGGCCGCGGCCGCGCAATCCCCGCACCCAGTCCCCGGCGCGGTCGAGATAGATGTACAGCACCGGCGTGATGTAGAGCGTCAGCAGCTGCGACAGCAGCAGTCCGCCCACCACCGCCAGGCCCAGCGGGCGCCGCGTCTCGCCGCCCTGGCCGAAGCCGATGGCGATGGGGATCGTGCCCATCAGTGCCGCCATGGTGGTCATCATGATGGGCCGGAAGCGGATGAGGGCGGCTTCCACAATGGCATCGTGCGCGCTGATGCCTTCGCCGCGCTCGCGGGTCAGCGCAAAGTCGATCATCATGATCGCATTCTTCTTCACGATGCCGATCAGCATGATCATGCCGACAAAGGCGTAGAGGCTGAGCGGCACCCCGAACAGCCACAGCGTGATCAGCGCGCCCACCGCCGCGGACGGCAACCCGGACAGAATCGTCAGCGGGTGGATGAAGCTTTCGTACAGGATGCCGAGCACGATGTAGACGGTGACGAGCGCGATTGCGAGCAGAAGTCCCATGCTGCTGGTGGAGGTCTGGAACGCTTGCGCGTTTCCCTGAAAGCCGCCCTGCACCGTGGCCGGAACGCCGATCTGCCGCTGCACGCGCGGGACGGTGGTGCTGGCATAACTCAGGGCGTAACCGGCCGCGAGGTCGAACGAGATGGTGGCGGCGGGCAGCTGGCCTTGATGGTTGATGCTGAGCGGCATCGTGCTCTGCACGGTGCGGGTGACGGAGGTGAGCGGGACGAGCGTGCTTTGCGCGCCATTGGCGGCTGAGGTGACCGGCATTGTCGACGTCACATAGATGCGCGACAGCGCGCTGGGATCGAGCTGGTCGCGCGGCAGCACCTCCAGGATCACCTCGTAAGTGTCGGAGGAAGCATAGATGTTCGAGATTTGCTCGCCGCCAAAGGCAGCGCCGAGCGCGGTTTCGACCGCCTGCGGCGTCACGCCTAGAGAGGCAGCACGGTCACGGTCGATGGTGACGGTGAGCGACGGCGTGGTGAGCTGCAGATCGCTCGTCACATCCACGAAGCCTGGCGTTCTGGACAGCGCGTTCATCAGCTTCATGGCGCTTGTCTGAAGCTCGCCCAGATCGAGATCCTGGAGCGTGTATTGATACTGGGATTTCGAGAGCCTGCCGCCCAGCCGGATCGCCGGCGGGTTCTGCATGAACACATTGATCCCCGGAATGCGCGCAAATTTCGGGCGCATCTCGCGGATGAGCTCGTCCGACGAGAGGTGGTGGCACCACAGACCGAACAACGCGCACTTCTCCGTGCGCTGCGATACCGGCTTCAGCGTCATGAACATGCGCCCGCTGTTGACGCCCGAACTCGCGCCGCCAGCTCCCACCGCCGACATGAAGCCCGCCACATTCGGATTGCGGGCCACGATCGAACTGGCCTGCCATTGGTAGCGCGACATCTGGTCGAAGGAGGTGCCGTTCGCCGCTTCGGTCAGCGCGAAGATTTGGCCGGTGTCTTCGCTCGGCAGGAAATCCTGCGGCATGATCCAGAACATGAACACGGTCGCCATCAGCGTGCCCAGAAAAATGAAGAAGACTGGCAGGCGGTGATCCACGCTCCAGTGCAGCGAACGCTCATAGCCTTCGCGCACACGCTCGAAGGTCCGCTCCGACCAGTCGTAAAGCCGGTTGTGCCGCCGTTCTCTCTCGGGTTTCAGCAGGCGGGCGCACAGCATCGGCGTGAGCGTGACGGAGACAATGCCGGAAAAGACGATCGCCAGCACGATGGTCACCGCGAACTCGTGCAGCAGCCGGCCAACGATGCCGCCCATGAATACCAGCGGAATGAAGACCGCGGCGAGCGAAGCGGTCATCGAAATGATGGTGAAGCCGATCTCGCGGGCGCCACGGAGCGCGGCCTCCATCGGCGGCTCGCCCGCCTCCACATGGCGGACCACGTTCTCCAGCATCACGATGGCATCATCCACGACGAAGCCGACGGACAATGTCAGCGCGAGCAGCGACAGATTGTCGAGGCTGTAGTTCAGGAATGACATGCCCGCGAAGGTGCCGATCACCGCGATCGGCAGCGCGAGCGATGGAATGAGCGTGGCGGTCAGCGTCCGCAGGAAAATGAAGATCACCGCCACCACCAGCACGGCCGCAAGAAGCAAGGTGGTCTGCACGTCCGAAACAGACGCGCGAATGGACTGGCTGCGGTCGTAGAGGATGTGCAGCTCCACGCTGGCGGGCAGCTGACGCAGGAAGTCCGGCAGGATCCGCCGGACCTCGTCCACCACCTTGATGGTGTTGGAGCCCGGCTGGCGCTGGATCGCGAGCACGATGGCCCGGCGGCCATTGTACCAGCTTGCCTGATACTTGTTTTCGACGCCGTCGAGAACGCGCGCCACATCCTTGACGCGCACCGGTGCGCCGTTCCGGTAGGTGACGACCTGGTCTTCGAACTGCGCTGCGTCCGTCAGCTGCCCGGTGGCGTGGATGAGCACCGTCTGCTGGGGGCCGTTCAGCGCGCCGGTGGGGATGTTCGAATTGGCCGCGCTGGCGATCGAGGCGACCTGATCGATGCCGATGCCGCGCGCCGCCAGCGCCGCCGGATCGGCCTGAATGCGCACGGCGAATTTCTGTGAGCCGTACACATTGACCTGCGCCACGCCGTCCAGCGTCGAGAGCTGGCGGGCAAGCAGCGTCTCGGCGTATTTGTCCACCTCCTGCAGGGGCAGCGAGCGCGAGCCCATCGCGATGTAGACGATGGGCGAATCCGACGGGTTCACCTTCCGCATGGTGGGCGGCGAAGGCATGTTCGTCGGCAGCTGGTGTCCGGCCGCGGAAATTGCCGACTGCACATCCTGCGCCGCCGCATCGAGGTTGCGGTCGAGATCGAACTGAATGGTGATGGAGGTCGAGCCCTGCGAACTCGACGAGCTCATGTTGCTGATGCCGGCGATGGTGGAGAACTGGCTTTCGAGCGGCGTGGCGACGGAAGACGCCATGGTTTCCGGATCGGCGCCCGGCAGGTTTGCCGAGACCTGAATGGTGGGGAAATCGACGTTCGGCAGTTCGCTGACCGGCAGGGTCATGTAGCCGAACAACCCGAAGATGACGAGCGCCGCCATCAGCAGAATCGTCATCACCGGACGGCGGATGAAAATTTCCGAAAAGTTCATTGCGCCGTGGCCGGGTGCTGTTGCGCGACCGTGCTGCGCCCCTTCAGAACGGTGACGGCGCCGCCCGCGACCACGCGCAACTGTCCGTCGGTAATTACGCGATCGCCGGCGCGTACGTTGCCGGAGACGGCATCGATCTGCCCGTTGTCATAAAGGACGGTGACGGGAACCATCTGCGCCCGATTCTGCCGGTCCACCACAAACGCGTAGCGGCTGTCGGGTCCCTGGTTCACTGCTTCGCGCGGCACCACGATGGCGTTCGGCAGTTCGGCAAGCGAGACCGAGACGTTGAGCAGCTGCCCCGGCACCAGCCTCAAATCCGCATTGTTGAAGGTTGCGCGCAGCTCCACCGTGCCGGTCGTGTTGTCCACCGCATTGCCGATGAAGTCGACGGGCGCGGTCAGCCGCGTGTCGACCGCATCGTGAACCTGCAAGGTCGCCAACATCTGGCGCGCCTGCATCTGCGCCTGGATGCGCGGGAGATCGCTTTGCGGCAGGAAGAAGGAGACCTTCACCGGCTGGATTTGCGTGATCACCACCAGGGGATTGGTGCCGCTGGCCGGCACCATGTTGCCGGGCTGGATCAGGATGGGACCGGTCTTGCCGTCGATCGGCGAGCGGATCTGCGTATAGATGACATTAAGGCGCGCGGTTTCCACGGCCGCTCGGTCGGCGGCTACGGTGGCGGCAAGCGCTTTCGCCTGAGCTGTAAACTGGTCCGCCTGGCTGCGCGATGCGGCGCCCTGCGCAGCCAGCGCGGCGTATCGCGCAGCATCGTTCCGGGCGCTGACGAGCGACGCCTGATCCCGATTCTGCGTGGCAACGGCTTGCGCCACCGCCGCCTGGAACGGCCGCGGATCGAGCTGGAACAGGAGATTGCCCCTGTGGACGATGTCGCCTTCCTTGAAACGCGCCGCGATGAGCTGGCCTTCCACCCGAGACGTGACTTGCACCGTTGCGTTGGCAAGAATGGTGCCCATGGTGTGCTCTTGCACCGTCACGTTCTGAATTTCGGCCGGCGTAACGCGGACCGGCGGCGGCGGCATTTGCGGCGGTCCGCCGGGGCCGGATGATAAGATCCGCCATGCGATGAGCGCCACAAGGAGTACGGCGGCGAAGGCGGCAGCGATCCGCCAGCGCGGGCTCGTGCGCCGCAGCCGCTGGGGCAGGGGCTCTGCGGCCTCGGGCGGCCGCTGCGAATGGGGTAGCCGAACGTCCATCAAACCGTCCCGGCGCCAGCGCGGCACGTCGGCTGAGCCAGGCCCGCGCCTTTTGCCGCTTTCGACAAAACAGGCGCTATGGGGCGGTTTAGCACGTTGCGCACGGAATGAAATCCCGACAGGCCGCGGAAACGCGGAAGCTCTGTACACCTAAGTCGCCGGCCCAATACGCGGTTCCGGCGGCGGCGAGTGTCACGATGGCTTGAAGCGGCCGGATTTCGCCGCCTGTTCCGGCGATTGCTCCTCGGGAGGCGCCCATATATAAGCGCCCGCTTTCCCGAACCGCCCGCTCCATGGACATCCGCAACATCGCCATCATCGCCCATGTCGACCATGGGAAGACCACGCTGGTGGACCAGCTGCTGCGGCAATCGGGCTCCGTGCGCGACAATCAGCACATGGAGGAGCGGGCGCTCGATTCCAACGATCTGGAGCGCGAGCGCGGCATTACCATTCTGGCGAAATGCACCTCGGTCGATTGGCAGGGCACCCGCATCAACATCGTGGACACGCCCGGTCACGCCGATTTCGGCGGCGAGGTGGAGCGTATTCTCTCCATGGTGGATGGCGTAGTGCTGCTGGTGGATGCGGCGGAATCCGTCATGCCGCAGACCAAATTCGTGCTGTCCAAGGCGCTGAAGCTGGGGCTGAAGCCCATCGTCGTCATCAACAAGATCGACCGCCAGGACGCGCAGCCGAAGGAGACGCTGGAAAGCATCTTCGATCTGTTCCTCGCGCTCGAGGCCAATGACGATCAGCTCGATTTTCATGTGCTCTACGCATCGGGGCGGCAGGGCTGGGCGGTTGCCGACCTGTCCGATGATCGTCGCGATTTGTCGCCATTGTTTGCCCGAATTGTCGCAGATGTTCCCAAGCCCAAGCCGCTGGGCCGCGCGGGAGATGAATTTCCCTTCACCATGCTGGTGACCACGCTGGAAGCCGACCCGTATCTGGGCCGCGTGCTGACCGGCCGCATCGAATCCGGCTCCATTAATGTGAACCGCGTGATCAAGGCTTTGAGCCGCGGGGGAAGGGAGATCGAGCGGACGCGAGTGACCAAGCTGCTGGCGTTCCGGGGACTGGCGCGCATTCCCATCGCGCGCGCGGATGCAGGTGACATCGTTGCCATCGCGGGTCTGCAGACCGCAACAGTGGCCGACACCTTATGCGACCTGAACGTGGACCAGCCGATTGCGGCCACGCCGATCGACCCGCCCACTCTGGCGGTCACCATTTCGGTGAATGACTCGCCGCTGGCAGGCCGCGAAGGATCGAAGGTGCAGAGCCGCGTCATCCGCGAACGGCTGCTGCGCGAAGCGGAAGGCAACGTGGCGATTCATGTGCGTGAGACCGGCGAAGGGGCCTACGAGGTGGCGGGCCGCGGCGAATTGCAGCTCGGTGTGCTGATCGAGACCATGCGGCGCGAGGGCTTCGAGCTGTCGATTTCCCGGCCGCGCGTGCTCTACCAGCGCGACGAAACAACCGGCGAGCGGCTGGAGCCGATCGAGGAAGTCACCATCGATGTGGACGATCCCTACACCGGCATCGTCATCGAGAAGGTGAGCATGCGCAAAGGCGAGCTGCAGGACATGCGGCCGACCGGCGCAGGCAAGACGCGCCTGGTGTTCTTCGCGCCGTCGCGCGGGCTCATCGGCTACCACGGCGAGTTCCTCACCGACACCCGCGGCACCGGCGTCATCAACCGGATGTTTCACGGCTACGCGCCGTTCAAGGGTGCAGTGGGAGGCCGGCGCAACGGCGTGCTGATCTCGACCGGCGACGGTGAATCCGTGGCCTATGCACTATGGTACCTGGAAGAGCGCGGACGGCTGTTCATCGTGCCCGGCACGAAAGTTTACCAGGGCATGGTCATTGGCGAGCATGCGCGCGACAACGATCTGGATGTGAATCCGCTGAAGGCGAAGCAGCTCACCAATATCCGCACCCATTCCAAGGACGAGGCGGTGCGGCTCACGCCGGTGTCGCCCATGACCTTGGAACAGGCCATTGCCTACATCGAGGAGGAGGAACTGGTCGAAGTCACCCCCCAGTCCATCCGCCTGCGCAAGCGCGAACTCGTCCCCCACCTGCGCAAGCGCGCCAGGGCGGAGGCGGAGGCCTAGCAGCAGGAGCTTACGGGCGGCCGACCTTCACGCCCGTCTTGCGGTGGCTGGCAAAATAGAGGCGCAGCACCCAGTTCATCTTGGTCTGCCAGCCTTTGCCCTGCTTCTTGAACCATTTCACGATGTCATCGTCGAGGCGGATGGTGACGCTCTTCTTCTTGCCCGGGCCTGGGATGAGACCGATGTAAACCGGACCATTATAATTCACCCGCTCGGGGATATCGCCGGTATCGATCTGATCGTTCGGCATCGCCGCAAGCTTCGCCAGCCGCTCGCGCTGTTCCTTCGTGAGCCTAGGACGTCCCTTCATACGCACGAAGTTCACGACGTGTAGCTCTTCGGACCGAGATGATCCGGACGATCTCGACCTCCTCGACTTCGCCTTTCTCGCGGAGCGTGTGGGAGACGACGCAGATTGCTCCTTTGACCGCTCCAATGGTTCGCCAACGGACTTCTCCATAGTCTGTTCCTTCCAGTTCAAGTTTCCTGAGCGGATCGTAGAAGGCCTCGCGCGACTCATCGAAATTGATTCCGTGCTTTCGAAAGTTCGCCTCCGACTTTTTCGGGTCCCTTCGAAAATCTGTTCGGTCATATTCTAGCCCGATGGTTCCGTAGTTACAAGTGTACGTACATTACGCTCCGCGCCGTAGCCCGAGGCGTCCGGCGATCATGCGGTCGACGACGCGTTTGGGCAGGATGTTCACCATGAGGGTCTGGATGGGATCGGGCGTGACGGTATAGCGGACCTTCGGCTTCCTCGCGGTGAGCGCGCGGCACACGGTCTCGCCGATTTTCTCGGGCGGAAAGCCCTTGCGGCCCAGTTCCAGCATGTATGCCTTCAATCGGTCGAGCGCCGCGGCGTAAGGCGTGTTGGCGTAGCGCGAGGTGTCGATCTGCTCGGCCTTGTCCCAGATGGGCGTTGCCACTGCGCCGGGTGCCACCACGATGACATCGATGCCAAAAATCATCAGCTCGCGGCGCAACGATTCCGACAGCCCTTCCAATGCAAACTTGGAGGCGTTGTACGGACCGGTAAACGGATTGGCATTGCGGCCGCCGACGCTGGTGATCATCACGATGCGGCCGGGCTCGCCGTTGCGCGAACTGTCCGCGCCCAGCAGCGGCGCGAACCCCTGGGCGACGATCAGCTGCCCGGTGACGTTCACCTCCAGCTGCTGGCGGAGTTCGTCCACGTCGAGATAGAGCAGGGGGCCGGCGACTGCGATGCCGGCATTGTTCACCAGCCCGGCCAACGTTGCATTGCCGATCGCGGCCGCCGTCTGTTCCGCCGCGCGGCTCACCGCCGCCGCGTCGGTGACGTCGAACAGAAGCGGCGTGAAGCGTTCGCCGAATTCGGCCTTCAGCCGGTCCGCGTCCGCCTGCTTGCGCACGCTGCCGAACACGTGAAAGCCGCGGCTCACAAGTACCTTCGTGCAGCCCCAGCCGATGCCGGTCGACGCGCCGGTTACCACAACGCTTTTCATCGCCATCCCCTTCGCCTAAGCCTTGGCGACTATACCGCGCGGGGAAACACCGGCCATGCCCGTCGACACCGAAACCATCGCGTTCGCGCACCGGCTCGCCGATGCCGCTGGCGCCGCGATCAGGCCGTACTTCCGCCGGCGCATTGAGGTGACCGCCAAGCAGGCGGCGGGCGCCGCCTTCGATCCGGTCACTGCCGCCGACAAGGAAGCCGAACAGGCGATCCGCGCCCTCATCGAGCGCGAGCGGCCCGACGATGGCATCCTCGGCGAAGAGTTCGGCGAGAAGCCCTCCGCCAACGGGCTGCGCTGGGTGCTCGATCCCGTGGACGGCACCCGCGCCTTCATCACCGGCCGCCACGAATGGGGCTCGCTCATCGCGCTCGAGCAAAACGAGAAGCCCGTGCTCGGCGTCATCGATCAGCCGGTGCTGGGCGAGCGGTTCCTCGGGGTGAACGGCGAAGTGCACATGCTCACCGAAGGCGAGCGCCTGAAGCTGGCGGTGCGGCCCTGCGCGGATCTCTCCGAAGCGATTCTCTGCGCCACCCACCCGAGCGCCTATTTCGCGCCAGCCGAGCGCGACGCGTTCGCCCGCATCGAGCGCGCGGTGAAGATGAGCCGCTTCGGCGGCGATTGTTACCTGTTCGTGGCGCTGGCGCTCGGTTTCGTCGATCTTATCGTCGAGTCCGGCTTCAACCGGTGGGACGTGGCGGCGCTGATTCCCGTCGTCGAGGGCGCCGGCGGCACCCTCACCGACTGGCAGGGCGGCTCCTGCGAGCACGGCGGCCAAATTCTCGCCGCCGGCGATTTGCGCATCCACGAGCAGGCGATAAAGCTGCTGCGGGGTTGAATTCAGATTTAATCTTTCCCCGCTTGCGGGGGAGGTGGCGCGCAGCGCCGGAGGGGGCACTCGCATGCGTTCGCCCCCCTCCCCGCCTTCGGCGGTACTCCCCCCGTAAACGGGGGGAGAGCCTAATCGCCGCATCGCGAACACCGCCTTGGCCCAGCCAATGTGCGTCCGCACGCGGCGGCAAAGCTCGCGCACCTCGCGCCGGAACGCCCGCATCTCGGCGGTGTGACGGCCGGTTTTGAGCGCGTTGCGATTGCCGCGCGGCGCGCCGCCCCGGTTCATGGCGCGCTCAGCGTCCTGGTTGAATTCCAATTTTTTTCTCGCAGCGCCGATGGGGTCTCCACGGCCCGATCGCGGTTCTCCGTCTCGCGATGCCTTTTGACCCATTCGTGATACGAGCTGCCGGTTGTGCCGCTCTGGCCAGCCGGACGCTTCTTGGCCGCGAGCTCGTAATCTCGCCTGCGGTCCCGCAGGTATCCGCGGTTTGCCCGCAACAGCATTCCCACCAACGTCGCGTCCAGCCGCATCATGCGAACGGCCGCGTTCATCAAGTCCATGCGGCTGCCGAACATCCGGTCATCTTCGGTGGCCCGGGGCAGGCAGTACGCCAGCAGCTTGCGCAGGTCCTCCAGGTCCTGGGCGAGAAAGGCCTCAGGGTCGAGGAATTCGGTGTCCGGCGTTTCGAGGTGGCGGCGCGCTGGACGACATATCCTGGTTCGGTAATTGGGGCATTTTTCATGTTCCTGTTCATTCGAGTCCGCAACCCCCCTGGCTCTCCTATATTGTGTATTATGCAACTATCGTCAATGCACAAATTGCATAAAAGATTATTGCAAATTGTTGCATGATGTTGCAGAACCGCGGCCATGGACGCGGAATGGATCAGGCAGCGGCTGGACGCCATCCCCGGCAAGACCCAGGCCGGGCTCGCCCGGGCGCTGGGCCTCGATCCGGCGGCGGTCACCCGCATCCTGCAGGGCAAGCGGCACATCAAGGCGTATGAAATCCCCGCGATCGAAGCGTATTTCGATGCGCCGCACCGCGAATCGCCGCCGTTGCCCCGGCTGCTCGAGCCGACCTGGCGGGGCGGCGAAACCATTCCCGTGCTGGGTGTGGCCGAAGCCGGCAAGGACGGGCTCGTCGAGTGGAACGGCGAGGTGGTGGACCGGGTGGCGAAGCCGCCGTTCATGGCCGGCGCCACCAATGCCTATGCCGTGTTCGTGCAGGGCGACAGCATGTGGCCGCGCTACAGCCACGGCGAGCTGGTGTACGTGCATCCCGGCCGCCCGGTGACGCCCGGCTGCTTCGTGGTGGCGCAGTTCGAGACGCCGGACTCGCCCACGCCGCGCGCGTTCATCAAGCAATATGTCCGGCGGGGCGGCGCGCAGACCATCCTGCACCAATTCAATCCGAAGAAAGACCTGGCGCTGGCGACGGCGCAGCTGAAGGCGCTGCACCGCATCGTCGGCAGTGGCGAGGCCTAAGACCCGCTGCTCGCTGTAACGCTCAGATCGCCTCTCCCGCAAAGGTGTCGCATCTACACGGTAGAGATGAGAAGCAATGGTGTTTGCGATCAAGGCCGAGGTTCGCGATCCGCGGGCGAGGAGGTTCGCGTTCGCCGCGCAGAAGACGATGTATGGCGGCAAGCAGATCGCCGCCGGCGACACGGTGTTCGTGTTCGCGAGCGAGAACGAGGGCGGGCAGGGCCTCGTCGCGCGCGGGCTTGTCACCGCGGTCGAGGCGATCGCGAAAACGCGCGGTGTCGCGCGACAAACGCCGCGCGTGAGCGTCACCATCCGGCGCACGGCGCTGGCCAAGCGGCCGCTGGGGCGGAGAGAGCTCAAACCGTTCACCGATTGGAAGGACGGACGGCCGGAAACCGAGCTCAATTTCAAGTTCTATCGCCAGGCCACCAACAAGATCGCCGGCCTCTCGGAGGCAGCAGCGGCGTTCCTCAGCGGATTCTTCTAGGGACCGGCTCGTTGCGGGTGCCGAAAGGCGATTCGGCCATTGTTCCGGCCCCTGAAAAGCGCGATCATGAACGCGAAACGGGGGATATCGCAATGTTCAGGAAAGAAAGTGCCAGAGAGGCGCCGCGCCTCTTGCGCAGCGCACGTCTCGCGACGTGTTGGGTTGCTGCGATAGCAGCCTTGTTGGCCCTGTGCAGCCCGGCGCCCGCCGCCAAGCTCGAAGTGCTGCACGAATTCACCGGCCCCGACGGCTCCGATCCCCAGGGCGGGCTCACCGTTAATCCCGATACCGGTACGCTGTACGGTACGGCGATCTATGGCGGCGCCGGGTACGGGACCGTGTTCTCGCTGACGCCGCCGCTGCCCGGCAAGAGCAGATGGAAGTTCAAGGTCATTTATACCTTCAAGGGCGGCGCGGATGGTTCCCAGCCGGCAACCGGGCTGGTGTTTCTCAACGACGACGCTGGCCTACACTTGATTGGCACCACGCTAAGAGGCAGTTCGTTTTGCGACTGTGGCACGATCTTCGAGCTGGACAATGTGTCTGGCGCCTGGGAGAAAATCGCAAGCCACCAGTTTCAAGGTGATACGTACGACGGCGGCCTTCCCAACTCGACGCCAGTGTTCGATCCGAAAACCAAGACTGTTTTCGGCACGACGGGAAGCTCCGGCAACGACAGCGGCTCGATATACGGTTTGGATCCGTACAATTTCGATTTCACGGTCATCTACAACCCCGCCCAGCACATCGGCACCTCTGTCGGCACCAGTCCGTTTGGAGTAGCGGTCGACAGCGACGATGGATTACTTTTGGGGACGGCCCTTAAGAGCGACTACGCGGGCACGATCTTCCTGATGGATTTTCAAGGGGCAGGCGAGATACTGCACGAGTTCAAAGGCCCCCCGATGGCGCGTATCCTGGGGCGCCGCCGACCATGGATGCGGGCGGTACGCTGTATGGAAGCACTTTCGCAGGCGGCAATCCGAAAGCTTGCCCCAACAGCCCGGGCTGCGGAATAATTTGGAAGAAGCCACCCTCCTCGCGAGAGAAGGTGTTGCACAGCATGGCCTTCTATTCGCATCCGCGCGACGGACAGTCGCCAATCTCGCCGCTGGTGCTGGACGCGGAAACCGGCACGCTCTACGGCACGACTTTCTATGGCGGCACCGGTACCACCTGCGGCGGCTATAACGGCAGCTGCGGCACGATCTTCAGCATTGATACGCTAGGCGATAATTATCAGGTGTTGTGGGAATTCCCGAAGGGTGGCGTGGCCAGTCCCAACGGCCAGCTCGTGTTCCACAGCGGCGCGCTCTATGGCGTTAGCTATGACGGCGGCACATCCTGCCCGGATCGCAACTACATCGGCTGTGGCACCGTGTGGAAACTGACGCCCTGAAGTAACGCCCGGGCTACTGCAGCGAAGGCTGTCAGACTGACTGCGTCGCTTCGAGGAATGAAAGAACGGCCCGCCGGCTTTCCGGTGTGCGGACCCGCTATTTGCGCAAGCGTTCGGGGCGGAGGAGCGTTTGGCGCTTTTGCCACGCAAACGGGAAACGCAACTTTAGGACAGGATTGTTCCTCAAGGGGTTTCCCTGCGGCATTGGAATGCCAGCGTCATCCATCGTTCCGCGCAATTGAATAGCTCAAACTTCGTAGCCTCATCGGACGCGGCATTGGCGCGCTTCACGAGTCCCATTGCGTGCTCCCGACAATACGCGGCGCGTTCCCCGGGTGTCTTGAGATTTGTCGGTATTTCAAACATTTCCAGCTTGCCACTCATTATTAGCGAACGTCAGCAGGCGGGCGCTGTTCCGGGACGCACCCAGATTCTTGCCACGAAATTTGTCGCGGCGCCTTCGGGCCTGTTCGATGCAAGGCTGGTTGACCAACTGCCTTGACCAAGGTCGAGCAAATCTGCTTAGGTTCCCGCCATGGTCCGGCAAGTGAACCTGTACGTAGCCAAGACGCACCTCTCGCGGCTGGTGGAAGACGCCGCGGGCGGAGAAGAGATCGTCATCGCCAAGAACGGCAAGCCGATCGCGAAACTGTCCGCCGCCGCAGAAAAGCCCGCGCCGACGAAGCGCGAACTCGGCCAATGGGCGAAATATCTCACGCCGGACGAAATCAAATACCGCAACTCACCGCAGTTCTGGCGTGATTGGAAGGCTATGGATGCCGAGATCGAGCGGGATTTCGCTCGCGGTCTCGAGGAAGAACAGCCGGAGGACGATAAGACGTGGCGCGATATCTCCTCGACTCGAACGCCCTCCTCGATCTCGCGGAAGTCCCTGACGCGCTCCGCAAAGAAGCGCGCGAAGCGGTAGAGGACCCGCAGAACGAGCTGTTTGTCAGCCTTGCAAGTCTTTGGGAACTGGCGATCAAAGCAGCGAGGGGAAGATTACCTGCGTATACAAGGCTGATTGCCCAAGGGTCTGAGGCGCTGTCGCACTCGCTGCAGAGCATGAATCTTGCCGTCCTCGACATCTCATTGCAGCAGGCCCTGGCGGCGGCGGCGCTGCCTCGGCACCACGGCGACCCCTTCGATCGCGTGATGATAGCGCAGGCGATTTTGGAAGACATGACGCTCATTACGCGTGACCGAATTTTCTCCCGATACGCCGGCGTGCGGGTGCTGGCGGCGTGATCCGTTCGCGCGCGCCGGACAAGTCAGCGGGCGGAAGCCGAGATCAACGCTGCGCGCGTGCTTCTTCGTCGGGTGACAGGCGGTCGTCGGCGTAACCCCAGTCACACAAGCGTAGCTTCTTGTGGCGGGAAAGCGTTGCGTGAACGCTCATGATCTGTCACCCCGAGCCTTGCCGGACGGAATGCAAAGGTCTCCTATATTACCCGACTCCCGGCCGCGTCATCGCGGGGTCACGCGGCTATGGATCATTTCGGGGAGGCAACAATGCTCGTCCGTACACTCACGGCTTCTGCATTTGCAATCATGGTTGCTGCGGCGGGCCCCCGTTTCGGTCACGGGGAGAGGCAGGGTCACGCTCCTCACCAACGATGGCGGCAGCAGGGGCACGCTGGTCAAGCGAGACGCGCTATTGGTATCCGAGAAATCTCCTCGCCCTAACGTATGTGCTTTTGCCAATTACAGCCGCGTTGGCATTGCCGGGACACTTCTTCTTGGATTTAGGACAATAGACAAAACTGCCAACATCGGTATCCACGGCGATGAAGCCGGCGCTATTTATGCCAAGCATCTGCTGGAACACCGCTCCGGGGACGTCCATCTGCGTGAACGTGCCAGTCGTTGTGTCCAGTGTGAACGGATGAAAATTGCGGCTCGCGTCTCGCCAAAATCCTGTCGCCAAACCGCTGTCATTGATGTCCCACAATAAGGTGGCGGCTGCGTTGGCATCGGGATAGTTGATTGTGGTCTCCACGCCGCTTTTAAGCAGCCATCCGCTCTGTTGACCGACATTCTGCTGGAAGTCCCCCACGATCACGCTTTCAGAACTGTTTGAGCCGCGCGCCGCCGTCCATATCGTCGCGAAGGGAAGCGTTAGGTCTTTTACGTACTTCCCTTTCCTGCCGTAATAGCTCTTGAGAACCGAGTTCGCAGGATCCCAATACGAACCAACGAATTTTCCCCTCTTTGCGAGTACCCCATTCATGAACCCATCGACCGGCGCGCCATTCCGGCTCACCGTCACGAACGTACCATTCGGATTGCGGATAAATTCGTGGCCGTATTGGAAGCCTGGAACCTTTGCCCATCCTGTGACATAGCCGGTGTCGTTTATCTCGAATGCATTGGTTGCTGTGCTGCCGCCACCATAATCGAACGTCGTGTATTGGCCGTTGAGTGTTCCAAAAAAGCCATGTGCGACATAATCCGATGTGTAATATGTTCCGACGATGATATTTTGGTCGTTGATACCCCTAACATCTGTCTCCACGCTTTGCGGGACAGGAACGACGGGAATAAGAGTCCCCGCCTGCACAATCGATGCAAAGGCAGAAACGGCCACGATTCCCAACAAGGTCATCACGCTAAATTTCATAACCGTCTCCTGAAACACTATAAAATTAAGCCTAACACGATCTTTGGCAGGGTGCTAATGCGGCGCGCCAGGGCTGGCTGTGCGAGGGAGCCAAACTTGGCTTCAGATCGCTGACACGTTGCGCGTGATTGCGGGTCACGTCAGCAGGCGGCCAAACTGTAACATGGAAAGCCCGGCCGGGCGCGGCGATGAATCAGCGGGCGGAAGCCGCCTCGTCCGCGACGGGGTAACCCTGATACCGGCGCACCAGCCGCAGGTATTTCTCCAGATCGCCCGCCTTGAGCAGGCGCAGCAGATCCACGGCGCGCGTCTGCATGACAGAGTCGTACGCGGTTGCCGGCTTGCCGGCGACGGCGCGCGACAGCGAGTCCGCAATGGTCGCGCGATAACCATCGGCATCGTAGCCCGACAACGCCAGCGCGTATTGGTAGCGCAGCGCCACGTCGCCGGGGGCCGCACGGAACGCGTCGGCGAAATCCTTTTCGCCTTCGCGGACGCTCGCGCCGTAGAGCAGGCGCGCCAAAGTCGGGCCGCCATTGCTGACGATGGCGATGTTCCATCCGCCGAGCGCCGCCAGCGCCCGGGCATTGTGCGGGTCGGCGGCCAGCGCTGCATCGATCTGTGCCTTGGCCTCCTCGGCAAAGCCGTGCATTTTCGCGGTCAGCACACCGACGATGCGCGCCTCATAGCCGAGGATCGCCGCCAGATAGATGTGCCCCTCGGGAAGACGGGAATCGAGCGCGACCGCGCGCCGGGCGTAGCCTTCCGCCCGCTTCAGGCATTCCAGGCAAGGCGCATCGCGCATCAGCGCCTCGGCGAGTGTCGCGCGCGCGGCAACCGCAAAGCCCGCGCCATCGTTCTGCCCGACGCCGGCGGAGATGGCGGATTGATATTTCCCGGCGGCGTACAGCTCCAGCGGCGTCACCGCTGGCCCGGCGGCTGCCAGCATGGGGAGCACCAAGGCGGTGGCGGCCGCGCGGAGAACTCTCATGCGGTGCTTTCCAGGTCGCCAGCGAGCGCGCGACGGATGAGGGCGGCTGTTTCCACGCCGCCGAACAGCGTCGTGACACGGACGTGTGCGATCGCCCCGGACAAGGAGAAGCGGCACGCCCGGGGGTCGATCATGCTGCCTATTTGGTGACCCTGAACGTTGTCGTGCCGAACAGCGCCATGATGTCCGCCGCGTTGTAGTCGGACGCGCAATTGTTGGCGACATCGCAAGCGCCGTAGCCGTAGATGGTCCAGGTCCCTTTTGGCACCGCACTGCAATCGTGCGTGCTCGGGTCGCAAAGATAATCGTAGTCCTTGACGTTGCCGCTTAAGACCGGGACCGATACGTAGCTGTTCCAGCCGACGCAAGAGGCACTGCTGCCCGCCGGCGGGCATACGGTCACGGACGTGCTGCTCACGCCGGAAACATCGTCTGACAGCGTCAGTTTGGCCCCGAAAGCCGGCCACGACGAGCTCTTGCTCACCATCGGCGTGAGAACCTGCGCCGCGGTGAAAAGAGGCGGTGCAGTATCCGGCTTCAGCTTGTTGACGAGCTTGATGGTGACATTGGGAAAGAGGGCCGCCAAATTTGCCTGGCCGTAACTGCGATAGTTCCCCGTCCGGTCGTAGATGTAAAGGTTTTCGAGCGTCCATGTCCCGGGGGCGGAAAAGACATTGAACTCTCCGTACCCATAGCTGCCGCCGACCACTTGGAACGCCACGGTGCCATGGGTTTGAGGCGGCGATGAGTAGGTGGACGGGTCGTAAAAGCTATAAAGGTACTGCCCCGTGATGGTCGGGTAAAAGTAAACAAAAATCTCCGATATGCCCTCAGCAGGACAACCGCTAAAGGAGACTTGGACCTCGGGGGCAGCGGGCTGATTGGTCAGGTTCAGCTTTGGCGTCAAAATCTTCCCGCCGGTGACCTGGCACGTGCTAGCCGTCGGGGGGGCGGCCTTGTGGCCGGATGCAATCCACGCATGGCGAATCTCGGCGGCATGCGCCTGAACTTCTGCCTGCATCCGCACCCGGGGGTCCGCGGCTGTCCGCGATGGATCCGGGTGCACCGCGGTTGCGGTCTGCGCGATGGCTGCAAACGAAAACAGTGAGACTGCCAGGAGCGGCAGCGAGGCCTTTACGAGCATGGCTATTTCCCTCTCGTTCGGCCCCAGCCTGACAGAAAATTAGTCTGAGACGGCCGGCGTGGCAAGTTCTCCCGCAAGTGCGCGGCGGATGAGGGCGGCGGTCTCCGCGCCGCCGAACAGCACCGCGAACGAGCCGAAGCGCGGGCCCTGGCTTTGCCCGAACAGCACTTCGTAGAGCGCCTTGAACCAGTCGCGCAGCGGCTCGAATCCGTGCCGCTTGCCGATCTCGTATACTTCGAACTGCACGGTTTCGGCGTCGCGCTCCGCGCGCATTCGCTCCAGGGTGGCGGCGAGGTCTTCCAGCGCGGCGCGCTCCTTTTCGCTCGGCGCGCGGTAGCGCTTCTGCGGCTTGACGAAATCCTCGTAATACCGCAGCGCATAGCCAACCAGCCGATCAAGCCCGGCATTGGCCTTCGGATCTGCGCCCGGCGCGTAGTTGCGAATGAAACCCCACAGCAACTCTCGGTCATGCGCGTTCGAGGCGCTCACCAATGTCAGCAGCAGCGCGAAGCTGACGGGGTAGTCTTCCGCCGGCGGCTCGCCGGTGTGGATGTGCCAGACGGGATTTTCAATCCGCTCGGCTTCGTTCGCCTCGGCATGGTAGCGGCGCAGGAACTCGATGTAATCGTCCACCGCCTTGGGAATCACGTCGAAGTAGAGCCGCTTGGCGACCCGCGGCTTGCTGAACATGAACAGCGCGATGCTCTCTTCCGGCCCGTAACTCAGCCATTCCTCGATGGTCAGTCCGTTGCCGCGCGATTTGGAGATACGCTCGCCGTTTTCGTCGAGAAACAGCTCGTAATTGAACCCCTCCGGCGGCACCCCGCCCAGCGCGCGGAGAATTTTCGACGAGAGCTCGACGGAGGAGATCAGGTCCTTGCCCGACATTTCGTAGTCGACGCCTAGCGCCAGCCAGCGCATCGCCCAATCGGCCTTCCATTGCAGCTTGCAATGCCCGCCGGTGACCGGCACCTCCGCGCGGTTGCCGTCCTCCTCATACACAATGGTGCCGCGGGCCGCGTCCCACGCGATCACCGGCACCTGCAGCACGCGGCCGCTTTCCGGCGAGATCGGGAGGAACGGCGAATAGGTGGCGCGGCGCTCCGGCCCCAACGTCGGCAGAACGAGATCGCGCACCCTCTCGTAATTGGCGAGCACGGTCAGCAGCGCGGCGTCGAAGCGGCCGGATTTGTAGCACGCGGTGGAGCTGAGGAATTCGTAGTCGAAGCCGAAACGATCGAGGAAGGCGCGCAGCCGCGCATTGTTGTGGGCGCCGTAGCTTTCGTGGGTTCCGAAGGGGTCGGGCACGGCGGTGAGCGGCTTTCCGAGATTGGCTTCCAGCAGGTGCGGATTGGGAATGTTGCCGGGCACCTTCCGCAGCCCGTCCATGTCGTCGGAAAACGCAATCAGGCGCGTCTTCACGCCGCTCATCTGCGCGAAGGCATGGCGCACCCAGGTGGTCCGCGCGACCTCGCCGAAGGTGCCGATGTGCGGCAGGCCGGACGGACCGTAACCGGTCTCGAACACTGCACAGTCGGTCATCTTGCCCGCCGCCGCGCGCCGCTCGATGCGCGCGAGCAGCTTACGGGCCTCCTCGAACGGCCAGGCACGCGCTTTCAGCGCAAGCTCGCGTGGGATGTGGCTGCCGGGGGAAGGCATGGACGAAACCCTTGGGCTTCGAAAAGGGCGAAAACGCTAGGCTTTGGGCCGGGAGGGCGTCAATGTCCGATTGGTTTGCGCCGCCGCCTGGACTGTCGCGGAAAAGGCGTTAGGCAAAATCAGGAGATTGACAACGCGCTCGCTCTTACCCGCGGGAGAACAGCGCATTCATCACCCACATCGGCGCGGATGCGTCGCTGAAGAAGCGAGCGGGAACAAAGTGCCTTGCGTCCTCTCGCGAAGAGATCAGTTGTGATTTCCAGGGCTGGCGGCATCCCGCGGTGGCCGGCAGCGCCACGATCATCGCGACCATGGCGCAACGGAGAATGGTGATCAGGCGCATGGAAATCTCCCGACGGAGGACGCGGTCAGACTGACGGTGCAGCCTGGAAAATGAAAGAGCGGTCCACCGGCTTTCGTGATGCGGACCGCTCTTTGCGTAAGCGTCTTTCGAGCGGAGGAGCCCTCGACGCCTTTGCCACGCGAGACGGAAACCTGGCCGCCTGTGTACGGTTCCGCACCATTGAAAAGAAACGTCGTCCATGATGGAAATGCGGGGATCGCCGTCTCAATAAACCCGGCACAGATGCGTCGTCTTGCATGCGCGGCTGCCCGCGGCATGATGGGCACAAATGTCGAACATAGGTGTCCCGGCGCTGGTTCCGGCCGCGGGCGGCGCGGCGGTGGCGTTTGCGCCGGGCGAGACGCGGCGCTTTGGCCTGGACGAGGCGCGGCGGCTGTTCCGCGCGGGCGACGTGCTGGTGACGCACGCCATCTTCGTCGCCGGGCGGCTGAAGGTTGCGCCGGCACGGCCTCTGTTCGACGTGCTGGAACTGTTTGCCTTCGTGCGTCCGGCGCAGCCCTGCATTCCATCGCCGCTGGGACTGGCGCGCGCGCTGATGCTGCCCATCCCACACACGCCGGAAGAATCGGCGAGCGCGCTGCATACTGCCGCTGGTTCGTTGCTCGACGAACTGCGTGCGCTTACCGAGGCGGAGCGTGAGCGGCTACGGCCGCTCGCCGCCTCGATGCTGAAAGCGGGATGGCGCTGGGCGCCCGCGGTGCTGGAGGCGATCGGCGATACGCAACGCGCTTTACCGCCGCTCGCCGGTTTCGATGTGTGGCGGGGGCTGCCTAAATGGGAGGACGAGGCGCCGCCCGGCAAACCCGGCGCGCAGCCGGTCGCGGCCATCGAAGCGCGCAACCGGCTTCGGCAACTCGTCGGCGGCCGCGAAGCGCGCGCGGAGCAATCTGCGTACACGGAGGAGGCCACGTTCGCCTTTGCCGCACGCGAGCGCGCCGGCGCGCCGAAGATTGCGCTGATCGAAGCTGGCACCGGCATAGGCAAAACGCTCGGCTATCTGGCACCCGCGTCGCTGTGGGCGGAAAAGAACGGGCCCGGTCTGTGGCTTTCCACCTACACGCGCAATCTGCAGCGCCAGATCGTGCAGGAGATGGCGCATCTCTATCCCGATCCCGCCGAGCGCGAAGACAAAGCGGTGGTGCGCAAAGGCCGCGAGAACTACCTTTGCCTGCTCAATTTCGAGGAGGCGGCAAAGCGCACCGCGCTCGCGCCCGGACAACGTGCCGTGGTGCTGGGGCTGATTGCGCGCTGGATTTCGGCAACCCGCGACGGCGACATGTCCGGCGCGGGCTTCCCCGCCTTTCTTGCCGCCTCGTTTCCCATGGGCGAGATCACCGACCGGCGCGGCGAATGCGTCTATGCGGCCTGCCCCCACTACCGCCCCTGCTTTATCGAGCGCGTGATCCGGCGGGCGCGTCATGCCCCCATCGTCATTGCCAATCATGCGCTGGTGATCGCGCAGGCCGCACAGGACTGGCTGAGCAGCGAACAACAGGACGACATGCCGCCGGAGCGGCGGGTACGTTACGTGTTCGATGAAGGTCACCACCTGTTCGACGCCGCCGATAGCGGATTTTCCGCCTTTCTCTCCGGTCAGGAGATGGCGGATCTGCGCCGCTGGATCCGGGGACCGGAGGGGCGCGCCCGCACCCGCATGCGCGGCCTGGATGAGCGGCTGAAAGACATCGTCGCCGGCGACGAAGCGGCGCAGTCGGCGCTGGGCGAATGCATTGCAGCGTCCGCTGCGCTGGCGGGGGAAGGTTGGCTGTCGCGGCTGCACGGCGGCGGTCCGCGCGGGCCCGGCGAAGTGTTCCTCGCCGAAGCCTACCGGCACGTGCTCGCGCGCAACGATGACGCCGAGCGGCTGTATGCGCTCGAAGCGGAAACCGAACCGCTGAGCGGTGCCGCAATCGACTCGGCGCGGCGGCTCGGCGTTGCGCTCAAGCGGCTGATCGCGCCGCTGCTTCGGCTGGCGCAAACGCTTCGCAAGCAGCTCGACGACGA
>DIZC01000013.1:0-1737 GCA_002429315.1 Alphaproteobacteria bacterium UBA6038
ACCTTGGCGAGATAGATATTTCCTTTGAGCGGCCGTTTGGTGGCCGATTCGAAATCAAATTCGTCGACGCGCTGGCCGTCGAGAACGACGACCCGGGTCTCTTCCGGGTGACTGGCATCGATAAGCATGCGCTTGGGCATTCTGGTCTCCGTGCAACCGCCGGCCGCGCGAAGCCAAAGCGCGCCCATGGGCGGCGGGGCTGGAGCGAGCGATTCGCGTGTTGGTGTGAGGGAGCCCGAGCCTTGCCCGATGCGGCCAAACCGCAGAATGGGGGCAAGAGGCTCTGGCGGGATTTGTCATCATCAATTCATACTCGTGGCGCTGCAAGCGCCGCTCGGCCGGATGCAGGGGCAGTAACCCCTGAAGGCATGGCCTTTCGCCGCGTCCTTGGGCCGATGGTGAGGCCGGCGAAGCAGGTTGAACACGGTTTTAGGTATTCGGGCCCGGCCCGGCAAGGGCGAAACTTGTGGGAAGTGTCGGGCCGGAGTGGCTAAGAGATCGTAAATGGTTTACCGGCAGGTTACCGGCGGCCTGATTTGAGACAGTCATGAAGCGTGCGTTCCGCGCCGTAGCCTGCATTCTGGCTTGCGGCCCTGCCTACGGACAGGGGGGGCGGGCCCTAGGAGTCGCCAAGCCCGCAGCAGCCACCGAGGTGCCGGTGGTGCTCAGCGCCCGAATCGGCGAGCATGGCGATCACACGCGTTTCGTCGTGGAGCTTTCCGATCCGGTGAAACTGCGGGTCTTCACGCTCGCAGGTCCGAATCGGATGGTGATCGATATGCCTGAGGTGCTGTGGCGGCTCCAGGCACCGGATCGCCCAAGCGGCAAAGGGACCGTGAAGGATTATCGCTACGGCCTCTTCCGGCCGGGCAACTCCCGGCTGATTGTCGACCTGAACGTTCCGGCGACCGCGGCCGAGCCGATAATCCTGCCGCCGCAGGGCGGCATGGGATACCGCGTGGTGCTAGACCTCTTCCCCACCACGCAGGCGAAGTTCGACGAGTCGGCCGGGTGGCCCGCCGATCTGCGCGCCCGCGAAGCGGCCGCCGAAACCATCGCGTCCGCGGGAACTGCCAAGCCGCCGCTCGCCCGGAAGGTGATCGTCATCGATCCCGGCCATGGCGGCATCGATGCGGGGACCACCGGCGTAGATGGCCTGAAGGAGAAAGACGTGGTGCTCGACGAAGCCAGGCGCGTTGCCAAAGCGCTGGAAAAGCGCGGCTACGCCGTCCACCTCACCCGCGACACCGATATTTACATTCCCTTGCGCGAGCGCATCGCCATCGCCCGCAGCTACGACGCCGATCTCTTCATTTCGCTGCATGCCGATTCCAATCCGGATTCCGGCGTGGCCGGCGCGTCCGTTTACACACTGTCGGAGCGCGGCTCCGACAAGGAGGCCGTGGCGCTCGCGAAGAAGGAAAACCAGTCGGATATTATCGCCGGCGTCGATCTCAAGGGACAGGAGAACACCGTCTCGCACATTCTCATCGATCTGGCGCAGCGCGACACCATCAACCGCTCGGCGAGGTTTGCGCAGACGCTGGTGGCGGAACTGCCGCACGCCACCGATGTCATTGCGCGCGCGCCGCACCGCTCGGCGGCGTTCGCGGTGCTGAAGGCACCGGACGTGCCGGCGGTGCTCATCGAACTTGGCTATCTGTCCAATGCCGGCGATTGCGGCCGGATGGATACCGGCGGCTGGCGCGACGCGGTGGCAACCTCGATCGCCGACGC
>DIZC01000013.1:1990-6165 GCA_002429315.1 Alphaproteobacteria bacterium UBA6038
GTGACGCCACTGCCTTGCTAGGGTCATAATCCGGCGGCAAGAGGAGGGCTGGAAGGGCCCGGATGTTTCGGCGCGTTCTATTCTATTTCGGCCTTACGGTGGGCGGCCTGGTGATCGTGGCCGCGCTGGCGCTAGGCGGCTACATCTGGTCATTGAGCCGCGGCCTGCCGAGCGTGGACCAGCTCAAGAATTACCAGCCGCCGGTCACCACCCGCGTCTACGCCAGCAATGGGGACCTGCTCGGCGAATACGCACGCGAGCGCCGCTTCTTCGTGCCCGTCGCCTTCGTGCCGAAGCTGGTGGTCGACGCGTTCACCTCGGCCGAGGACAAGAACTTCTTCCACCATCCCGGCGTCGATCCGAGCGGCATCATGCGCGCCGCGGTGAAAGACGTGTTCAACGTACTCGAGCACAAGCGGCTGGAAGGCGCTTCGACCATAACCCAGCAGGTCGCCAAGAACCTGCTGCTCAACAACGAAGTGAAGTTCTCGCGCAAGATCCGCGAGGCAATTCTGGCGATCCAGCTCGATTCCGCCTTCTCGAAAGAGAAGATACTCGAGCTTTACCTCAACGAGATCTTCCTCGGCGAGAATTCGTACGGCGTGGCGGCGGCGGCACTGAATTATTTCAACAAATCGCTGGACCAACTCGACGTGGCACAGGCTGCCTTCCTTGCCGCGCTGCCAAAGGCGCCGGCGAATTACGACCCCCGCTACAACCGGCAGGCGGCCATCGAGCGGCGCAATTGGGTCATTTCGCAGATGCGCGAGAACGGCTACATCACGCGCGAGCAGGAGCGCGCCGCCCTCGCCGAGCCGTTGGTGACGCAGATGCGTCCGCTCGGGATTCAGGCGGAGGATGCGGATTACTTCGTGGAGGAAGTACGCCGTATCCTCTACGCGAAATACGGCGCGAAAGCGCTTTACGATGCCGGCCTGCAGGTGCGCTCGACGCTCGATTCGCGGCTGCAGAACTTCGCGGTGAATGCGTTGCGCGCTGGACTCGTGCGCTATGACCGTCGGCACGGCTGGCGCGGCGCGATGAGCAACATCAGCATCGATGGCGACTGGAAGGATGCGCTGGCAACCGCTGGCAATCATTCCGGCATTCCCACCTGGCGACTCGCGGTGGTGCTCGGTTATGGCCCCGACCGATCGGTGCGCATCGGTCTGGACGATGGCGTCCAGGCAACCATTCCGTTCGAGCAGCTCGCTTGGGCGCGCCCGGAACGCAAGCGCAGCGCCACCGTCGGTGCGGCGCCGAATTCGCCGGACGACGTGGTGAAGACAGGTGACGTGATCTACGTCGAGCCGATCGACAATGCCGGACATTATGGCCTTCGCCAGGTGCCGGAGATCAACGGCGCCATCGTCGTCATGGACCCGCATACCGGCCGCGTGTTCGCGCTTTCCGGCGGCTTCAGCTTCGCGTCCAGCCAGTTCGATCGCGCCATGCAGGCGCAACGTCAACCCGGTTCGTCATTCAAGCCGTTCGTCTATGCCGCCGCGCTGGACAATGGATTTACGCCGGTCAGCAAGGTCCTGGACGCACCGGTGGCGTTCCCGCAAGGGCCGGGCCTGCCGATGTGGACACCGAAGAATTTCGAGAAGCACTTCCTCGGTCTGGCCACTTTGCGCCGCGGCATCACACTGTCGCGCAACCTGATGACCATCCGGCTGGCGCATGACGTCGGGATGGACAAGGTGGTCCAGTATCCCATCCGCATGGGCGTCTACGACAAGCTGCCCGCCTATCTCTCGAATTCCATCGGCGCCTACGAAACCACTCTGATCCGGCTTGGGGCCGGATATGCGCAATTCGTGAACGGCGGGAAGAAAGTTTCACCAAAGCTGATCGACCGCATTCAAGATCGCAGTGGCAACACCATTTACCGCGAAGACCCGCGCGCCTGCGATGGCTGCAACACCTGGAACTGGCACAATCAGGCGGAGCCGTTGCTGCCCGACATGCGGCCGCAGACGCTCGATCCCCGCACCGCCTACCAGATCGTGTCGCTGCTTCAGGGCGTGGTGCAGTACGGAACCGGCAAGGTCGTCAGCGCCGTGGGCAAGCCATTGGCCGGCAAGACCGGAACCTCGAACGATTCCAAGGACACTTGGTTCATCGGCTTCTCGCCCGATCTGGTGTGCGGCGTTTTTGTTGGATTCGACGATCCGCGGACGCTCGGCGGGCGAGAGCAAGGCGCCACCGTCGCCGCCCCGATCTTCCGCGATTTCATGAAAGACGCTTTAGCCGATGAGCCGGCGATTCCCTTCCGCGTACCGCCCGGTGTCATTCTCGTATCGGTGGACAGGATCAGCGGCGAGCCCACGTCGGCGAGCTCGGCTACCGACATCCAGGAGGCCTTCAAGTCCGGCACCGAGCCAGGCGCCGCCAACTACCTTGATCAGGCAGCCGCGCAGGCCGAGCAGAAGCCTACCACCGGGCCGGGTACGACGGTCGATGAGGGTACTGGCGGGCTGTACTAAACGCCGCACGGGAAATTGAAGCGCCGTGCAATGGGCCAGCCTTGGTATTCCATTCGTTTGGATTTATGCTTCTTCCGCTGAACTTGCGATGAGGGCACGCATGTCTCGAGGCAATTTCTATCCCGGTACACTGATCGTGATAGCGGCCATGGCGGCTTCCGCTGTCGCCGCGCAGGCGCAGGACATGGCGCCGAAGGTGGACACCTCAAAACCCACTCCAGTCGTATATCCGATGACGGCGCAACGCGCAGGCGAAGAGGGAACCGTCGTGGTGAACGTTTTTGTCACGCAATCCGGCAAGCCGCAGAGATTTAACGTGGCGAAGTCGAGTGGTTATCCCGACCTTGACAATGCGGCCGTCGCGACCGCGCTGACTTGGAAATATGTGCCGGCGTTCCGTGACGGCGATAGCGTGGCGGATTGGGCGGCGGTACAGGTCGTTTACAAGCTGCCGAAAAGGGCAATGGACCAGTAGGCCGCCGGAGTCTTTACATTGGCGCTTCGGGCCGCCATATCGAGGTGGTCACGAGGTCTGCATGCGCGCGGAAACCCAACGCAACGTTGAAGATATCCAGCAGGCGATCGCCCTGCTGAGGAGGCATCTTTGACTGGGACAATGCGCTGCGGCGCCTCGACGAGCTGAACGCGAAAGCCGAAGACCCGTCGCTGTGGAACAATTCCACCGCCGCGCAGAAACTGATGCGCGAGCGGCAGCGGCTGGATGAATCGGTTTCCGCCATCCGGAAGCTCGATGCCGAACTCGCCGATGCACTCGGCATGATCGAGCTTGCCGAGGCCGAGGGGGAGACCGGGCTGGTCGCGGAAGCCGAAAAGGGCATCGAGGCGCTGCACAAGCGCGCCGACCAGTTGAAGCTGCAATCCATGCTGTCGGGCGAAGCGGATGCCAACGACTCCTATCTCGAAGTTCATGCTGGCGCCGGCGGCACCGAAAGCCAGGACTGGGCCGAGATGCTGGAGCGCATGTACACGCGCTGGGCCGAGCGCCACGGCTACAAGGTGCAGTACATCGAGGAGAGCGAAGGAGAAGGGGCCGGCATCAAATCCGCCACGCTGTTGGTAAAAGGGCCGAATGCCTATGGCTGGTTGAAAACAGAGAACGGCATTCATCGCCTGGTGCGCATCTCCCCGTTCGACGCCAATGCGCGCAGGCACACGAGCTTCGCCAGCGTCACCGCCTTTCCGGTGATCGACCAATCGATCGTGATCGACGTGCCGGAAAAGGAGGTGCGCATTGACGTCTACCGGGCGAGCGGCGCGGGCGGCCAGCACGTCAACAAGACGGAAAGCGCGGTGCGCATCACCCACCTGCCGACTGGTATTGCGGTGGCCTCCCAGAGCGAGCGCAGCCAGCACCAGAACCGCGCCATCTGCTGGGACATGCTGCGCTCGAAGCTGTATGAGATCGAACTGGAGAAGAAGCAGGCGGAGACCGGCGCGTTCATCGGCGAGAAGAGCGACATCGGTTGGGGGCACCAGATCCGGTCTTATGTGCTGCAGCCCTATCAGCTGGTGAAGGATTTGCGCACCGGTGTGGAAAGCCGGACGCCGCAGGAGGTGCTCGACGGCGCCCTCGATCCCTTCATGGCCGCCGCGCTGGCTCAGGCCATCGGCGGCAAGCCGAAAGAAAAGATCGCAGATCTCGACTAGAGCGTGACTCGGGTTTTC
>DIZC01000060.1:0-42726 GCA_002429315.1 Alphaproteobacteria bacterium UBA6038
AGGGATTCGAACCCTCGAGACGGCTCATCACCGTCTACGCACTTTCCAGGCGCGCGCCTTCAGCCTCTCGGCCACCTGTCCCAGGAGGGCCGCGACTATAGCCAGCACGACTATAGTCGCAAGGCGCCCGAAGCGCGGGCGGCGAGCCCAAACGGTTCTGGGACATCCTGTCTCAAACCATCGTACGTTGAAGCGAGATCGCTGCTCCCTCGACGGCTCGAACCCTGATCATCAGCGCCTCTTGGTGGCGGCAGGCTTAAATCCTAGTGTCCCCGCGCAGCGGGAGCAGATCATGCAGGTTCGGAAATTCCATCTCGGCAGCGCCCTCGCTGTGCTTGCCGTGACGGCATTCGCAAATGCCGGCAGCCGGGCCCAGGCGCCTTCCCAGACCGTCCCGCAAAGCCCGCTGTCGGCGATGGCGCCGTGGATGAACGCGTCACTGCCGCCCGACGACCGAGCCGATCTCGTCCAGGCACAGATGGCCCAGGACGAAGAACTCACCTTGGTGCGTGGGTACCTGGGTGTGGCCGCGCCCAGGACGCGCAGTCCGCAGCCGGCCTGGATGCTCCAAAACCTGCCCTCGTCCGCCGGTTACGTGCCCGGCATTCCCCGGCTCGGCATCCCCGCCTTGCGCGAGACCGATGCGAGCCTCGGCGTCGCGAATGGCCGCCACATGCGCCCCGGCGATCAGGCGACCGCGCTTCCGGCAAGCATCCTCACCGCCTCCACCTGGAACGCCGCGCTCGCCCACGATGCCGGCGTGATGCTGGGTACCGAGACCCGCGACAAGGGCTTCAACGTTCTGCTCGACGGCGGCGTCGATCTTGCGCGCGAGCCCCGAAATGGCCGCACCTTCGAATACACCGGAGAAGACCCGCTGCTCGCCGGCGTGATCGCCGGCGAAGTGATTCGCGGCGCGCAAGAACAGCACGTTCTGTCCACCGCCAAGCATTATGCCCTCAACGATCAGGAGAGCGGCCGTTTCGTGATGAGCGCGAACATGGACGAAGCCGCGATGCGCGAAAGCGACCTGTTGGCGTTCGAGATTGCGATCGAACATGGTGCCCCGGGCGCCGTCATGTGCGCCTACAACAAGGTGAACGGCGTCTATGCCTGCGAAAACGATCTGCTGCTGAACAAGGTCTTGAAAGCCGAGTGGGGCTATCCGGGATTCGTGCTCTCCGACTGGGGCGCCGTACACAGCGCGGCCATGGCGGCCAACAACGGCCTCGACCAGGAGTCGGCGTCGGTGCTGGACAAGCAGGACTTCTTTGCCGAGCCGCTGAAACAGGCGGTCGCAAGCGGAGACGTGAGCTCAGCGCGGCTGCACGACATGGCGCATCGTATTCTGCGCAGCATGTTTGTGCATGGCCTGTTCGACTATCCCGTCTCGCCCAAGCCGATCGCCACGGAGGCGGATGCGGCCGTGGCGGAGCGTACGGCCGAAGAAGGCATCGTGTTGCTGAAGAACCAGAACAATCTTCTGCCGCTCGCTCATCCACAGCGGATTGCAGTGATCGGTGCGCACGCCGATCTGGGCGTGCTGTCGGGGGGCGGCTCCTCGCAGGTGATCCCTGTGGGGGACGATGCACGCAACGAGATCCTTGTCGGCGGGCCGGTGACGAACGTTCCAAAAGTGGGCGTTCAAGTGCCCAGCGAGATCATGGTCTACGATCCTCCAGCGCCCCTCGCGACGATCCGCGCGCTGGCGGGTGGTGCGAGCGTGGCCTTCGACGACGGGACCGATGTTGCGCGCGCTGCGGCCGTGGCCAAGGCTGCCGATATCGCGATCGTGTTCGCACAGCAATGGATGCGGGAAGGCCGCGATGTACCGGGGCTGTCTCTGCCGGCGAACCAAGACGTATTGATCGACGCGGTGGCGAGCGCAAACCCCCACACCATTGTCGTGCTGGAGACGGGCGGGCCGGTGGTGATGCCGTGGCTAGCCAAAGCCGCCGCGGTGATGGAGGCGTGGTACCCCGGCCAAGGCGGCGCACAAGCGATTGCCCGCACTCTGTTCGGCCTGGCCAATCCTTCCGGGCGGCTCGCGATCACCTTTCCGCAAAGCGAAGCCCAACTGCCGCACCCCAGCCCTTCGATCGCCATACAAAGCTCGTTGGACGTGAATTATGCCGAAGGCGCCAATGTGGGTTACAAGTGGTTCGAGGCGCAGAAGCTGACGCCGCTATTCCCCTTCGGGTATGGCCTTTCCTACACGAGCTTTCGCTACGGCGGATTGTCGGCACAGGGTGGTACTACCGTCACGGTGGGATTCGACGTGACGAATGCCGGCGCGCGTCTCGGCAAGGCGGTGGCTCAAATCTATGCCGCGCCGCCCGCGGCCGGTGGACGCGATGTGCGCCGCCTGATCGGCTGGAGCAAGATCGACTTGAAGCCTGGCGAAACACAGCATGTGAGCGTCACGGCCGACCCGCGCCTCCTCGCGCATTTCGACGCGGCGGCGCACAAATGGCATGTGGCGGCTGGCAATTATCTTGTGTCGCTTGGCGAGTCGTCCGCCACTGCCGCGGCCTATGCTTGGGTCCATGTGGATGAGAGCACGATCAAGCCGTAGCGCTTGCAAAGCGCATGCGTGGATTTGCATTGGCTTGCTCGCGCTGCTGGCTCGTCCTGCTTTGGCGGCGGAGCCGCTCGCCGGCTTGCTGCCGTCTCCCGTCCTGACGAATGCCGACAGTCGAACCGGAATCGATCTCTCCGGACCGTGGCATTATTCCATCGATCCCTATCGCGATGGCTTGGCGGGGTTTCATGGCGGCGCCGCCGGCGCCGGTCATCGGCGCTATGACGACCTCGACGTCGCAGACGCCATGCGCAAGGACCCGAACGCGCTCTACGAGTACGACATGCAGCGTTCGCCGGTGGCCAAGCTGCCCGGCTCGTGGATAACGCACGATCGCACGTTGCGGCATTACGACGGACTGATGTGGTACCAGCGCATGTTCGATGCGGCCCCGCGGCCGGACGAGCGCGCCTTCCTGCGGTTCGGCGCTGCCAACTACACCGCCCGCGTTTATCTCAACGGCACCTTTGCCGGTATGCACGAAGGCGGCTCTACCCCGTTCGCCTTTGAAGTCACCAAGATCCTGCGCAGCGGTCGCAACCAGATCACGGTCGGCGTCGATTCAACCCGCACGGCCGACAGCGTTCCGCCGCCGGCGACCGACTGGGAGACCTATGGCGGCATTACCCGACCTATCCGGCTCGTGCTGACGCCAACGACATTCGTGGACGACTTCTGGATCCGGTTGACGCGAAATGGCCGCATCGCGGCGACGGTGCGCCTGAACGGTGCGCAGGCCTCCGACCAGCCTTTGCATGTCGCGATTCCGGCGATCGGGTTTTCGCTGGACGGCAAGACGGACGCAGACGGCGCGTGGAGCGGCGAGGCCGCGGCGCCCGCTTCGCTGCACCTGTGGTCGCCGGAGCAGCCGACGCTGTACGACGTGCAGGTCACGGCAGGCGCTGACGTGCTGCACGATCGCGTCGGCTTCCGCACCATCGCCGTGCGGGGCGAAGATATCCTGCTCAACGGCAGACCGATCTTTCTCCGCGGCATCAGCCTGCACGAGGAGGAGTTCGGCGAAAATCCGGCGCGCGACATCACGCCGGAAGCCGCCCGCGCGCTGCTCGCCACGGCCAAGAGCTTGAATGCCAATTACGTCCGGCTCGCGCACTACCCGCATTCGGAGATCACCACCCGCATGGCCGACGAGCTGGGACTGCTCGTGTGGAGCGAGATTCCGGTCTACTGGTTGGTCAACTTCGCCAATCCGGCGACGCTGATCACCGCGCGGCGAATGTTGGCCGAGAACATCCTGCGCGACCGGAACCGGGCCTCGATCATCCTTTGGAGCGTGGGCAACGAGACGCCGCAGAGCGAGGTGCGGCTGACCTTCCTTTCGCAACTGGTGGACGATGTCCGCGCGCTGGACGATACGCGGCTGGTGTCCGCCGCCCTGTTCGCCAGGCGCGTGGAGCGCGGAGGACATCCGGAAATGCTGATCGACGATCCGCTCGTCTCCCGTCTCGATGTGATGGCGGTGAACACATATAACGGCTGGTATACGAGCGATCCTTTGAGCTCTCTGCCCTCGATTGCCTGGCGATCCGATTACGACAAACCGCTTATCCTGTCCGAGTTCGGCGCCGAAGCGCTGGCAGGCTACTATGATCCCAGACAGCTGCACAAATTCTCGGAGGAGTTCCAGGCGGAGTATTATCGACAAACCTTGGCCATGACCGACAAGATCCCGTTTCTGCGCGGCATGTCGCCCTGGATTCTGAAGGACTTCCGCTCACCGCGTCGGCAAAACCCCATCTATCAACAGGGCTGGAACCGCAAGGGGTTGGTGTCGGAGATCGGACAGCGCAAGGAAGCGTTCGGCGTCCTGGCTGAGCATTACAGACTGCTTGCTACTAAATGGGCGACCAGCAAGCCGAGCGGGTCAGGCGCGCGGCAATAGCGCACCCGACATTCACGTCACCGGCGCCTTCACCTCGATCTTCTGGTCCGCGCGTGTCGCCCACATGTTCTGGATCGCCTCGAGGCTGCGGCGCTTGGTTTCCGGCACGAACCGCATCACGAACAACGCGGCAACGATGCTGGCCGCGCCATAGAGCCAATAGGCGAAGCCGTGATTGAAGGCGGCGTTCAGCGCGGAACTGCGATCCATGATCGGGAAGGTGGTGGACACGAAAAAGTTTGTGATCCACTGCGCGGCCACCGCAATGGACATCGCTTTGCCCTTCACCGAATTGGGGAAGATTTCGGAGAGCAACACCCAAGTCACCGGCCCCCAGGACATGGCAAAGCCGCCGATATAGACAACCACCGCCAGGATGGCGATCGCCGAGGAGTTGCGGCTGCCGCTCGCGCCGGCCGTTGTGCTGACGAGGTGCAGGTCGAACAGGGTGCCGAGCGTGAGCATCGCTGCGGCCATGACCAGCGCTCCCAGGATGAGCAGCGGCTTGCGCCCCCACCGGTCGACGGTGAACAGCGCGACGAGCGTGAAGACGGAGTTGGTCACCCCCACGACCACCGCCTGCCAGAACGCTGCGTCGGTGGAAGCGCCCATGTTTTCGAACATGGTCGGGGCGTAGTAGAGCACCGCGTTGATGCCGACGAGCTGCTGGAACACGCTCATCATGATGCCGACAAAAAGCACCAGCGCCCCGAAGCTGAGCAGTGGACGGGTATGTTCCACGAGCGTTTGTTCGATCTCGGCCAGCGTGGCTTCCGCCGCACCGATACCGACAAGTCGCCGGAGCACGGCCAGCGCCTCATCCTTGCGCTCCTTCAGCACCAGAAAACGGGGCGTTTCCGGCACGAGCAGCATGAACAGCATCAAAAGCAGCGCCGGAATGGCAGCCGACGCCAGCATGTAACGCCAACCGGTGCTCAGCAGATATCCTCGGTTGCCGTGACTTTGGATAAAGGCGTTGATGTAATAGACGAGATTGATTCCCGCCACGATGGCGATCTGCTGCAAGGTCACGAAGAGGCCACGCGAAGCGGGCGGCGAGATCTCCGCGATGTACATCGGCGCCAGCATCGAGGCCATCCCGATCGCGACTCCGCCCAAGATGCGATAGCCGATGAAGATCGGCAGCGCGTTGACACCGGTGAAGCCCAGGGCGCCCCAGCCGAATTCGGGAAAGCCCGAACCCAGCGAAGAGATGAAGAAGAGCAATCCGGCGAGCAGCAGACCGCTTCTGCGCCCGAGTCCCGTGGAGATCGCTCCCGCAACCGATGCGCCAATCACGCAGCCCAGGAGCGCACAGCTGATCGCAAATCCGGACAAGGAGTTCCTGGCGCCTTCGGCCAGGTGCCGGGGATCGATGTAATTGGCATTGATCGCGTCGACCGCGCCGGAAATGACGGCCGTGTCGTAGCCGAACAGCAGGCCACCGAGCGCCGCCGCCAGTGCGAGCGCCGTCACAAGCGCATAGTTGGCTCTCGCCATCGTGCCCCCTCCCTACCGGGCAATCTTGCCCGACATCTGCTCCGAACGACAGGCTTCATATCCGCTTTCGACGCCTTCGGCACCCCGATATGGAGGCCTTCGCAAGTCGACTGCCGGATTGGCGTTCGGTTGGCGCCGGTGTAACAGGAGCGATCCGCGAAACGGAGAGCCGAGTGGCGGCCTTAAGAGAAAAGCTGCAATCCCGGACGTTCGTCCTGACCGCAGAGGTCACGCCGCCCCTCTCCAGCGATCCTAACGATCTGATGGGACGGGCTGCCCCGCTCAAAGATCTGGCCGATGCGGTGAATGTGACGGATGGGGCCGGCGCGCGCGCGCATCTGGAATCGATCGTGGCGGCGGAGTTTCTTCTGCGTGCCGGGATCGAGCCGATTCTCCAGCTCACCTGCCGCGACCGCAATCGCATTGCGCTGCAGAGCCTGCTGGTTGGCGCCGCGGCACTTGGGATTCGCAATGTCCTGGCTTTGACCGGAGACAATCCCAAGGCCGGCGATCAACCCGAAACCAAGCCGGTTTTCGATCTCGATTCCAGCGGCATCGTCGCCATTGCCGCTTCGATCCGGGATCGCCATCAGCTTCCTCACGGGCGCCCGGTCGGAGGAACGGCCGACTTTTTCATCGGCGTGGCCGACGCACCGCTCGATCCGCCGGCCGGCTGGGAACCGGACAGCCTGCGCAAGAAAATCGAAGCCGGCGCGCAGTTCGTCCAGACGCAGTTCTGCATGGATACTGCAATCCTCCGGCGCTACATCGCACGACTTCGCGAACATGGTCTCCTCGATCGCTGTCATATCCTCGTGGGCGTGGCGCCGCTCGCCTCGGCGCGCTCCGCCCGGTGGATCCGGGAAAGCCTCAAAGGCTCGATCATCCCGGACTGGATCGTGGAGCGCATGGACAAGGCAGCCGACGCGCGCGCCGAAGGCGAAGCGATTTGCGTCGACCTGCTTAGAGAGATGCGTGAGATCGACGGCGTGGCCGGCGCGCACGTCATGGCGCCGCTCAACGACGCGGCCATCCCGCGCGTGATCGAACAGATGCGAGCCGGGTAGATCGACAGGCGCTCCAGGCTGGGTGATTCATCGATGGCCGCAAGGTCCAAGCCGCCAGCCCTCAGTGCCTGCGCCAAAAGAACGTGCGGCTGTCGCGCAGAATTTCCCGCGCCGCATTGTGTCCGGGTATGCCGCTGACACCGCCGCCGGGATGGGTGCCCGCGCCACACATGTACAGTCCGCGGATTGGCGAGCGGTAATTGCCGTGACCCAGAACGGGCCGCGCGGAAAACATCTGATCGAACTCCAGCCGTCCGTGCATGATGTCGCCGCCCGTCAACCCGAACGTGCGCTCCAGGTCAAGCGGGCTGAACGCCTGGACCCCGATCACAGAGTTCCGGAAGCCGGGAGCGAACGCCTCGACCGTCCGGAGCATCAGGTCCGCCACCTCGTCGCGATGATCGTCCCACGAGCGACCGTCCGGCAACTCCGGCGCCACATGCTGGCAGAACAGGCTTGCAACGTGGCGCCCGGGCGGTGCGAGCGTATCGTCGATCACGCTGGGGACGAGCATCTCGACGATGGGCTTCTCGGACCATCCGTGCGCCCGCGCGTCGGTATAGGCCCGGTCCATATAGGCGAGGCTGGGTGCCATCACGATGCCGGTGTTGAGGTGCGGCCCCGGTTCCGGCAGGCAGGCAAACCGGGGCAGTTCCGACAGCGCCACATTCATGCGGAAAGTCCCCGAGCCGCAGCGATAGCGTTCGATGCGGTTGCGGAAATCCGGCGGCAGCTCAGACGCCTTCACCAGCCTCGTGAAAAGGAGCTTTGGATTTATCCCGGATACCACGCACCTGGCGGGATGCGTTTGGCCGCCTTCCGTCACCACGCCCACCGCGCGGCCGTTTTCCACGGCCACTTCGAGCACCGGATCGGCCGTTCGGATCCTCACACCCTTTTCGATGCAGGCCGCTGCCATCGCCTGGGCGATAGCGCCCATGCCGCCCATCGCATGCCCCCACACGCCTTTGCTGCCGTTCACCTCCCCCACCACGTGATGCAGCAGCACGTAAGCCGAGCCGGGCGTATAGGGGCTCGCATAATTGCCGACGATTGAATCGAAGCCGAGCAGCGCCTTGATCGGATCGCTTTCGAACCAGCGGTCCAGCCATTCGCCTCCGGATTGCGCAAACAGCGCCAGCAGATCCCGCTTGGCGGCCAAGCTCATCGAGGACAATCGCCGGCCCACAGCGGCGCTCCTGATCAATTCCGGAATGGCGTCCAGCCAGGTGGCCTCGCCAAAGTTCGGCGGCGTCTGCAGCAAGAGTGCGCGGACCGTATCGGCGACCGCTTGGAGTTCTGCCGTGTAGGCGCCTATCGCCTGCGCATCGCGGGCAGAGAATTTGGCGATTTCCGCAGGCGCGGTGCCGAGCAGATAGTTGCGATCGTCGAGCGGCAGGAAGTTTGAGGCATAGCGCGGCACGATCCTCAGCCCGTGCCGCGCGAGATCGAGATCGGCGATGACCTTGGGATGAAGCAAGGACACCGAATAGCTCGCCACCGAGTTGCGAAAGCCCGGGTGGAATTCCTCCGTGACCGCGGCGCCGCCGACGATGTGCCGCCGCTCAAAAACGGTGACCTCGTGCCCCGCGCGCGCGAGGTAGAACGCGCAGACGAGCGCGTTATGACCGCCGCCGATAATGGCGATGCCGCTGTCCGAACGCTTCATCGCGGCAGTACGGCGGACGCGTTTCCGAGCGCAGATCGGTCCGGCTTCGCCGCTCGTGATGGAGGCCGATAGCTGGTGCCGAGAAGAGGACTCGAAGGTGTGTGAAAATGGCTGAAAGATGCCATAATGTGGCTCTCAACCCTTCGTACATACCAACAGTGATACCAACAATCCGTGTTGGTACCAAGAGGTGCGACTCCCGATTCCGTGATGTGCATTGCCGGTTTCGTCATATGCATCGATAGGTGCGGTAGGTCGGCGACCATTTCGGGGCTCGTGTCTGCTGAAAGATGCTCGATGTTCACAGTATCCTCCTTGTGAACCTCTAAAGCGTCACACGCCATTCGCCCGCGCCCTGAGCAGGTTCATCAGTCCCGCATCGGGCTCAAGCCGGCCGCGCCGCTTCTTGACCTCGTCAAAGGCTTCGTCGGTCGCAGCGAGTGTCTGTCGGACATCGCTCTCGCTGTGTGCGGCACAGATGAACATGTTGTGCCACGGGTGCAGATAGATGCCCCCGCTCCAGGGCTGCTGCGGTCCAGGCAAATCCCAGCCGAAAATCCGGATCGTCTTCGAAAAGAATCTGCGGCATCTGCACCGGCCCGGTCTCCCGCAGGGTAAACCCATGAGCCACCGCTCGTGTTGCGCGCCCGCGCGATCCACCAGGTCTTGGTTTTGCCGCGCCGCAAGTAGCCCAGATGACGGCCGTATGAAAAGAAGTGCCAGTACGGGTGTTCCCGTGGTGGCAGCTTTCGCCGTGCCCAGCCGAACCGATAAGTCCGGACCATCGGTGCCATTGGATTTTGCCATGTCATTGGCTCCTCGAAATAGCTGGCGCAGCGGGGTGGCTCGATCGCGGTCGCAGCAAGCCTGCACCGTTATTGGAGGAGACTGACGCCAAGGTCCACGAAATCCGCGGCAGAGGCGTTCGTCCCGGGAGCCAGCCGCCCGTGTCGGCCGAGATAGTGTTGAATAGCAGTTTCCCACTATGCGCGATGATCGCTGCCGCCCGGCAACCTCAGCTTGCAGCAAAATTTTGACGATGGTACTGGCGTTTCGATGGGCGGGAGTTCGGCTGGCGCGCACCGTCGTTTTGATCCGTCAGCCCAACGCTCCGCGTATACCAACCGCCCGACCCGCGGGATCGATCAGGACTCCGGGGTTGAGAATGCCGGACGGATCGAGGCATTTCTTCGCGTTCGCCAATGCGCCCCGGAACAGCGGTGGCGACTGGCGTTCATATCCGCTGCGATGGTCACGGCCAACCGCGTGGTGGTGCGTAATGGTCCCACCCACGCTGACAACGATCTCATTGGTCGCGATCTTGATCTCTCGCCACTTCGCAAGGGCATCGGACAATCTTCCCGTTGCCGTGCCGAGCGCGGAATAGGAGAAGTAGGGCGCTGGGCCGTCGGGATAGACGTGAGTGAATCGGCAGGAAACTGCCGCGTCATGGCCGCAAATCTCGGTGATTGCCTTGTCCGCCCGCTCGCGAACATTTTGATAAAGCTGTTCAAACTGGTCCCACGTGATTGAGGTCTCGAAGGTATCGGTGATGATCCCCAGCGCGACCAGCAGATCCCGGTAATAAGGCATCCGGATAAAGGCATTGCGCCACTGTGCGGCCGCGCCCTGCCGGTGTTGCGTGGTGCCACCTTTCCCCGCGAGCGAACGCCTAACCGCTTCCGCGTCGTAGGCGCCTTGATGGTCGGACACGAGTTCGAGCGCGCGCCGCATCCATGCATCGAGCGGATGATCTGCGGATTCGAATCCGAGAACCAATATCGCGGAGTTACCGTCAGCCACGCCGTTGTTGCGTGCTTCCGCTGGATCGAGCAGGCGGCAATTCGAGGGGAACAGAGCCGATTGCGAAAGTGCCCGCACCGCCGATACGGCGTTCGTCATCGTTGCGAACGCGATGCTGGCTGATGCCTGGTAAATGGGGCGACTCTGAACCCGCATCCATGCCTCCACGATGACACCGAGGATTCCCTCGGATCCGATAATCAGCCGGTCAGGCGAGGGTCCAGCGCCCGATCCGGGAAGCCGGCGCGTCTCCAAAAGGCCGGCGGGCGTGACCGTTCGCGTAGACTCCACAAAATCGTCGATGTGGGTGTAGAGCGAGGCGTAGTGGCCGCCGCTGCGCGTTGCGATCCAGCCGCCGAGCGTCGAGAGCTGCAAGCTTTGGGGGAAATGGCGCAGCGTAAGCCCATGCGGCTTCAATTGCTGCTCGAGCTCGGGACCGAGGGCACCCGCCTGAATGCGCGCCGCGCGGCTGACGCGATCGACTTCCAGCACCCGGTTCAGGTATTGCAAGTCAATTGAAATCGTGCCGGCGTATGAATCGCCGACGTCCGGTTCAACTCCGCCGCACACGCTGGATCCACCGCCAAACGGTATGGCCGCGACATTGGCCGCCGCCGCCCAGTCGAGAATGTCCACCACATCGCGTTCGGTTTTCGGGAAAGCGACGAGATCGGGCGGATTGTGGACGTCCCGCATCAACATCCGCACGATGTCGGCGAACGACTTTCCGAGGCTGTGCACCAAACGATCGTAAGTCGTCACCGAAATCAAGGAATCGAACGCCGCGGGCGCCCGAACCCGAGGCGGACGCAACGCGAACTCGGCTTCGCACGGTGACGAGACCTCGACCAGGCTCATACCGAACCGTTTTGCGGCGGCGCGCACGCGTGCTTGTTCGTCGGGCGACAGCCTGTCGTCGGCATAACCCCAGCCATAGAAGCGCAGCTTCTTGCGGCGGGAAAGCGTTGCGTGAGCGGTCATGATCTATCCCCCCGCGCCATGATGAACCGCCGGCCAAAGCCGAGGCAATGGGGTTACGAATTGGCTGGCATCGGTGCCTCCGCGGAAGTTCGGTTCGAGATTGCAAATTTGCACAACGATATCCAGACAGAGCCTAGGAAAAAGTACGGACTGCGTGAAACGGCGAGGCGGCTACTGGTTGAACCTGCTTCTAAGCGATTCCGGCGCAGCTGCCCGGCCTGCTCGTGGTCATTGCGCGATGAAAATGTGGATATGCATAGGGTGCCGCGAGGCGCTATGGTGACCGCGGTGGCAATTGCGGCATAAACGGAGAGTTCGATGGCCAAGGCAAAGACCGAGACTGGTGTATATCGCGTCACCGAAATCATCGGCACGAGCAGCACATCGTGGGAAGACGCGGCGAAGAATGCGGTTGAGACGGCCGCCAAATCCTTGCGCGATCTGCGTGTCGCTGAAGTCTCACAATTGGATATGAAGGTGGAGAACGGCAGGGTTGTCGCGTACCGCGCACGCGTTTCGCTGTCGTTCAAATATCAAACCTGATGATTGGAGGCTTCGGGCCAACGTGATCGCAAGCAAGAGGCGCCAAACGGAGCGAAACGGTGCAAAATCCATGCTCCGCAGCGGAGACGCCGCGTGCGAGCAAAGACTCCGCATTATGCGAACCCCGTCAGAAGGCCCGCTTGGTGTGCTGTTCGATCCGGACATCTGGCTGCACAAGCAGGTGACGACGAAGTTCGCTGAAACGGCGGCAAGGTTTCCAATAACCGGATGCACTAACGAAAAGGGATTCCGAAGATGGCTCTCTTCAACCTCGGAGGCGGCGCGCATCGCGGCGGCATGTCGCCGATTACGATGGCGCTGCTCGGCGTGCTTGCCTACCGCACCCTGCACGGGAAGGGCCGGCTGGCCGACATGCTCGGTATGAATACGGCCGCGAACGCACCTCCCGGAACCGTGCCCGGCGCAGCACCGGGTACAAGCGCGCCAAGCGGATTGGCAAGTGTACTTCAAGGTGGAGTTGGTGGCGGGCCGGGCGGCATGCTCGGTGGCATTCTGGGGGGTGGCGCGCTCAGTGGCGGCTTGCAGGATCTGCTGACACAATTTCAGCAGAATGGCCATGGCGACAAGGCGCAGACTTGGATCTCCACCGGCGCGAACAAACCGATCGCGCCGCAGGAACTTGAACAGGCGTTGGGAAATGAGCGGATCGACTGGTTGATGCGCGAGACGGGGATGTCGCGCGAGCAGCTGCTGTCCGGCCTGAGCAGCGAACTGCCACAGGCTGTGGACCAGCTTACACCCAACGGCCGCGTGCCAACCGAGCAAGAACTCCATGATCTCCTGGGGAGCGGCTAGTCCCCTTTCAGGTGAGTCGTTCGAGCCGCCGAACGTCATTCTCGTCGTTGCCGGCTGGTCGAGCTCCTAAGCGAGCGCATCTGCCGCGAAGGATCGGAGCAGGCGAGAACCAGGGCGCTCGGCAGCGCGTGCGTCAAACTTGCGTGCGCCGGAGCCGACGAAGCAGAGCGCCGAAATCACATCGCCTTCAAGCACGACATCTTCGATCGGAGTCTCGATGATTTCAATTCGGGCCGCTGCTGCCGACGATTTTGACCGGGTCCTTCGCGACCTCGAGGAAGAACTCAGCAACCGTTTTGGGGGCCTAACGGCCTACAGCCGCGCGCCTGCCGAAGGAATCTGGCGGGAGGGCAATACAAGGGAAAAAGACGACATCGTCATCGTCGAAGTGATGGCAGACGATCTGGACCCTGATTGGTGGCGTGAGTTGCGCAGTCGGCTGGAACGCCAGCTTAATCAGCGGGAGCTGGTTGTACGCGCGCAGGCTATTGAAAAGCTCTAGCTGGCCCAGCGCAATCGCGGCCCAACTGAACGAACTTTGCTGCATAACGCGCCAATGGTGCACAATTACAGTTTTGCACTGACACGCTCTGTTGGCTTAATTAGGTAGATCACCTGACAAATAGCGGGAGACGCTCATGGGATTTCGCGCCGTCACTCTAGCCATCTCGATCGCTGTAGTTTGTGGGGCATCTGCGTGCCTGGCATCCCCAAACAGCGGGGCCAAAACGTCCCGCACTGGCGACATGGCACTCACTGCTGCCGTGGCAAGTCCCGTGCGCTCACCGCAGAACGTCGCTCGCGATGTTTATCGCCATCCCAAGGAGAGTCTCTCGTTTTGGGGGCTGAAGCCGGGCATGGCGATTTTGGAAATCTGGCCTGGCGGGGGTTACTGGACTGAAATCCTTGCGCCATATGCGAAAGCCACAAACTGCTCTTATCGCGCGGCGCTATCGTCCACATCCCAACCGCTTCCCGCAAAGTTCTCGCAAACCGCCGTATACGGCCCCATCGCGACCACGGTGTTCGACGAGAAGTCGCCGCCGCTGGCAAAACCGGGATCGGTTTCATTTGTGTTGCTCTCCCGCAATCTTCACGACTGGATGAGCACGCCTGGGGAACCCGAAAAGGCGATGCGCGACTTTTACGCCGCGCTGAAACCGGGGGGTATTCTTGCGGTTGAACAACATCGCGCCGATCCCCGCGCGATGAAGCCGGGCGCAAGTGACGGCTATATGTCGACCGCAGTTGTTGTGAAGCTCGCGGAAGGTGCCGGGTTCAAACTAGCGGCCTCATCTGAGATCAATGCAAACCCGAAGGACACGAAGGATCACCCCTTCGGTGTGTGGACCTTGCCGCCCACAAGGCGCAGTGCACCGAACGGCCAGCCTCCGAACCCGAACTTCGATCATGCCAAATACGATGCCATTGGCGAAAGCGACCGCATGACGTTGAAATTCATAAAGCCGGACTGACGCTGCAAATTTAGAGGACTACTTTCGCCACACGCTCGCCAGCCATGGTTGCTGCTCGCGCGGCAATCCGGGCGGTCGGTAGTAATGAGTGAGTTCAGCAAAGCCTGCCGATGACAGGAACTCGTGCCAGGTTGGGAAATCGTAATAAGCGCCGTATCGACCATGGTTCCAACCTTCGTCGTTCGAACCGCGCGGGTTGGAGCTGAACAGGACTCCGCGCGGTCTTAGTGCAGTATGCAACTCCGATAATACTCGCGGCAATTCCTGGCTCGGTACATGAAACAGCACAGCGTTCGCGAATACGCCATCGAACCGGCTGGCCGGCAGGTTGAGCGCCAGCAGATTCTGCTCCCACACCTCGTAGCCAGCCTCGCGCGCCATTTCGACGAACCGTTTCGAGCCGTCCAGACCGACCGGGGCGTGGCCGAGGTCGCAGAATGCCTTCAGATCACGTCCTGGACCACAGCCAAGATCCAGGATCGCAAACGGCGGCGTCGCCTCAACATGCTTTAACAACGCCTCGATGTTTTGGCTGACATCGTGACTGCTGGTTCCGCGCCAAAACTCTTCAGCCCGATCGTCGTAATGCCGCAGCGTCAGGCTCGCGATCTGCTCAAGATCGTCCGGCTGCAGCTTCATTGTTGAACGGCGTGTAACATTGCTGCAAATTACGGGGGGAGCGGCTGGGCCATCAAGCCGCGTGCACAAACGGGTCCATGGACGAGTAGGCCGGTGCCGCGTTGGCCGATAGTGTAGTTTCGGTCAAGTCCACTATTGCCGTGGGGCGGCGGTTCATCCTCGTCACTATTGCGAATTAGGTGTTCGGTCCCGGATTTTGATGGTGCAATCTCCACTCGACGGGGGGCAGTTTCATTGGCGAGTATCGAAATTTTTCACCCGATCTGTTGGTGCCGGCGCTGTTACCATTGTGACATGCCCAATTACCCTACCGGTGGACGAAGCGATGGAAGCCATCGGTCACTTGGGCCGATTCGGATTCATGAGGGTGGCAATAAAGAAAATGCTCCATCGGCGATTTCTCGGGCTTGCGCACAGCATCTTGGGGGAATCTTTGAAAAACCCGATATGGGCGGGCGAATTTGTAGCGTTTTCGTTAAGCGAAGCTTCAGGTCAGCGCTCGCTAACGAATGCCGGGTGTCCGGCGGTTAGCGTGAGCCGGTTGTAGCACAAGGGAAGGCGGCAGGGGCATGCGGGCTGTCGGATTAGCGATCTTTCTTGCTGCCGCGGCAGCCGTGGCCGCGCCACCGCCGCCGGCGAGTGCGCCCGGGCCTTACGGCGAACTGCACTGGCGGCAACTGGGTCCGTTTCGCGGCGGATGGGCGACGGTCGTCGAGGGCGTCGCGAGCAAGCCGAACACCTTCTACTTCGGCGCTGCCGGCGGGGGCGTTTGGAAGACGGAGGACGCGGGCCGCACGTGGAACGCCCTTTTCCAGAATGGCCCCGCTGCTTCGATCGGCGCCATGGCTGTTGCGCCTTCCAATCCGAGCGTCATCTATATCGGCACGGGCCAGCCCGAGCCGCGGTACGATGTGGCCGCGGGTCTTGGTGTGTTCAAATCCCCCGACGGGGGTGCCCATTGGAAGTCGCTCGGGCTTGCCAGCACGCGGTACATCGGCCGCATCTGGGTCGATCCGAAGAATCCGGACATCGTGCTCGTCGCGGCGCAGGGACATTTCTTCGGCGCGAGCCCCGACCGCGGTCTGTACCGCTCGACCGACGGGGGTAATACATGGTCGCACGTTCTTCAGATCAATGACTGGAGCGGCGTCGTCGACATTGCCAGCGATCCCAAACAGCCGCGCGTGATGTTCGCCGCGGCGTGGGAAGCGCATCAGTATCCGTGGCTCAGCTATTTCACGCCGCCGGTGGGTCCCGGCAGTGCGATCTACAAATCCACCGACGAAGGCAAGAGCTGGCACAGGCTCAGCGGTGGCGGCTGGCCGAAAACTCCGGTCGGACGGATCGGGCTTGCGGTGGCGCACATCGCGAAGGGCACACGCGTTTATGCGAGTGTGGACTCGAAGGAGGCGGGCGGGCTCTATCGCTCGGACGATAGCGGTGCGCACTGGACGCGTGTGAATACGTCGAAGGCCGTGGCGAACATGTATTTCAGCCGGCTGGCGGTCGCACCCGACAATCCCGATGTTCTCTACGAAGTTGGGCAATCGATCCGCCGCTGCACCAACGCCGGCGCAAAATGCGAAATTGTCAAGGGTGCGCCGGGCGGCGACGATTACCACCACGTCTGGATCAATCCGCTGCACCCCGATCACCTGATCACCGGTTCCGATCAGGGCGCGGTGGTGAGCGTGAATGGCGGTCAAACCTGGAGCAGCTGGTACAACCAGCCGACCGGACAGTTCTATCATCTCGAAACCGACAACCGGTTTCCCTACTGGATCTATTCCGGCCAGCAGGACAGCGGCACCGTCGCCATCGCGAGCCGCAGCGACTACGGGCAGCTTACCTATCGCGACTGGCATCCGGTGGGCGGTGAGGAGCGCGATTACGACGTGCCCGATCCCGCCGATCCGGACATTGTCTACGGCTCCGGCCTGGGCGGGCGCGTGACCAAATGGAGCGCGCGAACGGGGCAGGTGGAAGACGCAACGCCGTGGCCGGAAAGCAATTACGGCAAACGCCCCACGCTAACGAAGTACCATTACATGTGGGTGACACCGCTCGTTCCCTCGCGCACCGGCGCGCCGTCTTTGTATCTCGGCGGACAGGTGGTGTTCCGTTCGCAAGATCAAGGGAAAAGCTGGTCCGTCATCAGCGGCGATCTCACCGGGAAAATTCCCGATGCCAAAAACTGCGATGGTGACGTGTCTCTCGCCAACGCCAAAATCTGCGGCTACGGGTCGGTTTCCACCATCGCGCCATCGCCACGCAACGCGCAGGAGGTTTGGGTTGGCACCGACGACGGTCTGATCCAGCTCACGCGCGATGACGGCGCGCATTGGAGCAACGTCACACCGGCATCGGTTCCGCTATGGGCTAAGGTTCGGACTATCGATGTCTCGCCGCTGCAAGAGGGCGTTGCCTACGTGGCGCTCGACAGTCACCGGATCGACGACTTCCAGCCGCACGTCCTGCGCACACGCGATGACGGCCGCAGCTGGGAAGACATCGGCGCCGGCTTGCCGCGGGATCATTTCGTGAGCGTCGTGCGCGCCGATCCGGTGAGACCGGGCCTTCTCTATGTGGGAACCGACAACGGCGTGTTCGTCTCGTTCGATGACGGCGGAGCATGGCAGCCGCTGCAGCTTGACCTGCCGAGCGCCTGGGTCACCGATCTGCTGATTCACGGCGACGATCTGATCGCGGCAACGCAAGGGCGAGCGATCTGGGTGCTCGATGACGTGGAGCCGCTGCGGGAACTTGCGAATGGCGGGCCTGGCTCGGCGCACCTGTTCACGCCGGTTCGCGCCTGGCGCGTTCATACGGACAACAACAACGATACACCGCTCCCGCCGGAGTCGCCCGCAGGGGAAAACCCGCCCGGGGGCACCGTAATCGACTATTGGCTGGGCGCTGGCGCGCATGGCCCCGTGAGTCTCGAAATTTTCGATGCGAGCGGCCAATTGGTTCGCCGCTTTTCGAGCACGGACATTCCGCGGTCACCGCCGGCCGAACGGTATTTCGCTAGAGCGTGGACCCGGCCGCCTCAGGCGCTTGCCGCCACACCGGGCATGCACCGCTTCGTCTGGAACCTGCGGTACGAGCGGCCAGATGCCGCGGAATATTCCTACAGCATCGCCGCCGTCTGGCGCCGGGGCACGCCGATCGAGCCCGAGGGGCCGTTCGCGCTGCCTGGACAATACGCCGTGACGCTGACGGTAGATGGCAAGCACTACACCGCGCCGCTCACCGTCTCGGAAGATCCGCGGGTGAACATAAGCCTCGCCGATCTTCAGGCTTCGCTCGCGCTATCGCAGAAGATCGCGCCGGCTTTGGCCGAGGCCGCGCTTGGCTATCGCGAGCAGCGCGCGCTGAAGAAACTGCTGGAGCAACGCTTCCCGAAGGCGGCCAGACTCCGTGACGAGACCCGCGCACTGCTTGAACCTCTGCGCGCCGAACCGGTAGAAGGACATCCCACCTTTAAGTCTGTCGCCGAAGGGCTCAGCGCCGTCGAGCGAGCGCTCGAGTCCGCCGATGTGGCGCCAACCCAGGCGCAGCAGCAGTTCGTCGACGATGCGCTGGCCAAGCTTGAAACGGTGAAGCGCGAGTGGGATTCGGCGAAATCGGGATCGTTCGCAAATCTGAATGCAGCTTTGGCACGTGCCGGCGGAAAGCCCGTCGCCATTCCCGACAAGGACAAGCTCGCTTCGGAAGAGCCTGACGAAGGCGAGGACCTGCCCTGACCGGCAGCTTCGGAGTTTTCCGGTGGCGTTTGACGAGGAGCGTCTGCAGCGCGGAACGATACGGTACGCCTTCGGCATCAACGCGATAGAGTCATGCGATGTGCAACGACTATGGAAACCGCATCTCGTATAGTCAGTACGTCGAGGGCTTCAGCCAATTGAAGCTTCCGGTTCGTTTCAATCCTCCACGGCGATCCGACCGTCAGGCCTGATATTTGAACGACAGAGAAACGCGCGCACGGTAAGCGACAACCTTGCCGTTCTCCACTTTCATGTCGAATTGCGAGACTTCGGCAATGCGCAGGTCGCGCAAGCTTTTGGCAGCGGTCTCAACCGCATTCTTCGCTGCGTCTTCCCAGGATACGCTGCTCGTGCCAATAATTTCAGTGACGCGATAAACGCCCGTCTCAATTTTTGCCTTTGCCATCGAAATCTCCGTTCTTTTCTAGCTGCGATAAGCCAGCGCCTTTTATCATAGCGCTTCGCGGCGCATTAGGCATACCCGATTGCCATCGCGGGATCATCATTAGCGACTGGCGTTCGTACCCGCTGCGATGATCACGGCCGACCGCGAGCCCTGCGTAAGCTAGCAATCCCACTCACCGCTTCATATAGTCCCCGCATCCACGGAAGGACTCCGAACCATGATGACGGCCTCGACTATGTCTTCGCCGATCCCATGCCTTTTATGCCCGGCTTCTTCCGGCCGCCGCGCAACCGACTCTCGGGGTCGCCAGAGCTGAATGCACGCGGACACTCAAACTGAAACAACGACGTGGCCCGCCTTTGGGAAATTGCTGATAGGGTGGTGGCGCCTGGAACGATGTAGGCGGCTATGGTGGCGAAGACATGGGGAGAACGATTACGGCACGCATTAATTTCGTTGAACTACCTGCTAAAAACGTGGCAGAGGCAAAGACTTTCTATTCGCAGGTTTTTGGCTGGTCATTGACCGACTTCGGCGCAAGCTATGCATGCACGCTTATTCGAGATTTCCCAAATTAATCTTGAACGCCCATCGTCAGGAGGTCGAGCCATGTTCCGCCGAATCTGCAAGCCCTTTATCCTGCTGGCCAGCACCCTACTCCTCGTCTCCATCGCCAGCGCCAATCCCGCCACGCCATCCGACAGCGCCATTGCGCTGCTGCAGAAAGCCGTGAACGGCGACTGGCGTTCGGCTGCGCACAAGGCGCGCGATCAATACCGGCACCCCGTCGAGACCCTGCAATTCTTCGGCCTCAAGCCGGACATGACCGTCATTGAATTGCAGCCGGGCGGCGGCTGGTACACAGAAATTCTCGCGCCCGTCCTCTACGCGCACGGCCATTTGCTCGAAGCTTCGGATCCGAAGTTCGCCGACAAGATCAAGGCGAATCCGGCCGTGTTCGGGCACATCGAGAAGATCATCCCGTTCGACCCGCCCAAGCAGGTGCGACTGGGCGCTGAGAATTCTGCCGACATGGTGCTCACTTTCCGCAACGCGCACGACTGGCTCATGGACAGCCCGGACACGCTTGCTGCCGTCTTCAAGTCCGTGTTCGACGTGCTCAAGCCCGGCGGCGTCTTCGGCTTCGAGGAGCACCGCGCCAAGCCGTTCGCCACAGCCACGGAAAGTGCAATGGCGCTCCACCGCATTCCTGAGGATTACCTGATCGCGGTGGCGCTCAAGACGGGTTTCCGCGTGGCCGGCGTCTCCGAGATCAACGCCAATCCCAAGGATCCCGAAGACATCAACGTGCATCGCCTGCCACCGGATCTGTCCGGTCCCGCAGAAGAGCACGCGAAGATGCAGGCCGTCGGTGAATCCGATCGCATGACGCTGAGGTTTGTGAAGCCTTGATGGTCGCAGACACCATCGAAAGCCTTACTGTCTGATGAGTACTTACTGCTGCCCGCCGCGGCCGTGATAGTGGGTTTGTCCCCAACTACCCTCAATCACCGACTCCGCCTCATGATCATTCTACCGGATATTCGATTGTGCTTGCTGCCGGCGGTGCTGGGAACCAGCCGGCTCGTGGTTGCGACCGGTCCAGGCGTCGACAACGACGCAAGCGACGGAGTTGCCGACGATGTTGGTGCCGCTGCGGCCCATGTCCAGCAGCTGGTCGACGGCGAGCACCAGCAGGACGCCCGCTTCCGGCAGATTGAAATACGGCAGCGCCGCTATGATCACCACGATCGAAGCACGCGGCACGCCGGCCATGCCTTTCGACGTCACCATCATCAGCCCGAGCAGCGCGATCTGCTGCCCGATCGTGAGCGCGATGCCGTAGGCCTGCGCGATGAACAAGGTCGCGAACGTGCAGTACATCATCGACCCGTCAAGGTTGAATGAATAGCCGAGCGGCAGCACGAAATTCACGATCTGCTTCGGCAGCCCGAACTCCTGCAGGTCCTGCAGCAGCTTCGGGTAGGCCGCCTCGGAACTGGCAGTGGAAAAAGCGAGCAGCACCGGCTCGCGCATGGCGCGGAATAGTCCGCTCGTCCGCCCGCGCACGATCAAAAAGGCGACAAAGAACAGCAGCGCCCACAGCACCATGAGCGCGATATAAAATCCACCGACGAATTTGGCGTAGGTGAGGAGAATGCCGGCCCCCTGGGCAGCGATGGCCGAAGCGAGTGCGGCGAACACCACCAGCGGGGCTAGCAGCATCACATACCCCGTCACCTTCAGCATGATGGCGGCGACCTGCTCGGCCAGCGCGAGAACGGCGGGCGCGTGATCGTCCAGCGCGGCGCTGGCGGCGCCAACGAACATGGCGAAGACGACAATCTGCAGGATCTCGTTGTTCGCCATCGCCTCGACGATCGAGCGCGGCACGAGATGGGTGACGAATTCCTTGACCGTGAGTGCGGGCGCATGGGCCGCCGCCGCTCCGGCGTTCGGGTGCGGCAGCATAAGTCCCACACCGGGTTGAAACAGGTGCACGAACAGAAGCCCTAGCGAAAGTGAGAGCAGCGAGGCCACAATGAACCACGCAATGGTGCGCGCGCCGGCGCGGCCGATGGCGGCGGCATCGCCCATATGTGCAATACCCACGATCAGGGTGGACAACACCAGCGGCGCAATAATCATCCGCACGAGGCGCAGGAACACGAAGGTGAGGAGATCGAGCCCGCTCGTGACTGTCTTTGCCGTGGCCAGATCGAGCAGCTCGCGAATGAGAATCCCGCCCGCAATGCCGAGCACCATCCCGGCGATAAGCGCGACGGCGAATGGGCGTCTCATGCGGCTTTGTGCATTCTAAAGCTTCGCGAAATCGATGTTTGCATTAAGGTCCACATGCTTCTCCGATGGCGGCAGCGGGTACTTTAATCCGTTGGCGCAATTGAATAGCACGACGCAATCTGACGGCTCGATGCGTCCGTCGCGCAGCGATTGCCGGTATGCTGCGTGCGTCGCGGCCCCCTCCGGGCACATCAGGAATCCTTCCTGCGTTGCCACCTCCTGCAAACTCGCCGTGATCGAGTCGTCGTCCACCGCAATGGCATAGCCGTCGCTGTCGCGCACAGCAGCGAGAATGAGAAAGTCGCCGATGGCGGCCGGCACGCGAATGCCGGAGGCGATGGTGTATGCGTTCTCCCAGCGCCGCGCATGCGGTTCGCCTTCCTCGAACGCGCGCACCATCGGCGCGCAACCCGCCGCCTGCACGGCCACCATGCGCGGCCGCTTGGCGCCGATGAAGCCGATGGCCTCAAGCTCCGCAAACGCCTTCCACATGCCGATCAGTCCCGTGCCACCGCCGGTGGGATAGAAAATCACATCGGGCAATTCCCAACCGAGCTGCTCGGCCAATTCGAGGCCCATCGTCTTCTTGCCTTCGATGCGGTACGGCTCCTTCAGCGTCGACATGTCGAACCAGCCGGTGCTGTCGCGACCTCGCGCCACCAGCTTGCCGCAATCATCGATCAGACCGTTCACGCGATAGACTTGCGCGCCCTGCGCAGCGATCTCGCGCACATTCACTTCCGGCGTGTCGTCCGGGCAGAAGACAGTGGCTCGCATGCCGGCGCGGCTCGTATAGGCCGCAAGAGCGGCGCCGGCATTGCCGTTGGTCGGCATGGCCGCGTGGGTGACGCCGAGCTCCTTCGCCATCGACACCGCCAGCGCAATGCCGCGGGCCTTGAACGAGCCGGTGGGAAGGCGGCCCTCATCCTTCACGAGCACCTCGCCCGGTTCGCGATTGAGCCGCACCAGCGGCGTCATCGCCTCGCCCAGGCTGACGATGTTTTCGTCGCGCCGCATGGGAAGCAGCTCGCGATAGCGCCACAACTCCGGCGGGCGCGCCACCAACGCATCCTTCGTCAGCGCGTGCTTCACCGCATCGAGACCGTAACGCACGAGCAGCGGCTTGCCCGCGCGCGAGAGGTTGTGAAGCCGGTCGGGCTCGTAGCGCTCGCCGGTCGCCGAGCATTCGAGATGCGTCACGAAGGTTGCCTGCGCCATGGCTGACAGTTGCCGGAGTAGGCGCTGTTGTCCAGAACGACCCCAACCGCCCAGCGCACAGCGTAGGCGTCGTTGCGAGCGCGGCGTCGGGTTTCTACTTCGCGTGCAGGTGATCGGCGTCGGTCCAGGTCCTGACGAACACCGAACCCGAAACGGACCATCCCATAAGGTGCGGGGAAAACATTCGATTTCCGGAACGGTGCTGGCAGAGCGCCCGACAACACTCCATGTGACACACTATTGTTTTGTCAGCCCTGATGTCCGCGGCTGCCCAACCGGTGGCCCCGGCCGCCACTTACACGAATCCTCGGCATGGCTGCTCGATTCGCCCTACCGCTAGATCGCCCGGGGGCTACAGGAAAGCCACAGCTGCCTATTCAGGTCCTTGGCCAATGGCGCCGGCTCCAGTGCGAACCGTCTCGGCCCGGTTGCCGCGAAGTCGCTCGTGTAACACTCACTGACAGGATCTCAACTTGCTCACAGTCGGGAGCAAACCTACCAAGGGTGTATCTCCCCGTTCCATTTGTAAAACTTTCCGTTATCTGCCTTTGTTATGGATGCGATCACGTTACGGATGCCCGCCGCACTTTCTTCGGTCGTGAGGTCAGCATCCGGCCCACCCATGTCGGTCCTGACCCAGCCCGGATGAATGAGGTTGACGGTGACTTCGGCTTCCAGGTCGCGTGCCACGGCAATCATCACCCTGTTCACTGCGGCCTTCGCGCTGGCATAGGTATAGGAGCCGCCCATCGGCCATGTCGTGGCGCCCATCTGACTCGTGATCGTCATAATCTTCGGATTTTTCGCCTTTCGCAGATTTCCCAGAAAGGCCTGGATCACGCGAAAGGGTCCTATGACCATCACCGTGAACGCCTCGATCCAGTCTGCAGTGTCAACAGCATCGATGTTTTGATTCTCACCGCCCTTGATCCCGGCATTGTTGATCAGAATGTCGATCGGGCGGTCGCCGATCGCCTGGGCGGCTGTACGGATCGAACGCTCATCCGCCACGTCCATCGTGTGCACCGTCACGCGCCGGTTCGACGCGTGGGCCAGCGCGTTCAGGGCGTCGGCCGATTGCGGCGTGCGGCAAAAGGCTAGGACGGCATCACCGTCATGCGCGTACTGCCTGGTCAATTCCAAGCCGATCCCGCGATTTGCGCCGGTGATCAGTACGTTGCGCATGCCTTTCTCCTAGCGTGATGAACCGGATTGCAATAGGATGCACGGGCCCCTCGCAAAGGTGCAGCCTAGCAGTGCGGATGACAGACGAACAATGACAACGGACAATCAGGCTTCTGACCTCAGCGCCCTGTGGGAGGCGCATTGTCGTCACGAATTCGCCACCCGCGATGTGAACGCAACGATGAGCACCATGGTGCCGGAGCCTTACGTCAATCACATCCCGACCATGACCGGCGGGGTCGGGCACGATCAGCTGAAGCGCTTCTACGTCTATCATTTCGTCAACTCGAATCCGGAGGACACCAAGCTCATTCCGATTTCGCGCACAGTGGGCAAGGACCGGGTGGTTGACGAAATGCTTTTCTGCTTCACCCACACGCGTGAGATCGACTGGATGCTTCCCGGCATCGAACCGACTGGTAAGTACGTCGAAATTCCGCTGGTGGCGATTGTGACGTTCCAAGACGACAAGATTTACAACGAGCACATCTACTGGGATCAAGCATCGGTCCTTGTACAGATCGGAAAGCTCGATCCCGCAGGCCTGCCTGTCGCCGGCATCGAAACCGCGCGCAAGCTGGTGGACAAAACCTTGCCGTCCAACACGATGATGCACGCTTGGGCAACGAGCGAAGGGAAGCCGATCTGAGCGCCGGCGACATTCAACTCGGAACGCCCCAGATGATGGCCGAGTCGCCCGCCATCGCCGGCCGCAAAGGCTTCTACGTGGAGGTCAAGGCAGGCCGTCGTTATTTCTGGTGCGCCTGTGGGCGCTCGGCCAATCAACCCTTCTGCGACGGCTCGCATGCGGGTACGCAGTTTCAGCCCGTGCTGTTTGAGCCAACGGCAGACGAAGACGTCATTTTCTGCGGCTGCAAGCACACCGGCACGAGGCCTTTCTGTGATGGCACGCACAACAATCTGCCCGGAGCCTACGCAGAAGACGATCCACAGAGCGCAGCTAACGCGGCGGTCGCCTCTGTTTCGCCGGGGACCGACGCCAGGGTGCGTCTCGATGGCAGCTGCTATGTGTTTTCCACCAATCGCGCCAGCCTGAAGAGGCACGGCAACATGGCGTATTGCGCCGTAATCGGCCCGGCCGCCGGTGCAACGTTTCAGTCGCAGTTCTACGCCGAGATCGAGAGCGGCGCTTCGCCGATTGTGAGCGCCAACGGCGGGCCCATGATCCTGTTCGCGATGCAGGGGAATGGCGAGATAGAGATATCCGGGCGCCGTTTTGCGTTCACTCCACACACCGGGATTTACGTTCGACCTAAGGAGGCATTCCGCATCCACAAGTCCGAAGCGGCGCCGATCAAACTGTTCATCTCCACGGGCTTGGCCGATGATCTTGTTTTTGCGGATAGCATGCTGGCAACTTTTGACGAGAGCTTTCCGGAGCGCCAGGGCGAAATCGATCCATCGCAGCGTCACAAAATGGCCGAGCGGTTCTTCCAGATCCTGATCGATCGCCGGCATGGTTCAACCGAGATGACGCAATTCATCGGCAACATTCCGCGTTCGAAAGCCGAGCCTCACCGGCATTTGTACGAGGAGGCGGTGGTCATTCTCCATGGCGTCGGCGTGGTGTGGACCGAGCGCACGAAAACGGCGGTCGAGCCGGGCGATGTGCTGTTTCTGCCGCGCAAACAGGTTCATTCCGTGCAATGCACAAGCGAGGGCGGCCTCGATGTGGTGGGCGTCATCTGCCCCGGCGACAATCCGTCAATTAGCTACTGACGGCCTCGCCTTTTCGATCTTTCCGAAGAAAATAGGCGGCGGTAAGCAGGCCGATCCATGGCACGCCGACGATCCATGAAATTCTCCACGTCGGGTCAAGGCCCATCGTGATCAGCACCGCGGCCAGCAGCGTCAGTCCCATAAAAGCCCGCAATCGCATAGCTGATGAGCACGCCAGGTCCGGCATAGCCGATGGCAATGCTGCTGCCCAGGAACAGGCCGGTGCCAATCGCCCCGCCAAGGCCGATCATGACCACCTGCCGCTGACTTAAGCCTTTGTGCAGGCCCTGTTCCCGTGCGGCAATAGATGCGTCGTCCATGACGGCTTTCCTGATTGACGCCCACAGGCGCCACGGCGAATGATCGCGTCCGTTGTCTAGAAGGCGACGCTGTGCCTGTCGAATTTCCCATCGAAGCAGTTCGAGCGAGATTTCCCGCCCTGAAACGTGCCGAGCCGTTCGTCTATTTCGACAACGCGGCCGGGGCTCAGTTGCCGCAGAACGTGCTCGACGCGGTCGCAGGCCATTTGCTGGACATCAATGTTCAGCGCGGCGGCCGGTATGAAAAAAGCCGCGCGGTCGATCGCATGATCCTCTCAGCGCGCGAGAAGGTTGCGGCGTGGCTCAACGCAAATGACCCGTCCGAGGTGGCGTTTGGCATGAACGCAACGTCCTTCATTCGCCTGGTGAGCCTTGCTATTGGTCAGACGATCGAGCCGGCTCGCAATCGATTCATACTCACCGATCTCGATCACGAAGCGAATATCGCAACCTGGCTCGTGCTCGAGCGGTTCGGCGCGGAGTTCGCTTGGTGGAAAATGCGCGGCGATGGCCGGCTGCATGTCGAGGATCTGCTTCCGCTTCTCTCGGAACAGACGAAGCTCGTCGCGTGCACCGCTGTTTCCCATGCGCTAGGTTCGCTGGTCGACGTTGCCGCGGCAGCGCGCGCCGCCCATTCGGCGGGCGCCGAACTATTTCTCGATGCAGTTCACTACGGGCCGCACGCGCCGATCAACGTGGCGGCATGGGATTGCGACTACCTTGTCTGCTCGGGCTACAAAGCATTCGCGCCGCATATGGGCTTCCTGTGGGGCAAGCGCGAGAAGCTGAAGGCGCTGCCCACGTTTCGCGAAAGCTTCATTCCCGACGCGCCGCCGTACAAGATCGAGGCGGGCACATTCATTTTCGAAAACGTTGCGGGCATGAGCGCGGCCGTCGATTATTTTGAAGCATTGGGCCGCGACCTCGACCCATCAAACACCCAACGTGGCACTATCGAGGGTGCCATGGCTGCGATCCGAGGCTACGAGCAGGTTCTGGCGCGCCGTATGCTTGAAATCCTCTCCGATGTGGATGCGATCGTCTACGGCGTTTACGATCCGTCGGAGGTGGATCGCCGCGTGCCAACCATCTGCTTCAACCTGCCCCGTAGTCGTCCTGCGGAGGTTGTGGAGCGGATGGCGGAAGTAGGCTTCGGAATCCGCGATGGCCACATGTATGCGCCCCGGCTCATGGATCGGCTGGGGCTTGCGCTCGACAGCGGCGCGATACGCGTGTCGCTGGTTCACTACAACACCCTCGACGAAATCGAGCGCTTCGGAGAAGCGTTGCGGAAGATCGTCCATTGATGGCCATGCTGCGAGCCTTTTTGATCGCAACGGCGCTGGCGCTATCCCTTTCGGATGCTGCCTGCGCTGAACCGATCATCATCGATCACGTCACGCTGATCGACGGCACTGAACGCGCGCCCGCCCCGACATGGCGGTGGTCATGGACGGTGGGCATTTCACGCTCGTGGGGCCTCGCAGTCTGTCAGCAACACGTGAGCATGATGTCCTGATATGCCACCGACCGCGCGCTCGATGACCGCCGAGTTCAGCGCCTTCCGCGCTTCACCCCATTGTTGTCCGCTGGCCATCTAGAATGGCTCAGCACAGGCGCAGGTTTAACGGCTGAGTGCGATTGAACCAAGTTACACATTTTTGATTGCGCACCGCGTCTGCACGCCGGTGTGTGAAGCCTGCCACTGCATTCATCCTCAGTTTATCCGGCCGACTATAGGACTGAGCGGACCGCCTCGCCGGCCGATTGGTAGTCCGCCTTTCCGTTCGGTGCGCGCAAGCTGCTGTCAGTGGCCACGATGCGTTTTGGCACCTTGTAGCCGGCCAGCCTATCCCGCACATGGCCGCGCAGTTCCTGCTCATCGAAGCTGGCACCCGGCGCGAGTTTGACCACGCCAGTTACGGCTTGGCCCCACTTGTCGTCCGGCATGCCAAGCACCAGCGCATCCTCGACCGCAGGATGGGTTTTCAGCACTTCCTCGACCTCCTCTGGGTAGACCTTCTCGCCCGCGGTATTGATGCAATGGCTGCCGCGGCCAAGCAGCGTGATCGTTCCGTCCGCTTCAATCCGCGCCCAATCGCCCGGTACCGAGTACACCCGGTTTCCGATCAGCCGAAAAGTCCGCGCGGTCTTCTCCGGATCCTTGTAATAACCCACGGGCAGCGGACCGCCGAGCGCAACCATGCCGGTCTGGCCGCTGCCCGGACCAACCGGCCGACTGTTCTCGTCAATGACGATCGCGTTCTCCAGCAACTGAAACGCGCCGGTCTGACTCTCGCCGGCTTTGGTCATGACAGAGGTGCCCATTCCCATGGCTTCGGTTGAAGCAAAACTGTCGGTCATAGTGAGCTGCGGCATGTGCCGCAGCAGACCACGCTTGACCTCCAGGCTCCACATCGCGCCGGACGATGTCATGCTGATCATGCTGGACAGGTCATAGCGGTCCGGATGGTCGTCGAGCGCTTTGAGCAGCGGCTTCGCAAATGGGTCGCCGACAATCGCCATCCCCTGCACCTTGTGCTTTTCGACCGCCGTCCAGATCGCATGAGGATCGAACGCACCGGTCTCGACGGTAATGATCGTCCCGCCCGACAGCAGCGCGGTCGACGCCGTGATGAACCCAGTGCCGTGCATCAAGGGGCAAGCGGGCATCGATATGGGACCGCGGCCCGCGGCACCGATCGTTTCTGCAAAGCCCGCGATCGTCTGCGGTACCGGCCCGACCGTGCGCCGCAGCCGTTCGTGCCAAATGGCGCACAGATCGCCCATGCGCCACATTACGCCCTTCGGCATACCGGTAGTGCCGCCCGTGTAAATGAACAACATGTCCTCTGCCGACCGGCGAATGTCGATCTTTTCGCCCGTACCGAAAGCGGCAAGCGGTTCGTATGGCTCCGCAAACGGCGCGATCTCGCCTGTAGGCGTGACTTCTATATAGGTTTTCAGGTTTGGCAGCCGCTCTCGAATGCCGGCGACCGTCCCGCGGAATTCCGACCCATAGATCACGGCCACCGCGTCGGAGTTGTCGAGGATGTACCGCACCTCGTCAGGCTTGTATCGGTAGTTCACGTTGACGTGGACGAGCCGTGCCCGGTAGCAGGCCCCCACGGCCTCGACGTATTCACTGCAATTGCGCAGATAGAACGCCACTTTGTCGCCGGGTTTTGCGCCGCGAGCGATGAGCGCGCGGGCCAGGTTGTTCATGCGCCGGGTGGCTTCTCGCCAGACGATGGTGCGGTCATTGTGGATGAACGCGGGTGTGTCGGGGTGCACTGCGTCGGCGACCGCATCGAGAATATCGCCATAGTTCCAAGGCATGTTTCCGGCCTTACCCAACTTCCGACAGAGTTTGGCGTCTACGCCGATCCGCCACGTCCCTGAACAGGTATCACGGCCTCGCTTTTGAAGGCCAATGCTGGCCCACGGTTCTAGGATGGTTCTTTAAATTGACAACCTAACCGGTCCGCCGACCCGGTCCTCCAACCCGAATGATCCATCAGCCAGCGCGCTTGAACGGGGCCATCGATGGCCCCGTTTTTAGCCGGTCTAAATAATCGGCCCACCACCGCATCATCTTGACGCGCTCGTCCCAGTGCTCGCCGCGAGCATAGGTACGGCGCACTGCATCGCGGTCCCGATGCGCAAGCTGGCGCTCGATCGCGTCCGCCGACCACTTGCCGCTCTCGTTCAGCAACGTCGATGCCGATGCACGAAAGCCATGCGCGGTCATTTGGTCAGCACCGTAGCCTAAACGACGCAATGCGCCGTTCATCGTGTTCTCGGAAATCGGCTTGCCGGGTATTAAACCGGGGAAAACCAGGCCCTGATGACCAGTAATCTCGAATAGCTGCTGGAGGATCCTCACGGCCGGCCGCGGCAGGAAAATCCGGTGCGCCAACCGCATCTTCATGCGGCCGCCGGGAATGGTCCATAGCGACCCGTCGAGATCGAATTCCTGCCATTCGGCTCCTCTGAGCTCACCCGGCCGCGGGAACAACAGCGCCATCAACTGCAGCGCCGCACGCGTCGTCGGCTGACCATCGAACCCGTCGATCGCGCGCAGCAGCGCACCGAACTTCACGGCATTGGTAATGGCCGCGCGCGGCGTGACCACCGGCACAGTCAACGCATCTCGTAATGCTGAGGTCGGGTCCATATCGCCGCGTGCCGTGGCAATCGCATAGCGGCACACAGACCCGATCAGTGACCTGAGCCGCCGCGCGGTCTCATAGCAACCGCGAAGTTCGACTTGCTGCAATACTTGCAGCACATCGAGTGGCCTGATTTCAGAGACGCGCTTTTCCCCCAAAGCGGGATAGGCGAAGCGCAGCAGCCATTCTTTCTTCTGAAGCGTTGCCGGCGCGCGCTGCTCGCGCCGTAGCTTTTCCAGATAGTCCGGCGCCACCACTTTGAACGTGTCGTTCGGTTCTGCTTGTAGAACCCTTCCATCGGCACGCGCTGGCAGCGGGTCCTTGCCGCCGGCGAGCTGCGCCCTCGCAGCATCACGTGCCGCTCGCGCTGCCGCGAGACCAACGGACGGATATTTTCCGAGTGCGAGCAGCTTCTGCTTACCGTTGTAGCGGTACGCGAGCCGCCACAAGCGCGACCCGTTAGGATTCACCCATAACTGAAGGCCAGCGGAATCGGACAGCTTGCGCAGCTTCGGTCCAGGTTTCGCTGCGCGACATGCGGCGTCGCTGAGTGCCATCTTCACCGTCTCCGAAATCCGGTCTGGACTCGCTGCCGATACCAACAAATGTGAGTCCCGTTGTTGGTATCTCTGTTGAATCGGTACCAACAGCTCGTCCGGATGCCAGCATGCACCCACGGATGATTACGGTCAAGAATGCCAATGAACAGCTGTGTTTCAGCGATTCCGCACGGATCATGGCGAACAGCGGCGAACGACGGTGAACACTGGAAAATTAACAAATGGTGCCCAGAAGAGGACTCGAACCTCCACGCCTCGCGGCGCTAGTACCTGAAACTAGTGCGTCTACCAATTCCGCCATCTGGGCACGAGGTTCGGATACTTAGGAGCGGGGTGCGCGCAAGTCAACGCGGGCTCCCGCGCAACGCTGCTGTTCGCAGCGGCGGCGGTTTCGGGCATAATCGCGGCCGCACAAAGGGATCGACTCATGTTGGTGGCGACGACGGAACGGGTGGCGGGTCAGCGCGTCAAGCAGACCTTGGGACAGGTGTTCGGCGTGGTGGTGCGTTCGCGCGGGCTCGGCGGCAACATCCTCGCCGGGTTGCGTTCCATTGCCGGCGGCGAGATTCACGAGTACACGCAACTGCTGGAAGAGACGCGACGGCAGGCCGTGGACCGGCTGGTGAAGAACGCCACCCTGATGGGCGCCAATGCCGTGCTGATGATGCGCTTCGATTCGTCGGAGATCGGCCAGTACATGAGCGAGATCGTCGCCTACGGCACGGCTGCGATCCTGGAGCCGGACGATGCTGCGTAGCTGGACCATCGGCATCGCGGCGGTCGTGTTCGTCTGCGGTGTGTCCGCATTGCTCGCCGGGATTCCGCCCGGATGGGTGTTCGCGTGCTGGGGCGCGGTGATCGTTTTGTCGATCGTCTATGAACGGGTCCGCTACAAGCCGATCGAGGCCGGCACACCCGGCCCGGGCTGGACGAAGACCGCCGAGCGCTTCATCGACGACGAGACCGGCGAGCCGGTGACGGTCTGGCTGGAACCGGGTACCGGCGAGCGCAAATACGTACGGGGCTAACGCATTCCCGCCCTTGTGATCGGATGGTGGGACTCCTCCACTTGCCTGGCAGGGGGATTGCCCGTCAGATGGCGCGAAATCTGGCGGGGAATCAAATGCGCGCTCTGAAAAATATGCTGCTCGGGTGTCTCGGTGTCGCAGCGGCGCTGGCACCCGCGCGCGCGGCGGTGCTCATACCCATCGTGCTGGCTCCGAATTCCACCGCAACAGTGGTGTTTGGCATCAATGACAACAACACCATCGCCGGCGGCTATGTCGGCACCGACGGTTTGGAGCGCGCCTTCTTCGGCAGCCTGGACGGCACCTACACGAGTTTTTCCGTGGGCACCGGCGGCAGCGAAGCGCGCGCCATCAACGACAACGGCTATATCGTCGGGTTCTCCAATTCCCAACATGGGACCACGGCGACGCAGCCCATTTTTGAGCGCCGGCCGAGCGGCAAAGTTCTGAACGTCACCGTCAATGGGCAGCAGCTGTTCGGCCGCGCGCAAGGCATCAACAATTCCGAGAACAGGTTTGCAGGTACCTACTGGGATTTCGGGAGCCACGAATCCGTCGCCTTCGCCGGACATCATGGCAGGTACCGGCGCGACATTCGCATACCGTTGGTTCACCAGGCTAGCGATGGCGAGGGCATCGACAGCACGAACGTCACGGTCGGCGATTTTTTCCAGCCGCCGACGCACGGCTTCATCAAGAGCGGCAACACACTGACGGTAGTCGACTACCCCGGCAGCAACGTGGACGGCACCTCGCTCAAGGCAATCAACGACAACGGCCAGGCGGTGGGACAGTGGTCGGACACAGACGGAAACACCCACAGCTTCGTGCTTGATATCGCATCGAACGCCTTCACCGACATCAATGTCAGCGGCGCCACCAGAATCGAAGCGTGGAACATCAACGCGGCCGGCGCGGTCGCGGTGAACACCGATGTAGGCTCCTTCATCTGGTGCGCGCGGAAGCGGGCCTGCCCCGCCGGCGGCGCGACCGTCGCCGTACCGGTCCACCGTGCCGGGCGTTTTCCGCACTACAGCTGCAAGAGTCCCTGCACGAGTTTGCCGGCCCGGCGCGACTGAACTCGGTTCAGGCTAAACGGTCCGCCGCACCCGGCCTTGCACTCGTGCGCGGGTGGGCTATGAACGGACGGTTTGCCAGCCGAGTTTTCTCGCCATGATCGATCAAGTCGTCACCGTTTTCGGTGGATCGGGGTTTCTGGGCCGCCATGCGGTCCGCGCGCTCGCCAAAGGTGGACTCGGTTATCGGCTGCGCGTCGCGGTGCGACGGCCCAATGCGGCGAACTTTCTGCTGCCGATGGGCCACGTCGGGCAGATCCAGCTGCTCCGCACGGATGTGCGCGATCCCGACGACGTTGCGCGCGCAGTCGCCAACTCCGATGCGGTGGTGAACCTCGTCGGCATCCTCAACCCCGCCGGCGGACAGAGCTTCAAGGCCGTACACGCCGACGCGCCGGCGATTATCGGCAAGGCGGCGAAGCAGGCCGGCGTGAGCACCCTCGTTCACATTTCCACGCCCGGCATCAGCACGGACTCGGAATCGGATTACTCGCGCACAAAGGCCGAAGGCGAGATCGCATTGCACCGGGAATTCCCCGAGGCGACCATTCTCCGCCCGTCGCTGGTGTTCGGGCCGGAGGACAATTTCTTCAACAAGTTCGCGAACCTTGCCCGCTTTTTGCCGATGTTGCCGCTGATCGGCGGCGGGCACACCAAATTCCAGCCGGTGTTCGCCGGCGACGTGGCCGACGCGATCGTAACGTGTATCGAGAATCCGGCGACGCGCGGCCAGACTTACGAACTCGGCGGGCCGGCCGTGTACACCTTCCGGGAGATGCTGCAGGCGATCCTGAAGGTCACGGCGCGGCGCAGGCTCTTTCTTCCGATTCCGTTTTCGCTGGCGAACATCCCCGCGTTCTTCCTCCAGTTTCTGCCCGGCAAATTGCTGACGCCGGACCAGGTGACCTTTCTCAAGACCGACAATGTGGTTGCGCCGGATGCACGCACGCTGGCCGACCTTGGTATTGAGCCGGATTCGCTGGAGGCGGTGTTGCCGACCTATCTGTGGCGGTTCCGCCGCAAGGGCCAGTTCGAGAATTCGGCCGCCGAACGCGTCACCGGAATGCCCGCCGTGCGATGAGTGCGCCTTAGCGGAACGCGTTCCGGACCTTCGCCAGGGTCCTGTGCAACTCGCTTTCTTTTTTTTTCTGCTCGCGGCGCACTGCGACTCCTTCGCGCAACGCGGCGCGGGCAATTTTCTGCCGCGCGGCCTCTTCCTTGCTCGCAGGCACGCCGGCCGCGATGTCCCGCAAATTCTTTTCGCGGTACATCTGGTACATGGTGTTGGCCTCCTCGAAGGTGGCACCCCCAACGCAGTAAGCAGCCTCGAATGTCTTCATCACCGTATCCAGCACCGCACTTCGTGGATGCCGCCGGTCGAGGTTCCAAGGGTCGGTGAAGCCGAACTGCACAAGCTCCATGGAGGGGAAGTAGAACAGCCGCTTGTTCAGATCGTCTTCCCGGCGGCGCAGGAACTCGTCCAGCGCTGCACGAATAACAGCCTTGGACACGGCGTTGGCTGTCAGGCAGCTGACTGGCCGGAACGTGGAAAGAAGGGGAATCGGCGAAACGGTGAACAGCACCTTCGCATTTGCTACGTGCCGCAATAATAGCCTGTAGATCGCCGCTATGCTCTGCTTCGTTTCCCGGACGCTCAGGACACGGAACTTGTGACGGCTTGGATCGAACGCCGCCTCTGGAACGGCCCGCCAGAACGTGCCACCCGTTTTCTCGTCATACCAGATTTCGGATAAACCCAGAGTGACGATGAAAAACTCAGTGGCGAGAAAAACGTCGCGGGTTCGCTTGCGAATCTCCTCGTCATAGCCGAACCCCTCCGCCTTGAAGCCATGCCAGAGCGGCACTTCCGGGGTTTTGTTCTCCAGCGCCCACTCGAACTGCCCGAGAATGGAAGCGACGTTTACCATCCCGTCGCTCATGCGCGAGATGTAGATGTCTGGCTCCCGATCTCTGGCCAGATCGTAGCCTTGCGCCGAAAGATGGCGAGTGATGTTGGCAGCGAAGCAGCTGCCGAATGCGGTGATTTTCGTGCCGCGGGTCAGCAACGGCTCCGCCGGCAACCAGCCTTTCAGCAGATAATCCTGGAGGAAAGTTTTCGAAGCGTACTCATCAGTTCGTGGAATGTAGTTGAGTTCCCTTCCGCGGTGGAAGAGGTGGCCGCGGCGCTCTGATGCCGAGCCCTCGCCAGCCTCGACGTCGTTTTCTAAGGGTATCGTTTCGGCAACGGTCATGAATGCAACGTGGTGAGGGGCGGATGACCTTAGACCCGCAGGAAAATTGGATCAACTCCGTCTAATCTTTCACATTTGGCCTACCAGCAATCCGATGAATAGCACCGCGCCGAGCGCGATGCGGTACCAGCCGAAGGGCTTCAATCCGTAGCGGCTCAGGAAGCGGATGAAGGTCAGCACCACGCCATAGGCGACGATGAACGAGACGACGAAACCGATGGCGATCATGGAGAGATCGCTCGCCGAAAGCGCGTGCCATTTCTTGTAAAGCTGCAGGGCGGTGGCGCCGAACATGGTCGGCACCGCGAGATAGAAGGTGAAGTGCGCGATCGCGGCGCGCTCGATGCCCAGCAACTCGCCGCCGAGAATCGTGGCGCCGGAACGCGATACCCCCGGCAGGATCGCCAGCACCTGGCAGAAGCCCACCTGGAGCGCTTTGCCGAGCGGCAGGCGGTCGCCGTCGTGGTAGCGGGGCTTCGGCGCAATCCGCTCCAGCACCAGAATGAGAATGCCGCCGAGCAGCATGGTGGCGGCAATCACGGGCAGCGCCGTTTCCGGGTTCAGCAGCACCGCGTTGATGATCTTGATCGACGCAGCGCCCACAATCGCCGCCGGCAGGAAAGCGACGAGCACCGCGAGCGCAAACCGCTGCGCGTTGCGATCGCGGGGCAAGCCGACAATGACGTTCACAAACTTGCGCCAGTACGCGGCCACGACAGCGAGAATCGCGCCGAGCTGAATGACGATGGTGAATGCTTCCCATCGATCGCCGGAGAGATGAAGCACCCGCTCGGCGATCAGGAGATGCGCCGTGGAGGAGACCGGCAGGAACTCGGTCAGCCCCTCGATGACGCCGAGCAGCACCGCGTTCAGAAGGTCGTTCATCGCATCACCGCAGAATCACCAGCGTTACTGGAGCTACCATGCCGCCGCGGCAAGGTCAGCTAACCAAAGAGGCGCAGGCGACCAAATAGCCAGCAGGGCACATTGCGAGTGCGCCAAGCTGGGTCCTATGGTAGGCCAGCCATCGACTCCGAAGTTGGAACGGCGCTCGCACCTGTGCTAAAGCGGTTGGAGAGGAGCGCATGAGCCATCGAATACGTCCGCGATATCGGCTCAACTTAGCCAAGCTGCCGTGGTGGCGGCAGGCGTTCCTTTTCTTTATCGGAGCAGCGTTCCTCCTTCAAAGTTACGTGACGCAGACGCACATCCATCCGCTTGCACCACCACCCGCGACCGGGAACAGACTTGCCTCCCTCGACTCGGATACGCCAGTGAAGGTTGGCAAACCAGATCACGGGGCTCCTTCGCGCGACAGACTTCCAGCCAACGACGATCCGGCCAAATGTCCTCTGTGTCAGGCGGTGGGACATGCCGGGCAGTATGTCTGGCCCCATGCTGCGGTATTCATTCTGCCGCAGCTATCGGCAGCAATTGTTCCGGTTACCGCGGCCATTCTGCGGATACCCGAACGCGCGTCCCACAACTGGCAGGGCCGCGCGCCACCACGCCTCTAACTCCATCATGACGTAGCGAGACCGAGGCCCGCGCGGCGAAAGCCGTGCGATCCGTCCGGTCATTCATCCGCCACTTCGCCGCCCGCGAAACACATCGGCGGGCGTGCCCCATGAGGGGAACTGGAGTCATGTCTGTTCATCCTTTGAAAACCTCGGCCGTTCTGGCCGGGCTTGTTGCTGCCATCGTTTCGCCAAGCGCGTCCTTGCGCGCGGACGAGGCACTGGAAACCGTCACGGTCACTGCGCAGCGGCTGTCGGAGGCCCGCAGCGGCATTCAGACGCAAACCGGCGCTTCCACTTACAGCATCACCGCGGAAAACATCGAAGCCCAGCCCGGCGGCGAGAATGAGCAGCTGAATCAGGTGATTCTGCAAGCGCCCAGCGTGGCGCAGGACTCCTTTGGGCAGTTTCACGTGCGGGGAGAACATGCGGCCCTGCAATATCGCCTGAACGGCGTCATCCTGCCCGAAGGCATCAGTGTCTTCGGACAGACGCTCGATCCGCGGCTGGTGGGATCGATGAATCTCATCACCGGCGCGCTGCCGGCCGAATATGGCATCGTCACCGGCGGCATCGTCGACGTTAAAACCAAAACCGGCCTCTTCGAGCCGGGCGGCGAGGTCGGCATCTACGGCGGCAGCCATAGCGAAATCGAGCCGAGCTTCGACTATGGCGGCTCGTCCGGCTCGCTCAATTACTTCGTTTCTGGCGACTACCTCACCAACACGCTGGGTATCGAATCGCCGGACGGCAGCGCCAATCCGCTGCACGACCGCACGAACCAGTATCACGGCTTTGCCTATCTCGAAGACATCCTCGACGAGCACAGCAGCATCAGCGCGGTGCTGGGCGTATCGAACGACCGGTTCGAGATTCCCAATTCCCGCGGGCTGCAACCTGACAGCGGCTTCGTGGTGAACGGACAGACCGACTTCCCGAGCACCGATGTCGACGAGCGGCAGCGCGAAATCACCGACTTCGGAATCCTGAGCTACCTTCACAGCCAAGGCGCATTTGATTTTCAGGTGTCGGGCTTCTTCCGCTATTCCAGCCTCGGGTTTGAGCCCGACCCGCTGGGCGATCTCCTGTTCAACGGCATCGCGCAATCCGCCTTCAAGAGCGACAAGGCTTCCGGCGCGCAGGCCGACGGTGCGTGGCGGATCAGCGATACGCACACGCTGCGCGGCGGCCTGTTCTTCGAGCACGACGATGCGCTGAGCAACACGACATCGAGCGTGCTGCCGGCCACCTGCGCGCCGCCGGGGATACAGCCCTGCACCGAAAGCAGCGACATTCCCTTCGATATCGGGGACAACAACGCCGCCACGCAAAATATCTTCAGCGCCTATTTGCAGGATGAGTGGAAGCCGTTTTCGGATCTGACCATCAATTACGGCCTGCGTTGGGACCGTTACGATGCTTTCAGCGACGGCGATCAGCTGAGCCCCCGGCTCAATGCGGTGTGGCAAGCGACCGACAGCACAACGGTTCACGCGGGCTACGCGCGCTACTTCTCGCCGCCGCCGTTCGAGAACATCGCAACGGAATCCGTTCTGAAATTCCTCAACACCACGGCGGCGCCCAATTCCACCGTCAACGACACGCCGAAGGCGGAGCGGGCCAACTACTTCGATGCTGGGGTGAGTCAGAAAGTGATGGAGGGATTCACGCTGGGCGTGGACAGCTACTATAAGATCTCCAAAGACCTGATCGATGAAGGCCAGTTCGGCGCGCCGATCATCCTCACGCCCTTCAACTACAAGGACGGCAAGCAGTACGGCCTGGAGTTCTCCGCCGATTACACTGTGGACAATCTGCTGGCTTACGCGAATGTCGGGCTTGGACACGCCGAAGGCAAAGACATCGTCTCGAGCCAGTTCCAGTTCGATCCCGGCGATCTCGCGTACATCCAGGATCACTTCATCCATCTCGATCATGAGCAGTACCTGACGATCTCCGCAGGCGCGTCCTACAAATTGTGGGAAGGCACGCGGCTGTCGGCCGATCTGCTCTATGGCTCGGGCCTGCGGAGGGACGGCACGGTGCCGAACGGCGATCACGTGCCGGGCTACACGCAGGTGAATCTGGGTCTCAGCCACGATTTCGATCTTGGCCCGGTCGACGGTCTCACCGCGCGTGTCGATGTGATCAATTTGTTCGACGAGAAATATCTGATCCGCGACGGCACCGGCATCGGCGTCGGCGCGCCGCAATACGGACCGCGGCGCGGCTTCTTCTTCGGCCTGTCGAAATCAATCTGAAGGTGGATGGGTGAAGGGCGGACGCGTCCTTCACCCACCTTCGCACGCCGATGAAGCGGTTCATAGTCTCGGAGCGCCGGATGCGCGGACCGCGCAGGTCGCGAGTCCGCGTCGGTCCGTGGCCCTTCATTGTGTTTATCGTGGTGGCGTTGCTTACTGCCCTCTTAGGCTGCTGGATCGAGCGCCGGTACGAGGCGATTTGGATACAGCCGCATATCCACGCGGAAGCACCCGCTCGGCGATCAGCAGATGCGCGGTGGAGGAGACCGGGGGAAACTCCGTTAGCCTCTCGATGACACCGAACTGCACCGCATTCAGAAGATCGTTCATGGGCAAGAGTCGCGAGTTACGCCAATGGCGTAGCCTGTCGTGAACATCGGGTCAGCAGATATCGCGGAAAGCCTTGCCGCAGCCATTCCGCGCCTGCATGGCCGCCCCTCACAATGGCTAACGCGACCGTGATTCCGGCCCACGGCCGATACCTCCTACATTCACACATAAACGGAGGGGCTCATGCGCATCGAAATCGTTACTGCCGTCATGGTGTTTGCCTGGATGACCTGTGCGCACGCCGAAGATGCAATGTTCCGTGGAAACCTTGCGCACGCGGGCATCTATGCAGGGCACCCCATCGCAGCCGCGCCCAGGCTCAAATGGACCTTCCACACCAAGGGACGGGTGGTCTCCTCCGCCGCGGTGGCGAACGGCACGGTCTACATCGGCAGCACGGACACGCGCCTTTACGCCCTCGATCTCGCGACCGGAGCAAAGCGCTGGGAGTTCAGGGCCGGCGGGCGCGTGGTCTCATCGCCGGCGGTATGGAACGGCGTCGTTTTCTTCGAAAGCTATAGTGGGGACTTCTATGCCCTCGATGCGGCGACGGGCGCGGTGAAATGGAAATTTGCGACCGCCGGCGAACGTCGTTTCGCGGCAAAGCACCTGCACGGCAACCAGCCGGTCGCCGAGACCATGCCCGACCCGTTCGATATCTATCTTTCCTCGCCGGCGATATGGAACGGCACCGTCTATTTCGGCAGCGGCGACGGCAATGTGTACTCGCTGGATGCCACCACGGGCGCGCTCAAATGGAAGTACCAAACCGGCGATGTTGTGCATGCATCGCCAGCTGTCGATCATGGTACGGTCTTCGTCGGCAGCTGGGACAGCTACATGTACGCGCTCGATGCAGGCACCGGCGCGCTCAGGTGGCGCTTCAAGACGGGCGAAGATCCGGACATCCACAACCAGCAGGGCATCCAGTCTTCCGCGGCGGTGGCGGACGGCGTCGTCTATTTCGGCTGCCGCGACTCACATTTGTACGCGGTGGACGAGAAGACCGGTAAGCAGCAATGGGTATTCAGCACGAAACCGTCCTGGGTCATTGCTTCACCGGCCGTGCGAGACGGCGTGGTCTATGCCGCCACCTCGGATAGCGGGCTATTCTTCGCGCTGGAAGCCAAAACGGGCGCGCAGCTGTTTTCACTCGATTTCCACCACTGGCCGATGTTCTCTTCTCCCGCGCTGGTGGACAGCTTCGTCTATATCGGCTCCGGGGAGGGCAAGCTCCTTGCCATCGATCTGAAGAACCGACGCCTCGCGTGGGAATTTCAGACTGACGGTTCGAAGACCCTGCTGCCCGGCTACTCTAATCCGGACGGCAGCCCAAACTATTACGCGGTGCAAGCGGGCGATTTCTACGACGATGTGGTGGTCTCGGTCGACAAGCTGATGAATCTCGGTCAGGTGGATGCATCGCCGGTGGTCGCCGGCAACCTGATCGTCTTCGGCGCCACCGACGGCAATGTATACGCGCTGGGATCGTCTGGCTGACCAGCGGAGCTTGACTTTTGAGGCCATGCGTCCTAGATGATGGACACAATCTCCCGGGATCGCGCGACGCGCTTCTTCAAAGCCTGTCATCCGGGGACATTTCGAAACAATCTCCGTTAGCTCCAGTTGCGCGTGGAAGGCGGTAACCCGCTCCATGGCGATTCGCGTGCCGTTCCGGTCCGCGGGCCCCGGCGCACAAGGAAACAAGGAATACCAGTGACCCATCATGCATTCTCCGCGCTCGGAATTTCCGAGCCGCTCTGCCGCGCGCTCGCGGCTGAGAACTACACCAATCCGACGCCCATCCAGACGCAATCCATTCCGCGCCTGCTGGAGGGACGCGACCTGCTTGGCATCGCCCAGACCGGCACCGGTAAGACGGCGGCGTTCGCGCTGCCCATCCTGCAGAAGCTCGGCAAGCCGCAGCAGCCGGTGGCGGCGCGCTCGGCGCACGCACTCATTCTGGCGCCGACACGCGAGCTCGCGCTGCAGATCGGCGACAGCTTCGCGACCTATGGCCGGCACACCGGCCTGCGCCATACCGTCATCCTGGGCGGCGTTGGACAGCCCCAGCAGGTCAAGGCGATGGCCCGCGGCGTGGACATCCTGATCGCCACGCCCGGACGGCTGCTCGATCTCGTGCAGCAGAAGCATGTGCGGCTGGATCACGTGAAGCACTTCGTGCTCGACGAGGCCGACCGCATGCTCGACATGGGCTTCATCCGCGACGTGCGGAAGATCGTGGCGATGCTGCCGAAGAAGCGGCAGTCGCTGCTGTTCTCCGCGACCATGCCGAACGACGTGGCGAAGCTGGCGGCGGAAATGCTGCACGATCCGCTGCGCGTGGAGGTCACGCCCGAAGCCGTGACGGTGGATTTGGTCGATCAGCGGGTGCATTTCGTCGAGACGGCGCAGAAGCGCGCGCTGCTTACGAGTCTGCTGAAGGACCCCGCGCTGGCCCGCGTGCTCGTCTTCACCCGCACCAAGCATCACGCCAACCGGGTAAGCGAACATCTGGAGCGCGCCGGTGTGTCCAACGATGCGCTGCATGGCAACAAGTCGCAGAACGCGCGCCAGAAGGCGCTGGAGCGGTTTCGTTCCGGGCATGCGCGGGTGCTGGTGGCGACCGACATCGCGGCGCGCGGCATCGATGTGGATGGCGTCACCCACGTCATCAATTTCGAGCTGCCGAACGAGCCGGAGAGCTACGTGCACCGCATCGGGCGGACAGCCCGCGCCGGAAATTCCGGCATTGCGGTTGCGTTCTGCGATGCGTCCGAGCGTGGCTTCCTGCGCGACATCGAGCGGCTGACCAAGCGACCGCTGACGGTGATCGGAACACGTCCCACCAGCCACGACACCCCGCAGGCGAAGCGCGAGGCGCGCCGGCCCGATCCGTCCGTCTACAAGCGCAAGCGGCAATGGCATCGCGGGCGGCAGCGCCACGCGGCATAAATCGGGACCGTGCTGGAAATCTACATCGATGGCGATGCCTGCCCGGTGAAGGGCGAAGTGGAGCGTGTCGCTGCGCGCCACGGGCTCATCGTACACCTCGTCAGCAATGGCGGATTGCGGCCGAGCTCCAATCCGCTGTTCCGCCATGTCGTCGTCGCCG
>DIZC01000060.1:42897-56862 GCA_002429315.1 Alphaproteobacteria bacterium UBA6038
TGTCTGGCAAAAGGCGCCCAGGTGCTGGGGCCCAGCGGCAAGCCCTTCACCGAAGACGGCATTGGCATGGCGCTCGGCATGCGCGAACTGCAACGCCATCTGCGCGAGTCGACGCCGGGTGGCCAGACCTACAATTCCGGCTTCACCAAACAGGACCGTTCGCGGTTCCTGGGCGCGCTGGAGAACGCCGTCCAGGCCATCCGGCGCCGGCAGCGACAAGGCGCATAAAAATTCCCGCGAGTGCCGAAGCGGGTGCGCCGCCCCCCGGCGCGCTCACGCCGCGGCGAGGCGGACCGGAAGCGTTTCGTAGCCGTGGACGAAGGTGGAGAGCACCCGGCGCGGCTCAGCCATCACCTCGATATTCGAGAACCGCTTGAAGATCTCTTCCCAGATGATTTTCAGCTGCAGCTCGGCGAGACGATTTCCCACGCATCGGTGGATGCCGAACCCGAAGGACAGGTGACGCCGGACGTTCGGCCGATCGATGATGAAGGCGTTCGGATTCTCGATCACCTCCTCGTCCCGATTGCCGGAGACGTACCACATCACCACCTTGTCGCCGACGCGGATCGTCTTGCCGCCGAATTCCATGTCGCGCTTGGCGCGCCGCCGCATGTGCGCCAGCGGCGTCTGCCAGCGGATGGTCTCGCAGACCATGCCGGGTACGAGCTCCGGGCGTTGGCGCAGCTTGTCGTATTGCTGCGGGAACAGATTGAGTGCGACCACGCTGCCGGAGATCGTGTTTCGCGTCGTGTCGTTGCCACCGACGATCAGCAGGATCAGATTGCCGAGGAATTCCATGCGGTCCATGTTGCGCGTCGACTCGCCGTGCGCCAGCATGGAAATCAGATCGCCTTTGGGCGGGGCATTCACGCGCTCGTTCCACAGCCGCATGAAGTAATCGGCGCATTCGAAGAGTTCCGCCCGCCGCGCCTCTTCGGATTCGATGATGCCGGATTTCGGGCTGGCGGTCGCCACGTCCGACCAGCGGGTCAGCTTGCGCCGGTCTTCCCACGGGAAGTCGAACAACGTGGCAAGCGTCATCGTGGTGAGCTCGATCGAGACCTTGTCGACCCAGTCGAACGTCTCCCCCGTCGGCAGGGCATCGAGAATGTTGCCCGCGCGCTCGCGGATGATGGGTTCGAGATTTTCGAGATTCGGCCCCGCCACGATCGGGCTCACGACCTTGCGCTGCGCGTCGTGCTTGGGCGGATCCATCGCGATGAACATCGGCAGGCGGAAATCGTCCTTCGGATCGACGATCGTGATGCCGCCTTCGGACGAGAACACCTCATGGTTGGTGTCGATCGCCATGATGTCGTTGTATTTCGTGATGGACCAGTATGGACCGAACTCGCTCTCCCGGCAGTAATGCACCGGCGCTTCCCGGCGCAACCGCTCGAAGTACGGCCACATGGTGTCGCTGCGGAACAGCTCCGCATCGGCGACGTTCAGCTCGTCGATGGGAATGGACCAGGCCTGCTCCCGTGCGGCTGCCAGCCTGTCGGTGACTTCGCGATCCATCGATATCCCTCCGGCGCCCGAACTGCATTGTCGGCGCGGGGCACCCGGAGTCAATCCGGCGCGCCGGCTCCTCGCGCCTGCGGGCGAGAAAGCCGGCGTCGCCGGAGAGGACCTACAGCGCCCCCGTCTTCACCGATACGCCGAGCGCGAAGAACCGGCCCACGATGCCCTGCTGCGCGTAGGTGGGATTGTAGTTGACGCCGGCATAGTCGATCACATCGAGCGGCGGCTTGGTATCGAACAGATTTCGAACGGTTCCGAACAGCTCGACATTTTCGTCGATGCGGTAACGTGCCGTCAGATCGAAATCCCAGAACGCGTTCATATGGCAGAACTTTTTCGCCGTCGAATAAAAGTCGCAGCTCGAGTCGCCGGTCGCGTCCACCGTCGCTTCCTTGATTCCCTTTGTGTAGTACAGTGTGCCCGACAGCGTCCAATCTTCATAGGTGAGGGTGTTGCTCCAGGTCCCACGCGCCTGCGGTGTGCCGGCGCCCGAAGAAAGAATGTACGGCGACTGTGTGCCCACCCAGTGCTGCGTCGGAGATCCTTTGGACGGCGTGAAATCGAACGTAAAGATGTACGTGCCGCTAAAGAGAGTGTTCCACGTGATGCCGTAACCGACATCGAAGATGCCGTTCACCTCCATATCGATGCCGTCGGTCACGAGGGACGCGGCATTGATGTAAGGCGCCCCGACCACCACCGGCCTCAGCGGCGCATCCGGATGCTGCGGGTCGGGGTTGTCGAAGATGACCGTATCTCCCGGCGGGATCGAACCGCCCAGGAAGGCGGCGTCCAGCGCCGGGAAGGGATCGGCCGGCGAGATCACTTTCTTCTTCTCGATGTGGTAATAGTCCACGGTTGCCGTGATGTTCGGTTCGGTGAACGGCTGCAGGATCGTTCCCACCGTATAATTCGTCGACGTCTCCGGTTGAATGTTCGGATTCGCGGTGGTCAGCAGCCCCAAACCGTAGGGCTGCGTGTATTCGTCGTTGCCGTGCAGCGCGGCCCAAGCTGGGTAAAACGACTGCGGATTAAAGGTAATGAACCCTTCCGCTTCCGAAGAACCGTTTTCGGAAAAACTCGGCGCCCGGAAGCCGGTGGAGTAGGTCCCGCGCAGCGCAATCTCCGGAATCGGGGTCCACTTCGCGCCGACCTTCGGATTGAAGGTATCGCCGAAATCCGAATAGTGGTCGTACCGGCCCGAGACGTTGACCTCCAGCGTCTTGAACACCGGCATGCCCAGCTCGGCGAAGCCGGAGTAGATGTTGCGGTTGCCGATGGTGTGCGCAAGGCCGAGTCCCAGCGCATTGAGACCAGGATTGAGATCCGGGTCTTTGGTCTCTTCGTGCCGGACCTCGAAGCCAAAGCCCAGGGCCGCCGCGCCGCCGGGCAAATCGAACAGATCGTGCGATGCGCGGACGTCGAAAGAATCCATATCCGTTGTCGACGTCTTGGTGAGCGGCGGCGCAAGCGCGGCGCGCACCGCGCCGGAATTCTGCGACGGATCGATGAAATTGTAGCTGCCGTCACGCACGTCGGAAAGCAGCTGGTTGAAATCGAGAAATCCGTCGAGCTCCGAATCCAGCGAGCTGTGCGCCACCACAAACGCGGTGTCGTAGGTGAAACCGTCCCACGTGCCTTTGATCCCGCCGGTCGTGCGGATGACGTGAGTGTCGTATTGCGAAAAACCCGGAATATCGCCGAAACGATAGTGGATCATCGCGTCCTCGCACGGCGTAACGCCTTCCACTCCGGTCGCCGGGCAATTTGCCGCAAACGGGTCGTTGGGATTGCGCGCGCCGCTGGTCAGGTACGCGGGTAGCGCAATGTTGGACGTAATATGCGGCGTAGTGGTGCGGATGTTAGAGGGTGTGCCATGCACCCACACCTTGTTCTCGAAGTAGCTGGCATCGAGCCATGCTTCGGTATCTCCGTTCGGCTGGACTGAAATGCGCGCATAGCCTCCATAGCGCTCGTCTTTCGGCTGGTCGTCGCCGTACGGCGCGATGTTCTGTTCGCAATAGGTGCCGCTGTCGTCGGTGGTCTTCTTGGCGATGGGCCCGCAACCGCCGGGGCGCAGGATTTGCAGCAGAGCTCCCTCGTCCTGCACACCGGTCGTCGGATCGTTGGGATCGGTCAGATGGCCCGGTGCCACGCTGCCGTAGACGGACGTGGGACTGTTGAAGTCGAATCCGCCGATCGGCGAAAGATCGTTGTTGTTGAACGGGAAATCGCGCTGACCGACGCGAATGAAGTCGTCGCGCTCGTATTCGAGATTGATGTGCGCGTTGAATTTATTGGTCGCGAGATCGCCGTACCCGACAGTGCCCGTCATCCGCAGCATGTTGCCGCCGCCGTGTTCCGATGTGCCCCCTTCCACTTCGCCGGTGGCGCCCTGGAAATTGTCGCGCAGAATAATGTTGACGACGCCGGCGATGGCGTCCGTGCCGTACAGCGACGATGCGCCGTCCTTCAGCACTTCGATGTGGTCTACGTCGTCCAGCGGGATGGTATTCAGGTCGACGAAGCCGCGCTCGCCGTCATCGGCCAACGGATAGTTGGACGTGCGTCGCGAATTGATCAGCACGAGGGTCGAGTTGACCGTCAGGCCGCGAAGTGCGACGCCGGAGGAGCCGGCGGCAAACCCGTTGCCGAAGGCCGTCGGGATGGTGCCGCTGTTATCCGCAGAGATTGACCGCACAACGTCGGCGGTCGTTGTGAGGCCCGAGCGGACGATGTCCTCCTTCGACACGAAGGTGACCGGCGAGGGCGTTTCGGTGTCGGTGCGGTGGAGAAGGGTCCCGGTGACCACGACGGTTTCGACGGGGCCTTGAGTCTGTGCCAGGGCCGGTGCGACGGCAAAGGATCCGACGCCGATGAGCAACGCTGTCCGCAAGGCGCGGCGGGTATTCCCCTCAAACATCCTGTTTTCCCCTATTTTGCCGCAGGTCCTCCGACCCGCCTGCAATCCCGGCCGCAGAACCCGGCCGGTAGTTAAGTTTAAAACTAGCGATTGCCCCCTCTGCGAATTACAGTTCTGTAACGTTGCAGAATCTCGCCGATAGCGGCATTTGCGCCATCCCGGCGCCAATCTCCGGCAGGGAGCCCGAATACGGCCAGTTAAGCGGCCTCGAGGCTGGCTTGCCGGGCCAAGTTCCCGCCGCTAAACGAGGCGGCACGATGAGCGACCCCGCCCATGCGCACCGACAAGACATCCCGCCCCAAGGCACGGCTTCCGCGCGGCCTTCGCGACCGCGGTCCCGCCGAGATTGCCGCCGAGCGGCGCATGCTGGAGACCATCCGGCAGGTCTATGAATCCTGGGGCTTCGAGCCCCTGGAAACCCCCGCCCTCGAATACACCGACGCCCTCGGCAAATTCCTGCCCGACCTGGACCGGCCCAATGAGGGAGTTTTCTCGCTCAAGGACGATGATGGCCAGTGGCTGTCGCTGCGCTATGACCTGACGGCGCCGCTGGCGCGCTACGTGGCGGAGAACTTCCAGAACCTGCCCAAGCCGTTCCGCCGCTACCAGGTGGGCCAGGTCTGGCGCAACGAGAAGCCGGGCCCCGGACGCTACCGCGAATTCACCCAGTTCGATGCCGACACGATCGGCAGCGCTTCGCCCGCCGCGGATGCCGAGCTGCTGATGATGACGTGCGATGCGCTGGAGGCGCTTGGCCTGAAGCGCGGCGAATACGTCGTGAAAATGAACAGCCGCCGATTGGTGGACGCAGTGCTGGAAGCGGCGAACATTGAGCCGTCCAAACGCGGCGTCGTCTTACGCGCGGTTGATAAACTGGATCGGCTCGGCGTTGATGGTGTCCGCTCGTTGTTGGGAAAGGGGCGCAAGGATGAGTCCGGCGATTTCACCAGGGGCGCGGATTTGGCTTCTGATCAAATCGAGTTGGTTTTGGCCTTTATCCAGCCCTCGATAAGCGCTGTGTCGTCAAGGTTCGACGCGACGTGGGATGTCGCGTTCGGCGCATCAAGCACTGACATCGGTGAACAGGGCCAAGCGGAAATCCGAGACGCAGTTCAGATCGCTCGAAAATGCGGCTACAGCGGAGATCAGATTCTGTATGATCCAGCAGTTATTCGCGGACTCGAATATTACACCGGCCCGGTGTTCGAAGCGCAGCTGACGTTCCCCGTCGCCAACGAGGCCGGCGAAACGATCATTTTCGGCTCGGTCGCGGGCGGCGGACGTTACGACGATCTCGTCGCGCGCTTCACCGGACAGCAGGTGCCGGCGACCGGAATTTCCATCGGCGTCAGCCGATTGCTCTCCGCCGTGCGGCAGCGAAGCGATGCGGCATTGTCTCCTCTGGTCATCGTGCTGACGATGGACGACTCCGCGGGGAGCTTCGCCATGGCGCGCGAGCTGCGCGAGGCGGGCTTGCGCGCGGAGGCCTATGTCGGCACCCGCAAGTTCGGCGATCAGCTGAAATATGCCGACAAGCGAGGTGCGGCGATTGCGGTGATCGAAGGCGCCGACGAGCGCGCCGCCAAAAAGGTCACGCTGAAAGACCTCAAGCGCGGCGCCGAACTATCCAAAGCCATCGAAAGCCGCGAGCAATGGCTCGGCGAACGGCAGGCGCAGGCGACCGTGGATCGCGAGCGCCTGGTGCAGGAAGTCAGCGCCATGCTCAAACGCGGACGCTGGTGAGCGCGCGGGCGAGGCGCAGTGCATCATCGGCCGCGTGATAGATGCCGAACCCGATGCGCAGGCGGTCGCCGCGATGATCCACGATGATGTTCTGCGCTGCCAATTTCGCCGTGATCTTCGCCGCATCTGCGGTGTGGAACGCGAGAAAGCGCCCGCGCCGGTCTTCCTCGGGAACGAACAGATCCGACGACCGGATCGGTGCATTCGTTCTGTCGAGTGCGGCCAGCAACGCGCGTTCGATCCCGCGCACCTGCGCCAGCATCTGGTCTACCGTCAGCCCTTCGCTCTGAAGCCAATCCTGCACGGCATTGAAGCGATACAGACCCGAGGCGTCAAAGGTCGCGCCAAGAAAGCGGCTGCCGTCGCTCGCATACGGCACGCCACCGCCGCCTTTTTCCAGCGCGGAGAATCCCGCGTACCAGCCGGTATCGCGCGGCCGCAAGCCGTAGCCAGGCGGACAGTGCAGGAAACAAGCGCCCTCGCCCGCCATGGCGTATTTGTAGCCGCCGGCGAGATAGAAAGCGCGGCTGGCGATCGCGCGCAAATCCGCCGGCACCGCCATGAAGCCATGATAGCCGTCGATCGCCACGAGTGCTTCCGGATTGCGGACGCTGTCGACGATCCCGGCAAGATCGCCCACCCGAAATCCGGAATCGAAGAACACCTGGCTGAAGAAGACCAGATCGAAGGCTGCCCCGCCTGCCACCTCGGCAAACCGCGCCTCGAAGCTCTCGAACGGCTGCGTGGGAATGCGCGTGACCTCCACCACGCCGTCTTCTTCCAGCCGCGCCAGCTGGCGCGCGGCGCTCAGGAACTCCGACGAGGTGGTCAGCACGCGCACCGGCCGCTCCGGCGGAAAGCAGGACAGAAGCCGCAGCACGAATGAATGGGTGTTCGGTCCGAATGCGATGCTCGCCGCATCCGGCAGATTCAGAACACGGGCGACGTGCCGCTGTGCCGCCGGGATCACTTGCGCAAAAATATGATCCCACTTGGTGTCGAGCAGCCGCGCGGCGTCGCGCCAAGCGGCCTCCTGCGCGGCAAGGCTCACGTCCGGCCAGGGATGGTGGCTGTGCGCGGCCGCGTGCAGCGGCGCGCCCGGCCGCCCGACGCTGAGCGAAAAGCCCTTCATTGCGGCGATACCGGCCCCGCCTTGATGTCCGGATCGTTCAGGTGCTCGGCCTTCCAGCGCATCGCCATGGTGATGCGGCTGCGGCCCGACGGATGGTCGTAAAACACGAATTCCTCCAGCGGAGACGGGTCCAGCTTTCGGTATTCGCTGAGCTTCAAGGTGACCGTGGCGAAGCCGTCCGGCTGCCGCGCGGTGTTCAGACCGAAGATGTCCGCCTGCGCCTCCAGGGTGCGGGTGATGGTGTTCGTCACCGGCGTGGCGACCAGAAAGAAAACGCTGACCAGCGCCATGGCGACCGGCAAGCCCGCCGGATCGTCTATGGCCCGCACGTCCCAGTTGCCGCCGAAAACCTCGGTGAGCCGGCGATACCCCCAGTTGACGAAAGCGAACGCCACGAACAGCACAAGCCCGAACCAGGTGAGCCCAATGGCATTGTGGCTGAGCACGTAATGTCCCATTTCGTGGCCCAGCACGGCATACGTTTCCCGCGGCGTCGTCCGGTTCAGCAGATTGTCGGTCATCGAAATGCGCGTCGTGCCGAGAAAGCCGGACACGTTCGCGGAAATCCGTTTCGACTGCCGCGACGCATTGAACTCATAAACGTTGGTCACCGGAATACCGTTGGAGCGCGCCAGCGAAAGAATCTCCGCCTTCACTGGTCCTTCCCTCAGCGGATAATAGTTGTTGAACAGCGGAGCGATGAACACCGGAACGATGACGGCGCCGATCACCCCAAAGATCATGGCGATCAGCCAACCCCACATCCACCAACGCCGGCCGCTCGCGCGAACCGCAGCATAGATCAACGTCAGCACGATGGTGCCGAACAGCAGCTGCACGCCGAAGCCTTTGGCGAAATCGCCGAGCCACTGCATAAAGCTCATGTTCGAAAGGCCATAGGCGTGCTCGCGGATGAAACCCTCATAGACGGCGAGCGGAAACCCGGCGACGGTCGTGACGATCAGGAACAGAATGACGTAGATCGGCGCTTGCCAGAATCGCGAGCGCGTGACGCTTTGTGCGACATCGCGCATGCGGGCGGAGATCCTCAGCCACAACAGCAGCGCGGCAATCGCAACGGCGTAAATCGCGTCCACCAGGAGCAGCGCATAGCCGCCTTCGAAATAAGCATCCGAGCGGGCGCGCGCTTCGCCTTTCACTGTCCCCAGATAGGCGTTCACAGCCTTTTCGGCATTGAACGAGACAGGCGCAGGTTTCGCCGCCGAGACGATTGGCGGCAAAGTGTTCACGTCCACTTTGGCCGTGGGCGCAGGCGCGGGCGCGGCGGACGCGAAGCCCACGATGGAAAGTCCAATCAACAGCAAAAGCATGGCGCCCGCTGCGCCATAGATGGTCCGCATATGCCCCTCCGCTCTTTGGCGGGGGAAGCTTAGCAGAACCGCAGATGTTTCAAGAACCGTTCTGGCGGACCAGCAGCGCGCGATAGAGCGCGATGGTGTCGGCGCACATGCGGTCCAGCGAGAAATGCTCGCGGACATGCGCGCGGCCGCATTCGCCCATGCTGCGGCGCTCCTCGTCGGTCATCGACATCAGCGTGCCGATCGCGCCGGCCAGCCGCGCCGCGTCGCCCGGCGGGACCAGTAGGCCCGAACGGCCGTCGAGCACGGTCTCGCGCGCGCCGCCGTGATCGGTCGCGATCACCGGGCGGGCCATGGCGCCGGCTTCCGCCGCCACCCGGCCGAACGCCTCGGGATCGGTGGACGCGGACACCACAATGTCGCTGGCGCTGTAGGCCGCCGGCATGTCCTGTACATGCCCAACAATGGCGATGGCGCCCGACAGATTGGCGCGCGCGATGGCCTCCTGCAGCTCCGCGGCATAGGCCTTACGTTCCTGCGCATCGCCGGCCAGCACCGCCTTCGCGTTCGACAGGGTGCCGGCGCGCGCCAGTTGCGCCAGCGCCTCGACAAAGACCAGCTGCCCCTTCCAGCGCGTCAGGCGGCCCGGAAGCAGGATGACCGTCTGTCCCTCGGTTGCGCCCCATTCCCCGCGCAGCGCCGCGACACGCGCCGGTGCGACGCCCGCAGAATCGAATTCGCCGAGATCAACGCCGCGGTGGATGACGGCGAGCCGCGCGCGCGGAATGCGGTGCTCACGGACGATGTGCTCCGCCGTCCAGTGCGAGTTGGCGATGACCGCATCGCCGCGCGTCATCACCGAGTTGTAGAAGCGCTTCAGCGGATTGGAGGCATTGTAAATGCCATGATAGGTGGTCACGAACGGAATGCGTTCGATCCTTGCGGCCAGCGCTGCGCTCCACGCCGGGGCCCGCGATCGCGCGTGGATGAGTCTGACATTCTGAACGCGAATGAGCCGCGCCAGACGAAGCGCATTGGCAGCGATGGTCTGCGGCGCCTTGGAATTCACCGGCAGCCGGACGAGTTCGCTGCCGGTCGCGGCAAGCAGCGGCTCCAGCCGGCCGCCTGTCGTCGCGACCACGGATCGCAGTCCGTCGCGCACCAGGGCGCGTGCGATGTCGATGGTGGTGCGCTCCGCGCCGCCGGTATCGAGCGCCGGAATGACCTGCAAGATGGCTGGCGTGCGTCTTGAGCTCACGAGAGATCTGGCTACTGTGCGCCCGCCCCTGGATGGCGCGATCACCATCGCCGATTTGGGCCGAAAGGTAAAAGGCGCGACCGGATTTCCCATGCGGTTTGTTCCTGCCGTGTTTGTTGTGCTGACCGCGCTTGCTGCGAAGGCCGCGGATGTTTCGGTGCTCGACGAACGCTCGCTCGGCGGACACAACCGCTATGACCGCTGCCTGGAGCTGACCAGGCGCGACCCGCAAGCCGCGCTCACCGCGGCGACGGCATGGCAGGGCAGTGGCGGCGACGGCGGGGCGGCGCATTGCGCGGCCATGGCGCTGATCGCCCTTAAACGATTTTCCGAAGCAGCGGCGCGGCTCGACCAGCTGGGCCACGAGAATGTCGGCGGCGCAGCCGAGCGCGCCACCCTGTTCGACCAGGCGGGCAACGCGTGGCTGCTGGCGCACCGCGGTGGCGACGCGACGACGTCCTTTTCGTCCGCGCTCGCGTTGTCGCCACGCGATTCCGACCTGCTGGCCGACCGCGCGCGGGCCGCCGCCATGCTCGGCGACTGGAAGGCGGCGGACAGCGATTTGTCCGCGGCGCTGGCGCGGGACGCCAACCGCGCCGACCTGCTGGTGCTGCGAGCCTCGGCGCGCCATGCGCTCGGCCACAAAGGCGAGGCGCGGGCCGATCTGGAAAGCGCGCTGCGTATCGTGCCGGATTATCCCGAGGCGCTGGTCGAGCGCGGCACGCTGAAGCTGGAGGCCGGCGACACCAATGGCGCGCGCGCCGATTGGCAGGCGGCCGTGTCGCGCGCGCCGGGCAGCGCTGCGGCCGCCGCTGCGCAACAGCGGCTCAGCGCGCTGACACCGCCGAAGCCGAAATAGCGTCCGTCCATTCGGAGCAGACATCCGCATCGGCTTCGCGCGGCAGCTGCGCGGCCGCGAGGTGTTGCAGGCGCGGCGCATCCAATCGCGACAGCGCCCACACCGCCATGGCGCGAACCAGCGGCGAAGCATCGCCGAGCAGGCGCTCGGCTTCCGCCGCCAGCGAACCATCGCCGCAATTGCCAATGGCGATCAGCACGTTGCGGACGAAACGATCGCGCCCGATGCGTTTGATGGGCGAACCCCGGAACAGCGCACGGAACTCCGCGTCGCTTAACGTAGCGAGATCGGACAACCGAGGCTGCGCAAGCTCGGCGCGGGCGTGAAACCGCGCCTCGCGCGCGGTGCTGGCGAACTTGTTCCACGGACAGACGGCGAGGCAATCGTCGCAGCCATAGATGCGGTTGCCCATCGCGGCGCGGAATTCGTGGGCGATGTGTCCCTTGTGCTCGATGGTCAGGTACGAGATGCAGCGCCGCGCGTCGATCTCGAACGGGCCGGTGAACGCGTTCGTCGGGCACACCTCCAGGCAACGCGTGCAGGCGCCGCAATGCTCGGGCTCAGGATCGTCGGGCGCGAGCTCCAGGGTGGTGAACACCGAACCCAGGAACAGCCAGGAGCCGTAAATCCGCGACACCAGATTGGTGTGCTTGCCCTGCCAGCCCGCGCCGGCGGCCTGCGCCAGCGGCTTCTCCATCACCGGCGCGGTGTCGACGAACACCTTCACTTCCGCGCCGTGCTCCTCCGCAATCAGCCGCGCGAGGCGCTTGAGTTTGGCTTTCATCAAGTCGTGATAGTCATCGCCCTGCGCGTAGCAGGAGATGGCGGCGCGGTCGCGGTCGCGCAATCGTTCGCGCGGGTCGTGCTTGGGACCGTAATTGATGCCGACGACGATGGCGGTCCTCGCCTGCGGCCACAGCACCTTTGGATCGGCGCGGCGGTCGGCGTTGTTCGCCAGCCACGCCATGCCGCCGTGGCGGCCCTCGTCGAGAAATTGCCGCAGATCGGATCCCGCCTGCGGCGCGGATTCCGCGGCCGCGAACCGCACCACCTCGAAACCTTCGCGTAGCGCCGCGGCGCGAATCTCCGCCCGGATGTCAGGCATCGAGCTCGGCATAATGCGACACCGGCGGCTGGCCGGGCACCCGGTCCGACAACAACGAGCGGAACGACGGCCGCGATTTCATCCGCATGTACCATTCGGCGGTGGCAGGATGCTCGTCCCACGGAATCTCGCCGAAATAATCCAGTGCCGAAATATGCGCGGCCACGGCCAGATCGCCGAGCGAGCATTCGCGCGTGGCCAGATAGCCGTGCCGCTCCGCCGCGGCGCCGATTTCGGTCAGCATCGCCTTCAGCGCGTCGCGTCCGGCGCGAATGAGGTCCATGTCCGGCGCCCGCTTGGCGGCGGCGCCGGTGTAGCGCTGCGACGCCTTTTCGTAGACCACCTTGCGCGTGACGCTTTCGTGCAGCGCGCCCATCGCCCAGTCCACCAGCCGCAGGGACTCCGCGCGGGCGGCGGCGTCCTCCGGCGCCAGGGGATGCTCCGGGTAGGTGCCTTCCACATGATCCACGATGGCCCACAGGCCGACGGCGCGCGCGCCGTCCTGATCGATGAACACCGGCAATTGCGCCGACGGATCGTCCGGCGCCACCGGATCGAAGGTCAGGCGCTTTTCGGCAATCAGAAGCCGGGCGAAGCGCGACGGCGGCGAGAGCAGCAGATGCATGAGGCGTCGCATGGCGGGGGTTGGAATGAATTGGCACCGCAAAATCAACCCTCCCCTTGAGGGAGGGTCGAAAAATCTGAAGCGGAGCGAAGATTTTTCGGGGAGGGGTCAGCTCCACGGTGTGTGGCATTTTACCCCTCCCCGAAATTTGCTTCCCCGCAACACCTGCGGGGTCGCAAATTTCGACCCTCCCTCAAGGGGAGGGTGGAGGTCGTGATTAGGGGCGGACGCAGGCGTCGAGGCGGTCGCGCGTGACCACGCGGATGCGGCCCAGGAGATCGCCGGTGCGCCAGGTGACGTAGGGCCCGGGATGCACGGCGCGCCAGCCGTCCGGATCGGGCAGCACCGCCGCAAGCCGCGCCGCCTGGCGGGCGGTGAGCGCCGAAGCCGGCTTGTGGAAATAACCTTCCGCTGCGGCCTCGGCGCCGAAATAGCCGTGCCCCCAATCGACCAGATTGAGATAGGCGGTGAGGATGCGCCGCTTCGGCCACAACTGCTCCATCAGCACCGTGAAATACGCCTCGATGCCTTTGCGCACCCAGCTGCGCCACGGCACCAGAAACAGGCTGCGCGCCGCCTGCTGGCTTAAGGTACTGGCGCCGCGCAGGCGCTTCTTCGGATGGCGCTCGTGCGATTGGATCGCCTGGCCGATGGAGTCCCAGTCGAAGCCGTGGTGGCGGCAGAATTTTTCATCCTCTGCGCCGATCACCGCCTTGAGCAGAGTGGGCGAGATGGCCGAGGCGTCGCGCCAGCTGTAGTGCACGTCGTCGCCGGACAGGACGCCGATCAGCATCTGCGGCGTGCCGGGCACCGGCACGAAGCGGAACAGCAGCAACAGGAGGATGGGCAGCGCCACCAGCAGAATGAACAGCGCGATGAGGATGCGCCGCAGCCAGCCTCGGCGGCGCTTTGGTTTCGGATTTGGCCCCGGCTCCATCCTACCGGTGAAAGCCGATTCCGGAAGAAAACGCAAAAAATTGCAGACCACCTGGGGTGCAGGCGATCACCCGCGGCAGGTTGTTTTCAAATTTTTCACGCAGAGGGCGCGGAGGACGCGGAGCGCTCAACCGCTTCACAAAAAAACCGTCGTGGCCGGGCTTGTCCCGGCCATCCATGCCCGCGATTTCCGGGTGAGGTCATGGATGGCCGCCACAAGGGCGGCCAAGACGATGTTTGATTATTTCACTCCGCCTCCGAGTCCTCCGCGTCCTCCGCGTGAATCCGATTTCGAATTGGGGGTCGATTCGGACACAATGCGAGCGGCTACCGAAAATAGAGTTCTCGATTTTCAGCCCGTTTTTCCGTGTTCGCCGCGTTGGCCTACGGGCATCGCACATGCGCTGCGTGCCGACCAAAGCCGGCGGCACACGCTTTTTCCGCGATGGAGGGAGTCGGCTCCCCGATCTTTTTTGCACTTCGCCGGCAGTACCTTTCCGGATCGGGGGCAAGACAGATCGAGGCGCGGGAATTCACG
>DIZC01000044.1 GCA_002429315.1 Alphaproteobacteria bacterium UBA6038
CACATGAACGTGCTGCTGGCCGAGGCCAACGTGCCCTACGACGAAGTGTTCGAGCTGGAGGACATCAACTCGGCCTTCGCGCAGACCGATGTCGCCTATGTCATCGGCGCCAATGACGTGACCAATCCGGCGGCGAAGAACAATCCCCAATCGCCGATCTACGGCATGCCGATCCTCGACGTGGAGAAGGCCAAGACCGTGCTGTTCGTGAAGCGCGGCATGGGCTCCGGCTATGCCGGCATCGAGAACGAGCTGTTCTTCCGCGACAACACCATGATGCTGTTCGGCGACGCCAAGAAAATGACGGAAGAGATCGTCAAGGCGTTGGGGTAGCTACATCACGCCCGTTCCATGCTATGTTGGCGCCATGGAGGCGAGCGTCATGAACGAGCTGCTCAAGCGAATCGCGATCAATCCCGAGGTCATGGTCGGCAAGCCGGTCATTCGCGGCACGCGCATCACGGTCGAGCTGATCATGCGCGAACTGGCGAATGGCTGGACAATTGCAGATTTCCTCGACGCTTATCCTCACCTCATCGAGGAAGACATCCGTGCCGCCTGCGCCTATGCGGCGGCAAGTCTCGCGGACGATAAAATCCTAATCGATGCGGAATAATGCGCATCGTGGCGGACGAGAATTGCGACCGCCTGCTCTTGGCGGCATTGCGAAACGCCGGCCACGATGTTCTTTCAATCCGCGAAACCGAACCGGGTGAGGCCGACAATCGAATCTTCGAAATAGCGCAAAGGGAATCCCGCGTTCTGTTATCGAACGATCTCGATTTCGGTCTTCTCTCGGAACGCGAGCGATATCGACTGTCGGCGGTAATCCTCATGCGGCTTGATCGCCTGAGCCGCCCTGCTCGTGCGCGCCGGGTTATGGAAATTCTGGAGACCGTGGGAACGTTAGAAGGTCACCTGCTCACAATTGAGCCCGGCCGAATCAGGACTCGGGCGCTTAAGTAGGAAAGCCAACAGCCCGCATCCTTGCGCTTTTCGGCGACGCCAAGAAGATGACCGAGGAGATCGTCAAGGCGCTGGGCTAAAAGCCAAGTCAGCGTTACAATCGCTGGCAGGAGCGGGGGCTCGCATGCGCAAATTCCTGGAAGTGCTTCTCGGCGTTCCAGTCACCAAACAACGCGTGCGTGCGGAGGTCGAGACTTTCGCCAAGGCGCGGGACGTGCACGCGATGCGCGCCGTCATGAACGAAAATCTGGCGCATCTCACCGGCAAATCCGGCGCGCTGCTGCAGGCCCAGGGGATCTTCGTGGTGGTTGCGACCTATGCGCTCGACCAAGGCTGGCCGCGATACCTGACGCTGAGTTCCGTGTTGCTGCCGATCGTTTCGGCGCTTGCGGTGATGACGAACCTCCGCAGCATCTTTATCGGCCTCGATCCGCATATCGACAGCGACCGCGCCGAGATCGAAAACCTCGTGCGGACCGCCGAGATCGCCTCTTGGCGGGGCGCGCTGTTCAACCTCGCGCTCTATCTGACTTTCCTTTCGATCCTGCTGCTGGGCATCGGTGCGGTGGTGCTGGAAGTGCACGGGCCCAGCGCCCGGTGATACAGTGCCGGCATGATCGAGGAATTCACCATTCGCGATGCGCGCTGGCCGGCGGACGAAGCCGCGGCAGTCTCGTTCGTCGAAGGGCTGCAGAAGTTCGAGCACCGGTTCGAATCCAATCGCCGCATCGATGCGCAGGTCGGCACGGAATATTTCCGGGAAATGATGAAGCGCGTGGCGGATAATGAGGGACGCGTGTTCATCGCCGAACAGAATGGCGCGGCCGTGGGCTGGGCCGTTTTCCTGATCGAGCACGACGCGATCTATATCGTCGAGGACGAGCGGCGCACCGGCTATATTGCCGAACTGTTCGTGCAGGAGAGTGCCCGGAGAATCGGCGTTGGCAAAGCGCTGATCGCGGCCTGCGAAGACCATGCGCGCGCGAGCGGGCTGAAGGTGCTGATGATCGGCGTACTGCCGAAGAACAACCGTGCGCGGGCGGTTTACCACGCCGCCGGCTTCGCGCCCTATTCCGAGCAGCTGCGCAAGTACCTCTGACCCAGTTTTGCGGGATCGCGCCCCCGGTCGTATCATCGCACCATGGCGCAGGACGATATCCACGATCATGGGTTGTGGACTCACGACCACCGCTTTTTGGGCCACGGCCACGAGCATGCCGAGCGCCGTGCCCGCGCCGCGATGCTGCTCACCGGCGCGTTCATGGTGGTGGAGATCGCGGCGGGGCTTTTCTTCGGCTCGATGGCGCTGTTGGCCGACGGCGTCCATATGGCGACGCATGTCGGCGCCCTTGGGCTTGCCGCCGGCGCCTATTGGCTGGCGCGGCGCCATGTCGAGAACGCGCGCTTCACCTTCGGTTCCGGCAAGTTCGGCGATCTCGCCGCCTTCGCCAGCGCCATCGTGCTTGGGATGATCGCGCTCGGTATCGCGGCGGAATCCATCGGCCGCTTTTTCGCGCCGATTGCCATCGCCTATGGCAGCGCCCTGCCCATCGCCGGCGTCGGCCTTTGCGTCAATCTCGCCAGCGCTTTCATCCTGCGCGATCGCCACCACGAGGAGGAGCATCACCACGGCCACACCCACGACCACAATCTGCGCGCCGCCTATCTTCACGTGCTGGCCGATGCCGCAACGTCGGTGCTGGCGATCACGGCGCTGACCGCCGGATTGCTATGGGGCGCGCGCTGGCTCGATCCCGCGGTCGGCATCGTCGGAGCCCTCGTCATCGCCTCCTGGTCGTTCGGCCTGATCCGCGACAGCGGCATGGTGCTGCTCGACGCCGAAGCCGATCCCCAACTCGCCCGCGACATCCGCGCCACGATCGAAAGCGAGATGGGCGCGCAGGTGGCCGATCTGCATCTGTGGCGGGTCGGGCCCGGACACCGCAGCCTGATCGTTTCGCTGGTCAGCCCGGATCCGCTCACAGCAGAACGGGTGAAGGACATGCTGCGCGCCCGCCATCCCGATCTGTCGCATGTGACGGTCGAAGTGGCGGTGTGCGCGGATTGCAGCCCGCGCTAGTTCTCATCCATGCGGCGGCCGCGTGACCTTCCCAGGAACATGAGCGCCGCCCGGCCGGCCGCGGCAGAACTGGCTATGGTTGCTACGGGGATGCGAAGGGGCATCGGATCATGACCATTGCCGGATTGTTCGTTGGGGAGGAGCGGAAGCTTCGCTTCTTCTGGCGCGCCATCCTCTTCATCTTAGTGGGCATCGCGCTGCAGCCGGCGCTGCATCCTCTCTACGACTGGGTCGTTGCGCGCTATCGAATCGACGACAGCGGCCTATCCGCCACCTCCATCGCGCTCGGCGAGACCGCGAATTTCATCATTGCCTTCATCCCCACGGCCCTCTTCGCGCTCTACGAGCGGCGCAGTATCGGCAGCTACGGCATGCCGATCGCCAAGGCGCTCTCGGCCAACACGTTCGAAGGTTTCCTAGTCGGCATCGTGTTTGCAGGCGCAGTCGCCATCGGAATGCTGGCGCTCGGCGGGATGCAGGTCCACGGCCTCGCGCTAAGCGGCCGAGCGCTGGCCGCATCGGGGCTTGCCTGGCTCGGCGCCAATGCCATTGTGGGCATCGCCGAGGAGTTGTGGTTCCGCGGCTATTTGCTGCGCGCCTTGTGGCGCAGCATCGGCTTCTGGCCCGCCTCGCTGACGATTGCGGCGCTGTTCGCCGCGATCCACTATTTCTTCAAACCGGGCGAGAACATCTGGGACGTGATCACGCTGGTGGCGTTCAGCCTGCTGTGCTGCTTCACCGTTCTGCGCACCGGCAGCCTGTGGTTCGCAGTCGGCTTCCACGCCGCTTTCGATTTCATGCAGTTCTTCGTCATCGGAACGCCCAACGGCACCTTGATCCCCAAGGGTCGCATGCTCGATGTGACGTTCAAAGGTCCCGCCTGGATCAATGGCGGGGTTCTGGGCACCGAGGCGAGCGTGCTGATGTATCCGATGTTCGTGCTGGCCGGGCTCTACGTCTGGCGGCGCTACCGGCCGGCGGCCGCAACGACCCTCAGCCCTCCTTCGCAATGAAGTCGAGCGCTTGCGCCGCGGTGCGCAGGCCATGGTGGCGTTTCATGGGCGTATTGAGGTAGCGGTTGACCGCGGCGCACATGTCCTCGGCCCACGGCGCGTCGGGTGAAACGGCCAACTCGTCTTCCAGCGCACACAATACCTTCAGCCGATGACAGGCGATGATCGGCTCCGGAATGCCGTGATCGTAGAGCGCGGTCGTCTCGCGGAAGAGAAACGCGTCGCGATCGTTCACCCGCCAGCGGGAGACGTCCTGATCGGCGCGCACGTATTTCCGGTTGCGGCCCACGAACAGTGCGAGCTGCAGAAGTGCGCGCGGCCACAGATCCGGCCGCTCGCCGCAAATGTGGCGGCACGCATTGGCGAAGGTCAGCGCGTGGGTGAAATCGAGCCAGCCGATGTTGTCGGCGATCGCGCCGTCGCTCGCCTGTTCGAACGACCTGTCGAAATGCAGCATGTTCGAGGCGGCGGCGCCGAGCACGGCATCGTAGATCTCGCGCGGCGGCCGGGCCGAGCTCGCCAGCGTCCGTCTCAAGGCGCCATCGATCGACGTGCCGGCGAAATCGCCGGCGCGTGCCGGCGCGTACCCGGTTCCATCCCATGCCGAGATTGCCCTCGCATAGAAGCGGAATTCCGGCAGCCGCTCCTCGCGCGTGGCGCGCACCAGCATCCGGGTGAACGCGAGCAGCACCGGTTCGGCTGCGGCACTGTCGAGGCGCGAAAGCAGCTGACCGGCTTTGAACGTGTAGATGGCGCAGTGGCCGAAATCGGCGTAGTGCGCCAGTGCTGCCTCGCCGAACGCGGCGCGCAGGTTTTCATAGCCGATATTCGCGGCCAGTGCGCCGCGGACGAGCGCCGTCGCTCTGCCTTCGTCCTCGGCTTCAACGGCGGCCACGAAACCCCGCGGCTCCCATCCCTCGGCTTTCTGTGAATATGGAAAGCTGCCGGCCCCCAGCGTGTCCTCGGCGAGGTGGGCGACCGGCTCCAGCAGCGCAGCCAGGCGCATCTGCGGCGAGGAGGCGCGGCCTGCCAGCGCAAGCCAGTCGGCTGCGGCGGCATAGGCGTGTGTCATGCCGTCTTCGAGCCGCTCGTTCCGTGCGAGGATCGCATGGGGTATCGCCTCGCTCGCGTCGAAACCGGCGCGCTCCAGCCTCGCCATCTCGCGGGCCATGCGCGCCAGATCGTTGTCGGCAATAGCGGCGTTCAGCGCCTCGAGCGCGCGCTCCCGCTGTGCTTCGGCCGGCGGATCCGAAAGCTCGATGAAGATGTCCTCACCGCGAATTTCGACGGGATAGGTGCGCACCGGATCGCGCCCGACGAGCGCCTCGCCATTGGAAAGATCGAATTTCCAGTTGTGCCAATTGCAGGTGAGCAGGCATCCCGCGCCCAGCGTGCCTTCGCTCAGCGGATAACCTTCGTGCGGACATCGATTGGCGACGGCAAAGATGCGCCCGTCCGCCTCGATCAGCAGGACCTGCTTGCCGGCCTTGCGAATCACTTTGCGGCCTTTGGCGTGAAGATCCGCGCGGCTCAGGCCCGCTGAGGTGAACATGCTCTGCTTCTCGGCCATGCAGGTTTATTCTGACGGGTTTCGCCGGCAGCACAACCGGCAACGACGCGCGAGCAAGGCCGCCGAGCAATTTGCATAAAACTGCAGCCCCGCTTTTCACGCGCCTGCAATGGACCCTGATCTAGAACGGCTGGGCTGGAGCAGGGGCATGTTTTGGCTCCGCGATGAGAGAGTTGAGTGTCGGAGGGGCAAATGTTCGCGCCGGGAGCGCGTGCCGCCGCAGCGGCGCCGCGATTGTCAGCCTGTGCTGTCATAAGCGTGTTGCTCGCGTGCTCCAGCGCAATTGCATCGCCTTCCGGTGTCCATTCCGCTTCGCCCTCCGCGATCGCGCTTGCGGTGCTTCCGCCGGCAGTGAATGAAAGCGCTGCGGCGTTTGAGGCTCGCCTTGCACAGCCGTATCCCCGCTGGCCGACGCACGGCTGGCCGGTTTCGACGCCGGAAGCGCAGGGGATCGACTCGAGCGTGCTGGCCGATGCAATGGCCGCCATCCGCGCCCGTCACCTTCCCGTGCATAGCCTGCTCGTCGAGCGGCACGGCGTGATCGTGCTGGATGCCTATTTCCACCCGTTTGCCGACAACGAACTTCATGACGTCGCGTCGGTGACCAAGAGCGTCGTGTCGACCCTGGTCGGGATCGCCCTCGGCGAACACAAGCTCCACGATCTGGGTGCGCCAGTGCTTGCGCTATTGCCGGATGATCAGGTGGAGAGCGAAGATCCGCGCAAGAGCCGCATCACGCTCGCCGACATGTTGAGCATGACGTCGGGGTTGGATTGCAGCGCAGAGGGTGGCCGCAATTTCCTGCAGCAAATGGAGCAAAGCCGGCATTGGGTGTCGTTCGCGCTCGAGCGTCCGGAAACGGCGGAGCCGGGCACGACCTTCGGGTACTGCGCCGGCAACATGCACGTCGTGTCAGCGGTGCTGACACGCACAGTCGGCGCGAGCGCGTCGGCATTTGCCCAGCAGGCGCTGTTCGCGCCATTGGGCATCGAGCGGGCGGTCTGGCCGGCCGATGCCGACGGGGTCAGCCATGGCTTTGCGGATCTCAAGCTGCAGCCGCGCGACATGGCCAAGCTCGGCTACCTCTGGCTGCACCACGGCATGTGGGAGGGAAGGCGGATCGTCCCCGCCCGCTATCTGAAGGCCGCGCTGACCCCGAAGGCGACCGTCGAGGCGAACGTGCAGTACGGCTACGGCATGTGGCTCTATCCCAATTGCGGCCACGCCGGCGGGCCTCCGGATTTCGAGGCGAACGGCTATGGCGGTCAGCGCATAGCGGTGGTGCCGAGCCAGGACATGGTGGTGGTGATCACCGGCAGCGGCCTGGACGCCAATCAGGTTTCCGCCTTGCTCGCCGACATGGCACGGTCCGACGGCGCCCTTCCGCCAGATCCGGCCGGAGACGAGCGGCTTAATATCCGGGTGGCGGAGGCCGCATCCGGGGCAGGCACTCGCGTCGCGGCCCGGCACGCCACTCCGGAGCTGCCAGAGTCCGGTCCCAGAGCGGCGATTCGCACGGCGGCGCTCGCCTCCGTCACGCGTCCCTGAGTCATCAAAGAAGATTTTGGCGGGGTGCTAGCTGCGCTCCGCGCGCAGCCGATGTATCGTCCCCATATGAACCAGCTGTATCCGGAGGTGCTGGACTGGGTCGACCGGCTTGAGACCCTCAAGTCGGCGGACGAAACGTGGCGAAGCTTTCTGGGCTTTGTGGGACGGTTCGGCTTCTCGTACGGCGCCGTCGCCGACCTGCCCCGCAAGCATCAGCCAGTGCCCGACTGTCTGTTGTCCATGACCTGGCCGGACTCGTGGCGGGCGCGCTATCGCGAAGCGAATTACGTGTGGCGCGATCCGTCCGTGCGCGGACTTCTGCACACGGACGATCCGTACACCTGGCAGGAAGGGCTGATGTTCGAGGAGTATGACCGCTCCGCCAGGAGGATCGTGTTCGAGGCGGGCGACTTCGGCCTTCATGGCGGATTGGTCGTTCCGATCGGCGGCATACAGTCCGGCACTGCGGTGGTCACCATCGCGGGCGAGCAGACTTCGCTTTCGCAGCGCGAACGCGCGGAGCTCCACTTTGCTGCGATATACGCGCACGCGCGAATTCGCACGCTGTATGCGGGTGCCCGCCGTCGGAACGAGAAACCGAGTCTCACTCCACGCGAACGCGAATGCCTCGAATGGGCCGCGAGCGGCAAGAGCGACTGGGAAATCGGCGAAATCCTGTCGATCAGCGAACGCACGGCCGGCGCGCACATTGAGCGCGCCAAGTTGAAATTCGGCGTAGCAACCCGCGTGCAAGCCGTGGTGCTAGCCCTGCAATCCGGCGTCATCCAGGTCTGAGCGCAGACCGCGCAAGGACGATTTTCCCGGATTTGTCAATTGGGGGATCGGCCCCATGCCGCGGCAGTAACGCCACGGCATCGTCCACCGTGAACTTTCACGGGGACAGCGGTGCTCTATCTCATCGACCGGCGCAACAGGGCGGCCTTCGACTCCCAAATCGAGGCGATGCACCGCATCCGTCACCAGATCTACGTCGACGGCCGCGGCTGGCGGGCGCTGGCCCGCCCCGATCGCCGCGAAGTGGACCAGTTCGACACCGAGGCCGCGACGTACCTGCTAAGCCTCGATGGTGACGGCCAGGTTGTGGGCGGCGTCCGCCTCCTTCCGACCACGGGCCCTCACCTGATGCGGGATGTGTTTTCCCACATCGTGACCTGGGGGCGGGTGCCGTCGGACGACCGCATCTACGAAATGACGCGGCTTTTCTTGTGGCGCTCTGCCGGCGGAGAAAAGCGGCCGGAAGCTGCAGCGGAGATCCTCTGCGCCACGCTGGAGTTCGCGCTCGTGCGCCGGCTCTCCCATATCAGCGTCGTGTGCGACACCTTCTTCCTCCCACGGCTGCTGGAGAACGGCTGGAAGGTGCACCACCTGGGCCTGCCGACGCCATATGAAGAGGGATCGTGCATTGCAATTCTCCTGGAGGTCTCGGCTGAGCAGCTCCAGAGGTCCCGGACCCGCAGGGGCATCACCGGGCCCTGCCTGACATTCAGCCTCTATCCGCCGCCGCATGCCGCGAGAATCGACCATGCGATTGCGGCTTGAGGTGCGCGAAACAGCCATCCGCTCCGCGGAAGTCCGGCGCCTGGGGCCGAAGCGGCCGGCAGTCAATGAGCAAGCAGTTTCCACGTTTGATCAGGACGGCGTCGTTTGCCTGCGCCAGGTACTCGATCCTGACACCATCGGCCGCCTTGCCGCGGCGCTCGACGTGCTTGCGGATGGCATCAATGCAAGTGCGGCGGGATACGACGTGACTGAGATCCGCCGCCGGCTGTATGAGACGGCCGATCCCGGTGCGCCGGAACTATCCAACGGCCGCCAGTACGATCGCGCTGCGGTGCTGCGCGCGCTGGATACGGCGCGACCGCCGGCGCTGGTGGACTCTCGCGCCTCCGGTCACGGCCACTTCATGCTAGATTCCTCGACCTGGCGGCGCAATTGCGCGGTGCGGCGGCTGGCGCTTGATTCCTGCCTGCCGGAAATCGCCGCCGGCCTTATGGGCGCGCACAAGATCAACTATTGCGACGACCAGATTTTCATAAAGGCGGCCGGGACTGCAGAACGCACCGCCTTTCATCAGGACTACACCTACTTCCGGATGCGGGGCTGGCAGGGCTGCGTCATGTGGATCTGCGTGGATCGCGCGGACGAGCGGTCCGGGACATTGGCATATGTCCGCGGCTCCCATCGCTGGGGCCGCAAGTTCGCGCCGAACATGTTCTTCGCCCATGTCGGAATTCCAGGCAGTTCGGGAGAAAGCCTCGCAGAAATCGAAGCTCATCCTGAGCGCTACGACCTGGTCCGGTTCGACGTCGAGCCGGGCGACATCGTCGTGCATCATTTCCGCACGGTGCACGGCGCTGGGGGCAATCGCTCCAACCATTCCCGGCGGGCGCTTTCGCTGCGCTATGCCGGCGACGACATGCGCTACTACCGCCGGCCGGGGACGCCCGAGCAGCCGTACCAGGAGCATCTGCTCGCCGAGGGGGATCCGCTCGACAGCGAAGTTTTCCCGGTGGTCTGGCCCAAACCGTTCCCGGGCTTCTCATTGACCGACGCCTATTACGACCGTCTCGCATCTGCCGCTTAGAGGATCCGCCATGACCAACGCGCGCAAAGCCGCCAAAGCCAAACCGTCCGAAAGTTGCAGCAAGCCCTATTCGGAGATGATGATGACGATGCTGCTGGCGCTGCTGGAGGACTTCGCCGCCGTCGGCGAACTCGACACTGCCGGACCGCACATCCATGAATTGATCGGGATTGCCTACCGCTGCGGCGGGCGAGGCAAGGCGCCGCCGGCTGTCATTTCGTCCCTGAAGCAAGCGCGCCAATCAGCTGCAGCACCCGCGCTCGCACCTTCTCGTCCTTGATCTTTGCGAACTGCGCGAGCAGCTCGTCTGCACTGTCGCCGATCGCCGGCTCAGTGGCGGAACGCGAAGTCGCGCTGGCTTGCTGGAAGAAATAATCGATCCTCACGCCGAGTAGCAGGGCGATCTCGTACAGGCGGCCCGCGCTGACGCGGTTGGTGCCGCGTTCGTATTTCTGGACCTGCTGAAACGTGACGCCGAGCTGTTGGCCGAGGTCTCCCTGGGACAAGCCGCGGGCGCGCCGCAACAGGCTGAGCCGCTCTCCGACCTGGAGATCATAGACGTTCGCCCGCTTCTGCAGGGAACGCGCGCTCTTCCGTCCGCCACTTTTCATTCGCCTGCACTCGATATGGCGGAGCGGGAGGGATTCGAACCCTCGATACGTCTTTACAACGTATAACGGTTTAGCAAACCGCCGCCTTCAGCCTCTCGGCCACCGCTCCATTGCGCCGAATGGCGCCACGCGGCCGAACTCTTGCCCGAGAAACGGACGGTTCACAAGACCGGTGCGCCGGCACACCGATGATTTTCCAAAGCGAACCTCGGTTTATGGCGGGCAGTTTCCGCGCCTTAATGCTGCGGGCTGTGCGGATGCATTCCCCTTTTCGTGCTCAAAAACGTGACCCTAAGTTTTGGTGCGACCACGAATGGCTGCGCTCTCGGCTATTAGAGCGGGTTCTACAATTCGGCCGGGCAGATGGGGGGCGGACGCTTCAAGCGATGTTCTGCGCCGTTGCGCCCGTTGCACGTTGTGCGGACACAAGGGCGCTTCGCTAATTGTCACAAGGGATGATCCGGAGCGCAATCAATATGCCGCGTTTCCGGCGGAACATGCGCTGAGGCTGGCTGCGCTATTCGAGCGGAAGCCGCTGCACGGGGCCAGCTTTTCTCACGAAGAGCCCATATCGCATAGCGCCTATCACTGAATCGATGCCACGCGAGACCATCCACACCGAGCCCACAATCAACAGATCGAGCTCGATTCCCGAAATGATCCAGCTTCTCAGTATATGATTGGCGCCGACGGTCCCTGCAATGGCGACCGTAAATGCCCAGAGAAATGTAAGGAAGAAAAAGAGTACAAGCGCCACTATGAGCGCGGCCTTGTCCGCCCAGATGATCGGAGGGCGCAGAATTCGCGGCTGAACGTTCGACGTCACGGAGATTTTCAATGCCCTTATGCAATCCGTTCGACCGACGTTCGGTCCCCGCCGGCACTAAAACGGGCAGAGCGCGCCGCATAAGAAATCCGGGGCGACTTACGCCAACAGTTTGTCGCCGCAGCCAGCGCTTCAACGTTTGTGCCGCGCCAGATGATCTCCTCGGCTATTTCGACTTCAAGCGTTGTGTACGGCTTGGTCATTCCTATGGCGGCGGCGCGAATTGCCTCGCGCTCACTCTCGCAGTGAGCCATGTGAAAGCGGACCATGCCGCCCGTGCCGTTCCAATAACGGAAAGTGTATTCGATGGTCATTTTCGACCTCCCGCGCGCATATCTGAGGGGGAGTGCGGGCACCGTCTCGAATGGTGTCCCTGAAGTCTCTCAATCGCCGGCGTCCAACTAGCCTTGCCCAGCGACTTTCAAATGATGAGCGCAGGCGACGCGGAAAACTGTTCGATTCTGCTCACTTTCGTCCGATTCCCCCGATCTCCTGACAACAACCTTCTTCAGTCACGATCGGCGGCTATCTGGGGATGCTCGTGCAGAACCAGGCTCAGCAATGACGTATGGACTTCCAGGTGGCCGTTGTAATTGATGAAACCCAATCTGCGGAACTTGTTCATGAAGAAACTCACGCGGGAGCGAGTGGTCCCGATCATCTCTGCCAGCATCTCCTGGCTGACCGGGGCGATTATCGGCTCCGGCCGCCCTTCCTTGCCAAAGTTCGCCAGCAGCAGAAGGGCGCGCGCCAAGCGCTTCTCGCTTGAATTGAACAGCTGATCGATCAGGTCTTCTTCAACCCGAATCGTTCGTGTCAGAAGATGTGAGAGGAACATCTCCGAAAACGCCGGTTCCTCACGCAGGACGCGGAGAATAGCCGCCTTCTCCAATCGCATGATCTCGCATTCGGTCATTGCCGCAGCCGTCGCCATCCGTCGCGGCTGACCCGCCAGACATCCCTCTCCACAAAACTCGTCGGGACCCATAACGGCAACAACAGCTTCCTTCCCTTGCTCGGAGACGACAGTGATCTTGACCTTGCCTTTTTGGATATAGAACACCGCGTCCGCGGGCTCGCCTTGCGCGAACACGCTCTGATGCTTCCGGTATTGCGAAATGGTTCTTCCGCCGTTTGCTTTGGCGAGAAATACGCGCGGATCGAATGTCGGCTTCGGCTTCGGTGCCATGATGCACGCCTCTCCGTGAGAACCTGCGTCAACGCAGAGCGTTGAGAGTGAGTCCATACTACTATGATGGCGCGCCCAACGGCAATCTCTCGGCACTGGTTCTTATGGCTTCTACGAAGCCCAACACCCAGGACTCCTTCCGAGAAAGATCGCCGGAAAGGCTGAAATTTCGATACTCCGCGGCATTGGCAGGGACAGGCCGGAATAGGGCAAGGCGACTTTCAAGACCGGCGGACGCAAATTGGCACCCGAATTGGCACCGCACTAGCCGAAGCGGCACGATACCCGGCGGACTAAAGAGCCCGATCCGGTCCTTAAATCTGCAAGGAAATCGGGCCACAATGGGAGAGTGCGCTATCGCGCGGGACGCTGGCGCGCGCATTAGCAAACCGCCGCCTTCAGCCTCTCGGCCACCGCTCCATCGCGCCGAATGGCGCCACGCGGCCGAACTCTTGCCCGAGAAACGGACGGTTCACAAGACCGGTGCGCCGGCACACCGATGATTTTCCAAAGCGAACCTCGGTTTGATGGCGGGCGGTTTCCGCGCCTTAATGCGCCCGGCGGTGCGGACGCAGAACTGGAGGCGTGTGATGCTGACATTGCTGGGTGTCGCGGTTGTCGTCGTCGGATTTCTGGTTCGCCTCAATCCGCTGCTGGTGATCGCGGCGTCCGCGCTGGTCACCGGGCTGGCGGCCGGGCTCGATCCTCTCGCCATTCTTGCGGCCTTCGGCAAGGCTTTCAACGACAGCCGTTACGTCAGCGTCATCTGGCTGGTGCTGCCGGTGATCGGGCTGCTCGAACGATACGGCCTGCAGGATCGCGCGCGGATGCTGATCGCGCGGCTCCGGGGCGTGACGGTGGGGCGGCTGTTGCTCGCCTATTTCGCCGCCCGCCAGGTGAGCGCGAGCCTGGGGCTCACGTCGCTGGGCGGCCACCCGCAAATGGTGCGCCCGCTCATCGCCCCCATGGCGGAAGCCGCGGCCGAAAAGGAATTCGGCGAATTGCCCGAGCAGGCCCGCTTGCGCATTCGCGCCAATGCGGCGGCCGTAGACAACATCGCGCTGTTCTTCGGCGAAGATGTCTTCATCGCCATCGGCTCCATTCTTCTGATCAAAGGCTTCCTGCAACAGAGCGGCGTGAACGTTCAGCCGTTCGAGCTTTCGGTCTGGGCGATCCCGACCGCACTCCTCGCCTTCCTCATCCACGGCGCGCGGCTGGTTCTGCTGGATCGCGGTCTGAAGAAAACAGCCGCGCCGGGCGAGGCCGATCGATGATCACGCTGGAAGCGGTTTACGTCGTGGCCGGCCTGGCGTTCGCGGGATTTGCCCTGCTGAGCGTTCGGGACCGCTCAAACAAGAGGCGCTTTGGAAACGCCGCATTCTGGGGATTGCTGGCGGCAAGCTTCCTCTTCGGATCGTATCTCGGAGACGTAGCGAACGGCGCGTTGGTGTTGGCGCTCGTGGTACTGGCCGGCCTTGGCGCGCTCGGGATCGGCAAGCCGCACACATCGACCCCGGAAGAGCGACGGGAGAGCGCGCGGGCCCGCGGGAACTGGCTGTTCGGCCCTGCGCTGATCGTTCCGGCCACCGCCTTGTTCGGAACTCTGTTCCTCAAGAATGCGCATCTTGGTGGCGTGCCGCTGCTCGATTCCAAACAGGTGACGCTGATCTCGCTGGCCGCCGGCGCAGTTCTCGCGCTGGGGGCGGCGATTGCCTGGCTGAAGCCGCCGCTGCTCGCGCCGCTGCAGGAAGGACGGCGGCTCATCGACACCATCGGCTGGGCCGCGATCCTGCCGCAGATGCTGGCATCGCTGGGCGCGGTCTTCGCGCTCTCCGGCGTCGGCAAGGCAGTGGGGGAGATTGCCACGCGCTACCTGCCGCTCGATCGGCCGTACGAAGCGGTGCTTGCCTATTGCATCGGCATGGCGGCGTTCACCGCCATCATGGGCAATGCGTTTGCCGCCTTTCCGGTGATGACCGCGGCTATCGGTCTGCCGCTGATCGTGCACCAGTTCCACGGCAATCCTGCGATCATGGCGGCGATCGGCATGCTGTCCGGGTTCTGCGGCACGCTCACCACGCCGATGGCGGCGAACTTCAATGTCGTGCCGGCCGCGCTTCTGGAGCTGCCGGACCGCAATGGGGTGATCAAGGTGCAGCTGCCGACGGCCGGACTTATGCTGACCGGCAATACGATCTTGATGTATTGTCTGGTGTTCCGCTTCTGAGGCGCGCGTGCCGCTCGCACTGACCCAAGCCCTTGCTTCGCATTTTGCGCGTACGGCACTTGGGCATGTCACGCGCGAATACCCCAACAAGCTCGATCACGTGCTGACCGGGCCGCAAGACGCGCAGACGCCGCGCGAGCTGCATCCCATCTTCTACGGCAGCTTCGACTGGCATTCCTGCGTGCACGGTTACTGGACTCTGGCGCGCTGTTTGCGCCGCTTTCCCGACCTGCCGGAAGCAGGTGCGATCCGTGCGCTGTTCGATACGCAATTCACGCCGGAGAAGGTGGCAGGCGAGGTCGCCTATCTCGCCCGGCCCTCTGCCCGCGGCTTCGAACGTCCCTATGGCTGGGCCTGGGCGTTGATGCTGCAAGCCGAATTGCTGATGTATCGAAATGCGGACGGTGAGCGCTGGTCCCAGACCATGCAGCCGTTGGCGGATGCTTTCGTGCAGCGGTTCAAAGAATTCCTGCCGCTCGCCACTTATCCGGTTCGCGCCGGCACTCACGGCAATTCCTCGTTCGCGACGACTCTGGCGCTCGACTACACGCGCGCGTGTAACGACAGCTCGCTCGAATCTCTGCTGCGGCAGAAGGCGCGAGCTTGGTACGGTAGCGACGTTGCCTACAACGGGTTCGAACCGTCTCAGGACGATTTCCTGTCGCCGTCTCTAATGGAGGCGGCCTGCATGAGCCGCGTACTGGATGCGAACGCATTTCCCACCTGGTTCGAAATGTTTCTGCCGCATGCAGAGCACGGCCAGCCAGCGTCTCTCTTCACGCCGGCCGCGGTGAGCGACCGCAGCGATGGCAAAATCGCGCATCTCGACGGCCTCAACCTGTCGCGCGCGTGGTGCTGGACGCTGATCCTTGGCGCTCTTCCCCAGGGCGACCTGCTGAACGTGGAACGGGTCATTGACCGGCACATCGAGACCGCGCTGCCGCACGTCGCAGGCGATTACATGGGTGAGCACTGGCTGGCGACGTTCGCGCTGCTGGCGCTCGATCCGCATCGCTGAACGCAGGAGTGCTGGCGGGCACCCGCGCCGTGATCAGCTTCAACAGATCGTCCGTCACGAACCTGCACTCCACAACATCGAGGCCGGCGTCGGGATGTGCTGTTCGGTCCCAACCGGCGCAATGCGCCGGTAGCGCGCGGAATTCGTCGTCATTTCCCCAGCTCCCCGCGCGCCGCAGAGGCGCCAAGGCAAGGCGAGCATACCGCTTGCAAAACGCGGCTCATTCAAACAAACCCACTATCTGGAAATCGCCGGCATGGAAGCATCGCTACTGAAGCATCTTGGTGGCGACTTCGAACAGATTCGACGACAGGCCCGGCTTCTTCAGACTCGACTCCAGTTCGGCCCGCATCAGCGCCCGGCGCCGCTCGTCGTAGCGCCGCCAGTTCTCGAAGGCGCCCGACATGCGGGCGGCGACCTGCGGGTTAATGGCATCGAGGGCGCGGATCGTTTCGCCCACCAGCGCATAGCCCGTACCGTCCGCTTCGTGGAAGCGCAGATGGTTGCCGGAGAACGCGCCCACCAGCGCCCGCACCCGGTTGGGATTCTTCATGTCGAAGGCGGGATGAGCCTTCAGCTTGCGCACCTTCGCCACCGTGCCCGGCAACGGCGAACTCGCCTGCAAGCCCATCCACTTGTCGAGCACCAGCGGATCGTCGGCGAAACGATCGTGGAAGTGCGCGAAAGCTGCATCGGACAGCGCCGAGTCCATGCGGGTGAGCGCGGCGAGGCCTGCGATCATGTCGGTCATGTTGGTCGCGGCGCGGTAGTGGCGGTCGGCGATTTCGGCTGACGCCGCGGTGTCGTCCGCCGTCACATAGCGCAGGCAGACATTGCGCAGGCCGCGGCGGCCGGCAGAGGCCGCATCCGGCGCGAACGCATCGCCGGACTCCAGTTTCCGGTACAGCGCCTCGAAAGCCTCGCGATGCGTCTCCGCCACCGCATGGATCAGCGCCATTCGCGCTTCGTGAATGGCGTCCGGATCGGCCGGAGTCATCTTGAGCGCGAGTTCGCTTTCGGACGGCGGAACCAGCATCTCGGCTGCGAATGCGTGATCTTCCTCCGCCCGCGCCAGCACCTCGCCGATGGCGTCGACATAGATGGCGTCGGCCCTGGGGGCGATGCCGTCTTTTGCCGTCTCCGCCATTTCGAGCAGGACGTCGCTCGCCAGCGCCTGGCCGGCTTCCCAGCGGTTGAACGGATCGGCGTCCCGGCTCATCAACGCGGCGCGATCGCCGGCCGTCATTGGGGTGTTGAAATGAACGGGCGCGGAGAACCGCCGCCCGACGGAGAGCAGCGGGTCTTCCTCGACACCGACGAACACGAAGCGCTGTTCCGGCTGCGTCAGCTCCAGCACGCGCTCGTCGGGACCGATGGCGTTCTCACCCTCCAGCGTCAGCGGCAGTCCGCGTCCGCTTTTCGCCACCAGCCCAAGCCGCACCGGAATGTGCATCGGCGTCTTGTCGGGTTGGCCGGGCGTCGGCGGCAGCGTCTGCTTCAGGGTGAGGGCATATTTGCGGGTCGCGGCATCGTATTCGCCCACCGCCTCGACGGTCGGCGTTCCCGATTGGCGGTACCACAGGCGGAACTGCGACAGGTCGCGCCCGCAGGCATCCTCGAAGCACTTCACCCATTCCTCGATGGTGACGGCCTGGCCGTCGTGGCGCTGGAAATAGAGATCGGTCGCCTTGCGGTAGCCCTCCTCGTCCACCAGCGTCTTCAGCATGCCGATCACTTCGGCGCCTTTCTCGTAGACCGTCGCGGTGTAGAAATTGTCGATGGTGATATAGCTCTGCGGCTGCACCGGATGAGCGAGCGGCCCGGCATCCTCCTGGAACTGCCGCATGCGGAGGACCTTCACGTCCTCGATGCGCTTGACGCCGGCCGAGCGCATGTCCGCCGAAAAGCTCTGGTCGCGGAACACCGTCAGCCCTTCCTTCAGCGACAGCTGGAACCAGTCGCGGCAGGTGATGCGGTCGCCCGTCCAGTTGTGGAAATACTCGTGCGCTACCACGCCTTCGATGCGGGCGTAATCGTCGTCGGTGGCGGTTTCCGGCGAAGCGAGCAGCACCTTGTCGTTGAAGATGTTGAGGCCTTTGTTTTCCATGGCGCCGAAATTGAATGCGCTGACCGCCACGATCATGAAGATGTCGAGGTCGTATTCGCGGCCGTAAGCCTCCTCGTCCCATTTCATCGCACGCTTGAGCGAATCCATGGCATAGAGCGCTTTCGGCTCGTTGCCGTGCTCGACATAGATGCGCAGATCCACCCTGCGCCCGGACATGGTGACGAACGAATCCGCGATGTGGCCGAGATCGCCCGCCACCAGCGCGAACAGATAGCAGGGCTTGGGGAACGGATCGTTCCACAGCGCGAAGTGCCGCCCGTCCGGCAGGTCGCCGGAATGGGTGAGGTTGCCGTTCGAGAGCAGCACCGGATACTGCGATTTGTCCGCCTCGATCCGGGTGGTGAAGACCGCGAGGTTGTCCGGCCGGTCGAGAAAATAGGTCATCCGGCGGAAGCCTTCCGCTTCGCACTGCGTGCAGAAGATACCTTTGGAGACATAGAGGCCTTCCAGCGACGTGTTCGCGGCGGGCGAAATCTCGGTGAACACGTCGAGGGTGAACTCGTCCGGCACGTCCTCGACGGTCAGCGTCTCGGCGTCCACGCGGTAGCGGCTCGCCGGCACCTCGTCGTTGTCGATGCGCAAGCCCAGCAGCTTCAGCTGCTCGCCGTTCAGCACCAGCGGCGCGGATTGGCCGCCGGTCCGCTGCACCTTCATCTTGGCGGCGACGCGGGTGATGTCCGGCGCCAGCAAGAAATCGAGATCGATGGCCGGGATACGGAAATCGGGCGCCCGGTAGTCCTTCAGGTGAACGGCGCGCGGCTCTTCGGTTCGCATGTGGTCCTCTTGGGGCGTTCGGGGACGCCGGTATAGCGCCGCCCGCCGGTTGTTTTCGAATTTTTTCACGCGGAGGCCGCGAAGCCACGCAGGCGGAAGGACCCGGCAACCGATTGGAAGCTGCGGGGGCGGCGTGGACCGCTCGCAAAAGCTCGATTCGCAGGGAACTCCGCGTCCTCTGCGTCCTCCGCGTGAATCCGATGCGGAAATGGGGGTCGATTCAGGCGCAATTCGAGCGGCCACTTTTTTGTCATCACCCGGCTTGCCGCCGAGCACGGCTCCGGGGCGCCGATGAAGCGCGCGGGCCAGCCGAACGAAGTTTCGCCCTATTACGTGCTGCTCGCCAGCGACGACGGCTCCTACATGAGCGGCCAGGTGCTGCACCCGAACGGCGGCACCATCGTCGGTTCGTGAGGCGCCTGCCTCATACGCTGATCATGTGCCCGGAAATCGTGCAGCTGACCGCTATGCTGGTCGCGTCTCCGCCGGCGCTCGCTTCTATCTTGCCGCCGCCTCTCACGAACAGGAAAAGCTGGTTGTTCGAGGCACTGTAGCTGTTGCTGCTGTTCTGCGCCTGCAGAGTCACGACGAGAGCGTGTGATGCCAGCACGGAGCCCGACTTGTTGATCGCTCCGAGGAACGCTGTCTGCACCCTCGCGGTGGCAGGCGCCAGGATGTAGGAGCAAGACGCGCTGGTGATTTCAAGCCGCTTTCGGTCGGGGACGACATCGAAATCGATGGCGCAGAAGGTGGTGGCGGCGGAGCAGGCTCGGGTCTCCTCGAACGGCGTGCTCGTTCCCGCGGTGGCGGTACTTTCCTGTGCCGCCGCCGGCACAACTACGGAAAAACCCGCCAAAGTCGCGCAAAAAACTGAGAACAGCGCGACACCGCTGCGGCGCAAGCAGGTTGCGACAGCCATGACGATTTCCCTCCCGGTCGACGAATTCCAGCCTAGCAACGATTTTCGTTCGCCGTAAACCGGCGGTGGCGCAAGCCTCACCCACCGTGAGCCCGCGCGCGTGTCCCGAACGCTACTTCGATAAGGGAAAGAGAACGGCTCGAGCCGCTCTCTCCTGTAATGCCGTAGCGGAGGTCGCGAGCGGCATTTACCACGCGCCCAGGGAACCTTCTTGCCACCAGTACGGTTTCGTACAATCGTTTTTAATTTTCAGGGGGAGCATCCATGATCGAAATCCCGGAGGGTCTTTCCGCGTTCGAGCGTGCCGACCGCTATCGCGGGCTGGCCGCGGAGGCCTTGCAGCGGGCGGCGCAAGCGGCATCGGATGGCAGCAAGGCCAATCTGATCGGAATCGCCGCCCGCTGGGACGGCCTGGCGCAAGATATCGAGCGGCGCCTCGATCTGCCGCCACGCTAGCTGCCGCGAGTTACGCGAACAACAGCACGGCGAATTCTGGGCTTTCGCTCACCCAGTTTTTTTCCAGCGACCAGCCGACGGTTGCGGCGCGCGCGGCGAAATCCTTCACCAAATATTTGTGGCAGTTCTCGGTATGGATAGTTTCGCCGGCGCGGAAGCCGAACGCGCGGCCTGCGATCGACACCGTCTGGTCTGTTAGGGATGCGAGATGCATCTCGATCCGGTGCGCCGGCTCGTTCCAGATGGCGCGGTGTTCGAAACCATCCAGATCGAAATCCGCGCCCAGCTCGCGGTTCATCCGCACGAGCAGGTTCTTGTTGAACGCGGCGGTGACTCCCGCCGCATCGTTGTAGCCGGCGAGCAAGGTTTCGCGCTCCTTCACCAGGTCGATGCCGATCAAGAGCTTGCCGCCGTGCAGCGTTTGACGCGCGCGGGCCAGGAAGGCATCGGCTTCTTCGTCCGTGAGGTTGCCGATGGTCGAGCCGGGGAAAAACCCGAGCAGCGGCTGGCCCCGCAGATCGTCGGGCAGCGCGATGGGCTGCATGAAATCGCCGATCACGGAGCGGATCGGCAGGTCGGGATAATCCTGCGCCAGCAGCGCCGCCGTCCGGCTGAGGGAATAGCCGCAAATGTCGATCGGTACGTAGGCGGCGAGCCCCGGCATCCGGTTGAGCAGGAGGCGCGTCTTGAGGCAGGAGCCACAGCCGAACTCGACAAGGACCGTGCCCGGTTCAAGCATCTCCGCCAAATCCGGCGCCAGATCGCTCAGCAGCGCGCATTCGGTGCGCGTCAAATAGTATTCCGGCAAACGGCAGATCTCTTCGAACAACTCGGCGCCTCGCGCGTCGTACAGGTACTTGCTGCTCAGCTGCTTCTGCGGCTTCGCGAGTCCCTCAATCGCGTGGTCGAGAAATTCGGAGGATTCATCGTTCGCAGCGGCGGCGCGGGGCCGCGGCGGCGCGTCCTCGGCAAGGCGCAATCCGCTGAACTGCCAGCGCTGATGCGGATAGAAGAAGTTGCGGTAGCTTGCGCGCACATGGCCCCGCGGCGTCGCGCAGGAGCCGCCGCGCAGCACCATCTGGTTGACCATGAATTTGCCGTTGTATTCACCAACCGCGCCTTCGGCAGGCCGGAAGCCCGGATAGGGCGAATAGGCACTTGCCGTCCATTCCCACACATCGCCGAACATCTGCTTCGACGCAGGCTCGTCCGGCACCGGCCGCAAATAACCGGAGTCACGGAAGTTTCCTTGCCGTGGGTCGCGCGCAGAGGCCGCGCGCTCCCACTCCGCTTCCGTCGGCAGGCGCTTGCCGCGAAAGCGCGCGAACGCGTCGGCTTCGTAGAAACTAATGTGCGAGACCGGCGCGTCGGGATCGATTGGCTGTAGGCCGGCAAGGGTCATCGAGAACCATTCGCCATCGCGCGCTTCCCAGTAGAGCGGTGCGGCCCAGCCGTTGGCGACGGCACATTGCCAGCCGTCCGACAGCCAGTGTTTGGGATCGCGGTAGCCGCCGGCGGCCATGAACTCCAGCCACTCCGCGTTTGTGACCAGCCGGTTGGCGAGCCGGAACGGTTGCAGCAGCACCTGATGGCGGGGGTCTTCGTTGTCGAAAGCGAACCCGTCGCCGGCATGCCCGATCTCGACAATGCCGCCGTCGAAATCATCGAACTCCGCCGCCGCAGCTGCGCCGCGCGGTGCCGGGCGGAATTCGGTATAGGCAGGCCGCAGCGGATTCTGCGCAAAGGCGTGCAGCAGATCGGTGAGGATCAGCTCCTGATGCTGCTCCTCGTGATTGAGACCGAGCTCGATGAGCGCCGCGGTTGGCGCATCCACTCCGCCGGAGACCAACGAACACATCGCATCGTCGACCTGGCGCCGGTATGCGCCAACCTCTTCCGCCGACGGGCGCGACAGCAATCCGCGCTGCGGCCGCGCATGTCGCGCCCCGACGGCCTCGTAGTAGGAGTTGAACAGAAATCCATAATCCGGGTGGAACGGCCGATAACCACCAGCCGTCGAAAGAACAAACGTCTCGAAAAACCACGTCGTATGCGCGCGGTGCCATTTGACCGGGCTGGCATCGGGCATGGATTGCAGATTCTGGTCTTCCGGCGAAAGCGGCGCGGCCAGCTGTTCGGTCACGGCCCGCACCGCGACATAGCGCGCCACCAGCGGCGGCTCGGAAGCGAGCGCTTCAGCCCGTTCGGGCGGGAGTTTCGGGTGAACGGTCATCGAGCCGGTTGCTCCTGCTTGCCCGATGCCGTTTGCCCAGGCTCGTGAAAGTGAAACTTGCGATTTGATAGATACGTTCCCGTTTTCCACCGTCAAGGCGCCATACGCATGCGCACCCTCCGCGGATCGCATGGAACCGGCCTCCAAGCCCGTAGCGGCCTTGAAAGTGAACGCGAATTTGTTGCGACAGCCGGAACCGCCGCGCACCGCTGCCGTTCAAGATTCGTCTCCACGAAAAAGGAAAAAGAATTATGGCGAGCACACAAACGGCAACCGGCGACCTCTCCAAACGCGAAACCTTCGGCCTCATCGGCAGCGACAAGGTCGAAGGCACCGAAGTCTATCGTTCGAACGGGGACCGCGTCGGCACCATCGATCGGGTGATGATCGACAAGCTTTCCGGCCACGTGGCTTACGCGGTGATGAGCTTCGGCGGCTTCCTCGGCATCGGCGACGACTATTATCCAATCCCGTGGTCGCTGCTCACCTACAACGAGCGGCTGGGCGGTTACGAAGTGAACATCTCGGATCAGCAGCTGAAGGGCGCGCCGAAATTCCGCAAGGACGAGTCCTGGGAATACGAAGACCGCGGCCGCGAAGGCGCGCTCTATTCCTATTACGGCGCCACGCCGTACTGGTGATGCGGGCGACTTAATCCTTCGTGGCTCGCGCTTCGCGCTCGCACCTCAGGATGACGAATTCGTCCCGTCATGCTGAGGTGCCGCGAAGCGGCCACGAAGCATGAAAGGAGCAAGGGCAATGCCAAAAATCCAGGACGCCAGAATCCTCATCATCGCCACCAACGGTTTCGAGCAGGCCGAGCTGGAAATCCCGCGCGACCGGCTGCGGCAGGCGGGTGCGCATGTGGATGTCGCCTCGCCGGACGGCAAGAGCATCCGCGGCTGGGACAAAACGGATTGGGGCCAGACCGTCGCGATCGACAAGAAGATCGGCGACACCAAATGCGCCGACTACGACGCCTTGGTGATTCCCGGCGGCGTGATCAATCCCGACAAGCTCCGCGTTGACGAAGATGCGATGCGCACGGTGCGCGAGTTCCTCGCGAGCGGCAAGATCGTCGCCGCCATCTGCCACGGGCCGTGGCTGCTGGTGCAGGCAGACGCCTGCCGCGGACGGAAGATGACGTCCTACAAATCCATCCGGAAGGACGTGGAGAATGCCGGCGCCCACTGGGTGGACCAGGACGTGGTGACCGACCGCGGCATCGTCACCAGCCGCAACCCGGGCGACCTCGAGGCCTTCTGCCAGAAGATCGTCGAGGAAGTGCAGGAAGGCCGCCACCAGCGCCGCGAAGCCGCGGAATAACCCCTGACCTCCACCCTCCCCCTGGAGGGAGGGTCAAAATTTGCGAACGCAGTGAAGCAAATTTTGGGGAGGGGTGAGACTTCCTCGGTGGGATTGACCCCTCCCCGAAAAATCTTCCGCTTCGCTTCAGATTTTTCGACCCTCCCTCAAGGGGAGGGTGTGCTGGGACTACACTCTTCCACTTATCGGGATCAGCGCGCCGGTGATGTCGGCGGCCGCATCCGACAACAGGAACGCAATCAGCTCCGCGATCGCCTCCGGCTTCACCCATTTGGAGAAATCGGCTTTCGGCATGTCGGCGCGGTTGGCGGGCGTGTCGATGATCGACGGCAGCACCGCGTTCACGGTGATGCCGCTCGCCTTCATCTCTTCCGACAGCGCTTCGGTCAGTTTCGCCACGCCGGCCTTCGACGCGGCATAGGCGCCCATGCCGGCAGCGGCTTTGGTCGCCGCACCGGCGCCGATATTCACGATGCGTCCGCCGCCGTTCGCCATCAGATGCGGCAGCGCCGCCTTCGACGCGCACACCGCCGTCTTCAGATTCACCGAATAGAGAAGGTCCCACGTCGCCACATCGCCGTCGGCCAGCGTCTCCCAGCGGAACGCTCCCGCCGCGTTCACAAGCCCGTAAAGCCCGCCGAGCAGCGTCACCGCAGAATCGATCGCCGCCCTGGCTGCTTCCGGATCGGCGAGATCGACGCCGCCGAAGCCGACGGCGTCCCACTGCAGCTTGGGCGCACGGTCGATCGCCGCTACCGTCGCGCCGGCCGCGCGCAACCGCTGCACCACGGCGGCGCCCAGCGCGCCGAACCCGCCGGTGACGATGCACCCTTTGCCCGCGAGGTTCATATTGCCAGACTACCTCCCTCTCCCCCTATGGGGGAGAGGGATAGAGGGTGAGGGGGCAGCAGAAATCAGAAGCGCAACTTCAATCGGTTATTGCAACCCTCCCCTTGAGGGAGGGTCGAGAAATTCGAGAGCAGGGAGAATTTCTCGGGGAGGGGTCACATTCCGAACGGCATTTACCCCTCCCCGAAATTTGCTTCACTGTCGCTCCGCAAATTTCGACCCTCCCTCAAGGGGAGGGTCTGTTGATGCTTGTCGACTCAATTCGGGGGAGCTGAAGTAACGCAATGGCCGACGAACCCTTGCTGCTCATCGACGGTCCGCGGCCTTCCGTGCGGCGGTTCACCCTCAACCGCCCCGAAAAGCGCAACGCGCTATCCAACAACCTCCGCAGCCAAATCTTCGCCGCGCTGGAAGAAGCCGACCGCGACGACACGGTGCGCGTCACCATCATCCGCGGCGCCGGCGCCTGCTTCTCCGCCGGCTACGATCTTGCGCCCGATGCCGCGCGGCAGCCTCTCCCGTTCCACACCGCCGCCGGCGCCGGCCAGTGGGCGCGGCATGTGGTGGAGGGCTGCTTTCGCATCTGGGATCTCGCCAAGCCGGCGATCGCGCAGGTCCACGGCTGGTGCCTGGCGGGCGGTTCGGAGCTCGCCACGTCTTGCGATCTCGTCTACGTCGCCGAGGATGCGCAGATCGGCTATCCGCCGGTGCGCATGATGAGCCCGCCCGACAACCAGTTTCACGCCTGGCTGTGCGGCTTGCGTCCCGCCATGGAGATGATGCTGACGGGCGACGCCATCGGCGGGGCGGAAGCGGTGCGCGTGGGCTTCGCCAATCGCGCGTTTCCGGCGGAGCAGCTGGAAGAGCAGGTGCTCGCGATTGCCGAGCGCGTCGCCAAAATCCCCACCGACGTGCAGCAGATGAACAAGCGGTCGGTGCATCGCGCCATGGAGATCATGGGATTGCGCGCGGCGATCCGGGCCGGCACGGAAATCCAGGCGCTGGCGCTCACCACCGCCAGCTCGCGCGCCACCTTCGCCAAATTCCGCGATGGGGTGACGGGCGCGCTCGACGCGCGCGACCGCGCCTTCGGCGACTACCGCACGAAAAAGGACTGAATACGGATGCTGTCACCAAATTCCCGGGCTATTGTCACCAGGGAAATGGGGCATCGCATGTCACTCTCCGACCTTGCCGCCATCGGCAGCTTCGTCAGCGGCGTAGCCGTTCTTGCTTCACTCATTTTTGTCGGATTCCAGCTGAGGCAAAACACGAAGGCGATCAGAGCTGAAGCGTCACAGGCTCACGCACAGAATTGGCAACAGATAACGATGCAAATTGCCGGCAGCATCGATGCCGCGCGAATTTGGCGGCTGGGACTCAATGACATTGAATCCCTGACGGACGACGAGCGGGTTCAGTTTTACGCATTTGCCGGTGCCATGCTGCGCTTCTTTGAAGGTGCCCGCCTGCAATGGCGGCACGGGCAGCTCGACAAAGAGCACTGGCACAACGTTGAAAACACGGCGGCCGATTTTGCGGCGGAGCCCGGCTTCAGGGCTTATTGGGCCGTGCGCCACCATTGGCTCTCACCGGGGTTTCAGCAGTGGTATGAGTCGCTTTCACAACAGCGGGTTCAGGATCTTTACAGCAAGCCCCGACAAGCAGCGAACTCCGGGACATGATGAACCAGCTCGGATTTGTATCTTCAGTATCTCTGTTCGTTATCGGCTTGCTCTACCTGCTGGTTGGCATCATCGGCGTCGTGAGAACGGGGTTTTCGCATCCAATAGTCGATCCGATTCTTGCGGTCATGGAACTGATCACGTTTCTCGCTGCACCTCTCGCTGTAAGCGCGATGGCAGCAGTTCACACGCGAACGCCGGTCAATCGAAACACCTACAGCTTGGTCGCACTCATCTTCATGGCTCTCATGGCGGGGCTAACGATGAGCGTTCATTTTGTAGAACTGACGGCATTTCGACAGACAGGTTCGCGGGGACTGATATGGCCCTCGGTTCCGTATGCGCTGGAGCTGCTTGCATGGGACCTATTTCTGGGTGTCTCGTTACTTTTCGCGGCGCGTGCGTTGAAGGCCGAAGGTGCTGAGGGCCGTGTGCGACTCGGCATGTTGATCGCCGGCTCTCTCTGCGTTGCAGGGATCTGCGGCCCCGCACTCGGTGACATGCGATTCCAATTTGTTGCGGTCGCGGGTTACGCCGTCGTATTGCCGATCGTTTTCTTGGCGTTGGCATTGCTCTTTAAACGGGACTTTCAGCGCCACCGGCGTCTCCAGGGTGACCGAAGCGCCGGGTAGATAGCGGGACGATATGCAAATCCGACCCGCATCCGGTGTATCCAATAGCCACCTCCCCTCTTGCGCCTCCAGGCCAGATGTTCTCCAATCGTTCTATGAAGGCGCGGTGGACCAGGTGGCAGGGCGGGCATGGCGCGGTCCATGCCTACAGCCTCGAGATCGGCAACCTGATCAACGCCAGCATCCAGTTGAAGGCGACGTCTCGGCAGTGGGAGGTCCGGCTCAATCAAGAGCATCTGGGCGACTACGATTCCCCCGAAGAGGCCCTCCGGCGCGCGGAGGAATGCGTCCGGGATTACGCCCGCGATTTCATCGAGGACTGGACGATCTGGACGGCGAGCCAGCGCGCGGGAGCCCGGATGCCGAAGGGCTGGTGGTAGCGAAAAAAAACCTCCGGCCAAGCTTGACGCCGCCCACAATGTTCCTATAATGTTCTAATGGATACTGCGGAAGTGAGCCGCGCCCTGGAGGAGCATCTCCGGGCGCAACTGACATTGCTGGAGGCATGCCAAAACCGGGCGATGGCGGCACTGCCGGCGGGACACCCGGACCGGTGCTCCGCCTGGCTGGGTCATGTCATCCGCATCAGCAACGCCATGGCCGCGACCGGGGGCGCCTTCGCCGGTCTGCGGGATGCCGGCAGCGGCACTGCCATCCCCTTCCTCGCCTGTCCTCGTCTGCCCGCTTTGCCCGTTCTGCCGGGGGAGGGCCCCCCTCCCCCCTCTCAAATCCGCAAAACAACTCCAGGCGGAATTTTCAATGTACTCAGCGGCTTACAGGAGCACACTTCCCTATCCTCCCCCGCTTGCGGGGGAGGTGCCGAATGCGAGCGAAGCGAGCATGAGGCGGAAGGGGCATTGGTGGCATTCCCCCTACCGCCTCCCCCGCAACAAGTGCGGGCTCGGCACCTCCCCCGTGAACGGGGGAGGATAAGAGGCGCAGCGGTCGCGCCTCGAGCGGAGCGCCAGCGGGTGAAGTCCAAAGGCGGGGCGCCGAGGGGGAACCGCAATGCGCAGACCTCCGGCTGCCACACCGCCGCGTTCCGGGAATTCGGCCGCGCCCTGAGGGCCTACTCCCGCGTGCTCCGCACGCAGCTCGATCTGCTGGCGAAAATTCTGCCCCGGCAACCCCGGCGCGTGCTCTATCTCATCGAGACGCCGACGCGCTGCTATGCGCGGATTCTGCGGAAGGCCCGCCCGCGCGCCGCGCACTATCGCGACACCGCAGCCGGCCACTCCTCATTCGTGATTGGCCGCTCCAACGCCAGCGCGTATACTAGCGCGAGCCTATTCCCGAAAACGCGCGAAGGAGCCAGCCATGCTGAACAAGCTGCAATTCTACATCGACGGCAAATGGGTGGATCCCGTCACGCCGAAGACCCACGAAGTGATCGATCCTTCCAACGAGGAGCCGTTCGCCCGCATCAGCCTCGGCTCGAAGGCCGACGTCGACAAGGCGGTGGCGGCGGCGAAGCGCGCATTCCCGGCATGGTCGCGCACCACCAAAGAACAGCGTCTCGCCCTCATGCAGAAGATCGTCGAGACCTACCAGAAGCGGTATCCGGAATTTGTCGAGACCATCAGCCGCGAAATGGGCGCACCGCTGTCGCTGTCGAAGAACGCGCAGGCCGCCATGGGCATCGCGCATTTCTCGCAGGCGATGAAGGTGCTGAAGGATTTCGAGTTCGTGAAGCCGCAAGGCGCCACCGCCGTCTGCTACGAGCCGGTGGGCGTCGTCGGCATGATCACGCCGTGGAACTGGCCCATCAACCAGATCGCGTGCAAGGTCGCCCCGGCGCTGGCCGCAGGCTGCACCATGGTGCTGAAGCCGTCGGAAGTCGCGCCGCTGAACGCGATCCTCATGGCGGAGGTGCTCGACGAGGCTGGCGTGCCGCCCGGCGTGTTCAATCTCGTCAATGGCGACGGCCCCACGGTGGGCCAGGCGATGAGCGCCCACCCCGATATCGACATGATGTCGTTCACCGGCTCGACCCGCGCCGGCATCGCGGTGGCGAAGGCCGCAGCCGACACGGTGAAGCGGGTGGCGCAGGAGCTTGGCGGCAAATCCGCCAACATCATCCTGGACGACGCCGATCTGCAGAAGGCGGTGGTGGGCGGGGTGATGAACATGTTCTCGAACTCCGGCCAGTCGTGCAATGCGCCGAGCCGCATGTTCGTGCCGCGGGACAAGCAGGATGAAGCCGCGCAGATCGCCAAGGCCACGGCCGAGAAGGTGAAGGTCGGCGATCCGTTCGCCGAAGGCACCCAACTTGGGCCGGTGGTGAGCGAAGTCCAGTACAACAAGATCCAGGGCCTCATCCAGAAAGGCATCGACGAAGGCGCCACTTTGGTGACCGGCGGTGTCGGGCGGCCGGAAGGCGTCAACCGCGGCTATTACGTGCGGCCGACGGTGTTCGCCAACGTGACGAACGACATGACCATCGCGCGCGAGGAAATCTTCGGACCGGTGCTGTCGATCCTGCCGTACGATTCCGAAGAGCAGGCGATCGAGCAGGCGAACGATACGCCCTATGGTTTGTCCGGCTATGTGCAGTCCGGCTCGATCGAGCACGCCCGCGCGGTCGCGGCGCGCTTGCGCACCGGCAACGTGCACCTGAACGGCGCCAGCGTGGACCTCAACGCGCCGTTCGGCGGCTACAAGCAGTCCGGCACCGGGCGCGAATGGGGCGAGTTCGGCTTCGAGGAATTCCTCGAGGTGAAAGCCGTGATGGGCTACGCGGCCTAGTGCAGAATCCACCCTCCCCTTGAGGGAGGGTCGGAATTTGCACGCGAAGCGAAGCAAATTTCGGGGAGGGGTCATTGGTCGATATCCGTGAATTGACCCCTCCCCGAAAACTCTTCCGCTTCGCTTCAGAGTTTTCGACCCTCCCTCAAGGGGAGGGTGGGATTGAGTGCGGCGTGCTGCGATGAGGAAACGCACGCTTCTGATTCCCGATCGGGTTTGGACGGACGGCGAAATCCATCGCGGCTGGTGCGTGCTCGTCGAAGGGGAACGGCTTGCCGCCGTCAGCACGCGACCGTCCATCGGCGACGTCAGCGATTGCGAGACCATCGCGCTTCCCGGCGCGACCTTGCTGCCTGGGCTGATAGACCTGCATTCGCACCTGTTCCTGCACCCCTACAATGAAACATCATGGGACGATCAGGTTCTCAAAGAGACGGAGGCGTATCGCACCGCCCGCGCCGTCCGTCATGCGGAAGCGACGTTGCTGGCGGGCTTCACCACCTTGCGCGATCTCGGCACCGAAGGCGCCGGCTACGCCGATGTGTCGCTCAAGCGCGCCATCGAAGACGGCATCGTTAAAGGCCCGCGACTCTTCGTGGCGGGGCGCGCGATTGTCGCCACCGGTTCATACGGTCCTGCGCGGCGCAACTACCGTACCGATTGCTGCTTCCCGCAAGGCGCGCTGGAAGCGAGCGGCGTCGATGAGGTGGTGCGGGCGGTTCGGCTGGAAGCGGCGCACGGCGCGGACTGGATCAAACTGTACGGCGACTATCGCACCGGTCCCAATGGCGAAACGCGGCCCACCTTCTCGCAGGAGGAAATGAACGCTGCGGTTGCGACCGCGCACGATCTCGGCCGCCCGGTCGCGGTGCACGCGATGACCGACGAAGCAATGCAGCGTGCCGCGCGCGCGGGCGTGCAGACCATCGAGCACGGCTACGGCGGCAGCCGCGAGACGTTTGCGCTGATGCGCGAGAAGGGCGTCGCGTTTCTGCCGACGCTCACGGTTAGCGAGGCGCTGAGCGAATATTTCCGCGGCTATGTGCCGGGCGAATCCGACCCGACCGAGAGCATGCAGATGGCGGCGCGGGGCTTCCGCAACGCGCGCGCCGAAGGCGTGACCATCGGCTGCGGCAGCGATGTCGGTCCGTTCCCGCACGGCGAAAATGCGCGCGAGCTCGCCTGGATGGTGCGACTCGGCATGACGCCGGCTGAAGCGCTTACCGCCGCCACCACGGTGAACGCGCGCATTCTCGGCCGGGAGAATGAACTCGGGAAGATCGAGCCCGGGTTCCTAGCCGACCTGATCGCCGTTGCCGGCGATCCAGCTGCTGATATCGCCGTGCTGAAGCAGGTTTCATTGGTGATGAAGAACGGCGCGATCGTCCGTGCGCCAATTTGAGAATACACAAATGATCCGAAACCGGCTGCCCCAAGGCCGCATTCCCAATTCTGTAGAGGGGCATCACGCGAACAGGAGTTCGGCTCGATGTCCATAGCCCAGCATGTTTCCAGGCAGATTGCGCTCCTGGCCACGGCCGTCGCCGCTCTCGGTTTGGCGGCTTCGGCAGCACCAGTGCAGGAGTACGGTTCCTATGATCAGGGACCGGGTTATTACGGGCCGCCGCCGGAAGAAGTCATCATCCAGGCGCCGCGCTATCGCGCACCGGAGCGCAGCACCATCGGCGCGCCGATCGAGAACGTCGCCATGTCCCGCGCCGTTCGCTTCGACGATCTCGATCTGCGAACGGCATGGGGTGCGCACGCCTTGCGGGAGCGGATCCGGTACACGGCCCGCAGATTGTGCAACCGCATGGACTTTGCCTATCCGATTTCCACCTCCGACAGTCCACCTTGCTATCGGACGGCTCTTGAGGACGGGATGGCGCAGGCCGATGCCGCCATCGCAGAGGCGCGCGGATACGCGAACGCGTACTAGCTAAAGGTTGACTTGCTTCCGGCGGGTATGCTGATTCCGCCCCTCTCCGCCGGCCTGGTCATCCGTTATCCCGCGAATTCGTGCGCGAGATGGCGGACGGGTTGGCGGAGCCTATCGTCGTCCGCTCAGAAGAGCCGCCATGGTTGCCCTGCCGCTGCCGAATCTGCCGGAAGACATTTCCGCCCTGCGGGACCTCGCGCTCGATCTGCGCTGGACCTGGAGCCACGAAGCCGATGCGCTGTGGGAGCACGTCGACGAGCGGCTCTGGCGCCGCACGAAAAATCCGTGGACCGTGCTCCAGAGCACGACGGCGCAGCGGCTGCAGCGATTGGCGGCGGACGAAACATTTCGCAAGAAGCTCGCGGAATTTGTCGATGCGCGGAAGAACTACTTCCAGCAGCCCGGCTGGTTCGCCACCAACCACGGCGCTTCGGCGCTGAATGGCGTCGCCTATTTCAGCATGGAGTTCGGCCTCGGCGCGGCGCTGCCGCTCTATGCGGGAGGCCTCGGCGTGCTGGCCGGCGATTACATGAAGACCGCCAGCGATTTGGGCGCGCCGGTGATCGGAATCGGACTGCTCTATCAGGAGGGCTACTTTCGCCAGATCGTCGATGGCGAGGGCCTTCAGCAGGAGCTGTATCCGTACAACGAACCGGCCGGCCTTCCCATCGCGCCGGTCATTCTGGACGAGGGCGGCTGGCTGAGGGTGCCCATCGAGTTTCCCGGACGTGTCGTCCAGCTCCGCGTCTGGAAGGCGACGGTCGGGAGCGTCACGCTTTATCTGCTCGACAGCAACGATCCGCTGAACAGCCCGGCCGATCGGGGCATCACGGCTAAACTCTACGGCGGCGGCAGCGAAATCCGCCTGATGCAGGAAATCGCGCTTGGCATCGGCGGCTGGCGCGCGGTCGAAGCGCTGCATCCCGATATCGAGATCTGTCACATCAACGAAGGGCACGCGGCGTTCGCAATTATCGAGCGGGCGCGCCGCCTGGCGATCAAAGCCAGCCTAAATTTCTGGGAAGCGTTCTGGGCCACGCGGGCGGGGAACGTGTTCACCACCCATACCCCGGTGGCGGCCGGCTTCGATGCCTTTCCGGCGAACCTGCTGCGCAAATATCTGCCTTATGTGGAAGGAGAGCTTGCGCGGCGTGGCGTCACCCTGGACGAGATGATCGGCCTTGGCCGCATCGACCCGCTGGATGCAGACGAGCCTTTCAACATGGCGTATCTGGCGCAACGCGGCTCGGCCATGACTCTCGGCGTGAGCCGCCTGCACGGCGAATTCAGCCGGCGAATTTTCCAGCCGCTGTTTCCGCGCTGGCCCAATTGCGAAGTGCCGGTGGGCCACGTCACCAACGGCGTGCACATCCCGACCTGGGATTCGCCGCAAGCCGACGAGCTGTGGACCGAGGTCTGCGGCAAGCAACGCTGGCGCGAAATGCCGGACGATCTGGCCGAGCGGATGGCCGCCATTCCGGACGAGAAATTGTGGGCGATGCGCGGACAGGGCCGTCAGCGCCTGGTCCGGGTGGTCCGCGCCCATCTCGCCACGCAATTGCGCGAGCGCGGCTTCGAGCTCGGCATGGTCCGCGAGGCCGATGCCGTGCTCGATCCCAACGTACTGACAATCGGCTTCGCGCGCCGGTTCACCGAATACAAGCGGCCCAACCTGCTGTTGCGCGATCCGGGCCGGCTTGAGCGGCTGCTGCTCAACGACCGCCGCCCGGTCCAGATCGTGGTTGCGGGCAAGGCGCATCCGGCCGACACCGAAGGCAAGGCGATGATCCGCGCCTGGATCAATCTCGCGCGCCAGCCCCGCTTCCGCCGCCGCGTCGTGTTCCTCGAAGATTACGACATCGCGCTGGCCCAGGAGCTGGTGCAGGGGGTCGATCTCTGGGTCAATACGCCCCGGCGTCCCTGGGAGGCGTGCGGAACCAGCGGCATGAAGGTGCTCGTCAACGGCGGCATCAATTGCTCGATCCTGGATGGCTGGTGGGACGAGGCTTACAAGCCGGACGTCGGCTGGGCGATCGGCGACGACACCGGCGGCGAAGCCAGCAAAGTCGACGCGCGCGATGCCGAGAACCTCTATGCACTGCTCGAGCAGCGGATCGTTCCTGAATTCTACAGCCGCGATTCCGAAGGCCTGCCGCGCCGCTGGCTGGCGCGCGTGCGGCTAAGCACCTCAACGCTGACGCCGGCATTCGCCAGCACGCGCATGTTCCGCGAGTATGTCGAAAAGGCATACCTGCCGCTCGCCGCTGTGTTTCGCGTCCGCCTTGCCGACGAGTGTGCGGCAGCGCGGGAGGCCCGCGCGTGGGCCGACATGCTCATGCGGCGCTGGCCGAGTCTGCATATCGGTCAGCCGGACGTGTGGCGGGCCGACAACCGCTGGCGGTTCTCCGTGCCGGTCTTCATGGGCGAAATCGCCCCGGACTCCGTTCAGGTCCAGCTGTTCGCCGATGTGAACGGGGAGAAGCCCGCGGAAGTGGTCGTGCTGCACCAGGAGCAACCCATTCCGGGCGCGCTGAACGGCTACATCTATGCCGGAGAGGTTGCGGCGCTGAGAAGCGGGGACGAGTACACGGTCCGCGTCGTGCCGCATCGGCGGGGCGTCCAGATCCCGGCGGAATTGCCGCTAATCTGCTGGCAGCACTAGGCGGCGGCAGGTTGCTCCCCACGCGGGACGCGCTGCGCCATGACCTTTTGCGGCGGCGCGCAGATGCGGGGCCGCGGTACGACGATGCGCTGCCGCTCATCCAGCCGATATAGTATCGTATGATATTCC
>DIZC01000057.1 GCA_002429315.1 Alphaproteobacteria bacterium UBA6038
CCGATCACGATCGGGCCCGAGCCGATCACGGCGATGGTCTGCAGGTCGTCGCGTCGCGGCACCTATGCCCCCACGCGCGTGCTTCGGTCGTGCACGCTCGCGCAGACATCGACGAACCGCTCGAGCTCGATGCGGGCGTCGTGCGGGCCCGGCGACGCTTCGGGGTGATACTGCACCGAGAACACCGGCCTGTCCTTGAGCGCGATTCCGCAATTGGAGCCGTCGAACAGCGACACGTGCGTCTGCTCGATATTCTTCGGCAGCGAATCCTTGTCCACCGCGAAGCCGTGGTTCATCGAGGTGATTTCCACCTTGCCGGTGGTCTCGTCCTTGACCGGATGATTGGCGCCGTGGTGGCCCTGCGCCATCTTGCGCGTGGTGCCGCCCAGCGCGAGCCCCAGCATCTGATGGCCGAGGCAAATGCCGAACACCGGCACGCTGGACTCTACCAGGCCGCGGATGGTGGGGATGGCGTATTCGCCGGTGGCGGCCGGATCGCCGGGACCGTTGGAGAGCAGGATACCATGCGGCGAATGCCGCATCACCTCGTCGTAGGTGGCATGGCACGGCAGCACGACCACGTCCGCGCCGCGCCCCGCAAGCTGGCGCAGGATGTTTCGCTTGACGCCATAGTCGAGCACCACCGCGCGCCAGGTGGGTGATTCCTGCACGCCATAGCCGCTGTTCCACACCCACGGCGTCTCGCGCCAGCTGTACATCTGGCGGCAGCTGACATCCTTGGCGAGATCGAGCCCGACCAACCCCGGAAAGGCGCGCGCCTTCTCCACCAGGGCGTCACGGTCGAATTCGCCGCGCGGATGATGCGCCACCACGCCGTGCGGCATGCCCTGCTCGCGAATGCGGTTGGTCAGCGCGCGCGTGTCGATGCCGGAAATACCGGGAATGTTGTGCAGCTTCAGCCAGCGGTCGAGCGGGGCAAGCGCGCGATAATTGGACGGATGCTCGGCATCGGCGCGCACCACCACGCCGCGCACCGCCGGCGTGAGCGATTCGATATCTTCTGAATTGGTCCCGACGATGCCAATATGCGGGAAGGTGAAGGCGACGATCTGCCCGGCATAGGAGGGATCGGTGAGGATTTCCTGATAGCCGGTCATCGCGGTATTGAAGCAGACCTCGCCGACTGCCGCCGTTTCCGCCCCAAAGCCGCTGCCCTCGAACACGCTGCCGTCCGCCAGCACCAACCGCGCGGTCGCGCGTGAAAATCGCGCCGCCGGCTGTGCGGCGGTGGCGGATACGCTTTCGGTCATGGGGGCCTCGGATTTGGCGAAAAATAGGGGTGAGGACGTGCTCGGTCAACCGGACATCTCGTCATCGCCTTGCTTTATGCGGGCGACCCATTTTTCTGGTAACAAAAGAAAGGAAAATGGGTGGCCCGGACACGGGCCATGACGTATTTGTTGGAGAAGAGCATGGCCCTGCGCGAGCGGTTCAACGAGCAGCTGAGGGAGGCGATGCGCGCCAAGGATCAGAGGCGCGTCTCCACCTTGCGCATGGTGCTGGCGGCGCTCAAGGACAAGGACATCGCCGCGCGCACCGAAACCAGCCGCGAAGGCGTGCCGGATGACGAGGTGCTCTCGCTGCTCGCCAAGATGATCAAGCAGCGGGAGGAGTCGGCGGCCGCGTTCGAAAGCGGCGGGCGTGCGGAGCTGGCGGCATCCGAGCGTGCGGAAATCGGCATCATCCGCGAGTTCATGCCGAAGCAGATGTCGCCTGAGGAGGCGCGGGCGGCGGCACAATCCGTCATCGCCGAGCTCGGCGCTTCTTCCATGAAGGACATGGGCAAGGTGATGGCGGCGCTGAAGGAGCGCTATGCCGGCCAGATGGATTTCTCCAGGGCCAGCGGCACCGTGAAAGAGCTGCTCAATGCCAAATAGCATTGTCTGGGGATAGTTGAAAAAGACGGGCGAATCACCCGCGCTCCGGCCTAAACTGGCGGGATGCGCTTCAGCCCGAATCTGCTGGAAGAGATTTCAAGGCGGACCGACCTGGTTCAGCTGGTGGGCCGTCGCGTGAAGCTGGTCCGCAAGGGCCGGGTGATGTGGGGCTGCTGCCCCTTCCACAAGGAGAAGACGCCCAGCTTCAAGGTGGAGAACGAGCGCCGGCTTTACAAATGCTTCGGCTGCGGCGCCGGCGGCGACGCCTTCAAATGGCTGACCGAAACCGAAGGCCTCACCTTTCCGGAAAGCGTGGAGAAGCTCGCGGCCGAAGCCGGCGTCGAGCTGCCGAAATGGTCGCCGGAAGACGAAGCGCGCGAGGACCGGCGCAAGTCGCTCTACGAAATTATCGAAGCCGCCTGCGTGTTCTTCGAGGAGCAGCTGCGCGCGCGGGCGGGCGAACTGGCGCGCGAGTATCTGCTCTCGCGCGGGCTGAACGGCGAAGCCGCAAAGCAATTCCGCCTCGGCTATGCGCCCTCGAACGATGCGCTGAAAGAGCATCTCTACAAAAAGAACATCGCCCTGGACGACATGGTCGCGGCGGGGCTGGTGCGGCCGCAGGACGGCGACCGCGGCCCGCGCGATTTCTTCTTCAACCGGCTGATGTTTCCCATCACCGATGCGCGCGGACGGGTGATCGCGTTCGGCGGCCGCGCGCTCGACGCCGACGCCAAGCCCAAATACATCAACACCGGCGAGACGCCGTTCTTCTCGAAGGGGCGGCTGCTCTACAATTTTGCCTCGGCGCGCGCGGCCGCGATCAAGAGCGGCACGATCATTCTGGCCGAAGGCTACATGGACGTGATCGCGCTGGTACGCGCGGGCTTTGAGCACGCCGTGGCGCCGCTCGGGACCGCGCTGACCGAAGACCAGCTCGCGCTGCTCTGGCGCGTGGCCGCCGAACCCATCCTGGCTTTCGATGGTGACGACGCGGGGTTGCGCGCAGCGCAGCGCGCCGCGCGACTGGCGCTGCCGCATCTCAAGCCTGGCTACTCTTTGCGGTTCGCCTTTCTGCCGCCCGGCGAGGATCCCGACAGCCTCATCCGCGCCAGCGGCCCAGCCGCGATGAAGAAGCTGCTGGATGCCGCCGAGCCGTTGGCGCAGGTGTTGTGGCAGGCGGAAACCGAGGACAAGGATTTCTCGACGCCGGAGCGCCGCGCCGGACTGGAGCGGACGCTCTCCGACATCGTTTCGGCCATCTCCGATCCGAAGATCGCCGACTACTACCGCCGCGATTTCGAGCAGAAGGTCTTCGACACCTTCAAGCGCCGTGCGCCGCGTCCGCAGGCCGACCAGCCCGGATGCCGCCCTTACACCGGCGCGCGCAACGCGCCGACCTTTCCGCCCCGGCCGCTGGAGTCCGTTTCGCCCGCGGTGCGAAACAGCCTGATCGCGCGTGCCGGAGCGTCGGGGCCCCGCCGCCGCAAGGAAGCGGAACTGGCGGCAATGCTGCTCGAATCCCCGCAAATTGCGCTCTCCCACGGCGAGGCTCTGGCGGCGTTGCCGTTCTCCGAGCGCTCGCTTGACAGGCTGCGGCATGAACTCCTAAACCTCGCCGCCTCCGGCGTCCGGCTTGAAAAACCGGGGCTGGAAAACCATCTCATACGCGCAGGGTTGGGCGAATTGCTGGACCGGCTGGTGCGGCATGCACCCGGCAGTCGTGGCGGTGAGGCCGGCACGGGGACTGATACCCCGGAGACTGTTGTGGGGGACGCCCAGGCCGTGGGAGCCCGTTGGCTTGTTGCTGCAGCCCAGCTGCATGAAATGGCCGAGGCCGCCCCCGAACGGAGGCGCGCCATGGAACGTTTCAACACCGAGGCAAGCGAGGAAAGCTGGCGCGACGCCCATCGCCTGCTGAAATCCCGCGCGCTTCCGAACGAGTAGTTCGGGCGGGCACACAGAAAACGCTTCCGCCCCGCATAGGGTAGGGACTCTTTGAAGTAAGGACACCGGTGGCGAAGACCGCAAAAAAGACCGCAAAACCGGCCAGGGCTGCCAAAGCCAAGGTGCGCGCGCCGGCAAAGGCCGCCCACAAATCCGTGGCGGTGAAGAAATCGGCCAGGCCGCAACCCAAACCCCATAAGGCAAAGCTTTCCGCCAAGCCGGCCGCCAAGAAGCCTGCGCTGAAGCTTGCGCCGAAGCCTGCCGCAAAGCCCCAGCCGAAGGCGTCCAGGCCCGCCGAGAAGCCGGTTGCCGCGGCGCCGGCCAAGGCCGCTCTCGCCGAAATCCTGAAGAAGCCGGACGGCAAGGTGGTGCAGCAAGCGAAACCCGGCGCAAAGCCGGGCGACGGCGCCGATCCCAATGCGCAGCGCGAGGATGCCGATTCTCCGTTGCTCGACATGAGCGACGTGGCCGTCCGCAAGATGGTGACCAAGGCCAAGGCGCGCGGCTACGTCACCTACGACGAACTGAACAAGGTTCTGCCCTCCGAAAAAGTGTCGTCCGAGCAGATCGAAGACACCATGTCGATGCTCAGCGAGATGGGCATCAACGTCATCGAGTCGGAAGAGCAGGAAGAGCAGCCCGAAGGCGCGGTGCCGGCCGTCGCCGCCACCGGCAAGGCCGTGGTCGCCAAGGCCGACGGCGAAGACGAACCCTACGACCGCACCGACGATCCCGTGCGCATGTATCTGCGCGAGATGGGCTCGGTCGAGCTTTTGTCCCGCGAAGGCGAAATCGCCATCGCCAAGCGCATCGAGGCCGGCCGCGAGCTGATGATCGGCGCGCTGTGCGAAAGTCCGCTGACGTTCGAGGCGCTCACCGTGTGGCGCGACGAGCTGAACGACGGAAAGGTGCTGCTCCGCGACATCATCGATCTCGAAGCGATGTATTCGATGGGCCCCGATGGCAAGCCCAACGTGCCGCCGCCGGTGGGACCGGACGGCAAGCCGCTGGCCAACGTTCCGGCCTCGGTATTCACCGGCCACAGCCCCAGCAGCGGCAACGGCGCGAACGGCGCCACGCAGCCGGCTCCGTTCCGCCCGGAGTTCAAGAAGCCCGAGCCGCCGCCTGTGCCGCCCCCGCCGCCCAAGGTGAATGGCGGAGGCGACGACATCGATCCGGTCGAAGCGGCCGCCGCCGCCGATGCCGCCGCGGCCGCCGCCGCCGAAGCCGAGGAACTGGAGGAGGAAGGCAACCTGCCGCTCTCCGCCATGGAAGCCGCGCTCAAGCCGGCAGTGCTCGAGACGCTCGACAAGATCGCCAACCTCTACAAGAAACTCGGCAAGCTGCAGGATGCGAGCGTCGAAGCCGCGCTCGGCGCCGACGAATTGTCCGACAGCCAGGAGCGCCGCTTCAAGAAGCTGCGCCACGAGACGGTCGACCTCGTCAAAAGCCTCAAGCTCAACAACAACCGCATTGAGGCGCTGGTCGACCAGATGTACGGCATCAACCGCCGTCTGGTCTCGCTCGAAGGCCGGCTGCTGCGGCTGGCGGAAAGCCAGGGCGTCGAGCGCGCCGATTTCCTCAAGGAGCATTTCGGCAACGAGCTCGATCCGCACTGGGCGCGGCGCGTCGGCCGGCTCACCCGTCCCGGCTGGCGGGATTTCGTGGCCGAAGAGCGCGACAAGATCAACGCAGTGCGGGACGACATCCAGACCCTGGCGCAGGAGACCCGCCAGTCGATCACCGAATTCCGCCGCATCGTTCACACCGCGCAGAAAGGCGAGCGCGAGAGCGGCCAGGCGAAGCGGGAAATGATCGAGGCGAATCTGCGCCTCGTGATCTCCATCGCCAAGAAATACACCAACCGCGG
>DIZC01000062.1:0-8148 GCA_002429315.1 Alphaproteobacteria bacterium UBA6038
CGTTCGCCCCCTTGTCGTAATACTGCCCGAAATCGCTGCGGACGTGCGGCAATTGGCTGTCGCTGGGGGTTGCGCTGCCCAGGTCGTTATAAATGGCGGCTTCGAGGATCGTCTCCAGCGTCAATCCCGGCGCCAGTTCGGTGTAGCCGTCGGCGTCGCCGAAGACGCCGAACCGCGCCGGCGCCTTCGGGTCGAAGAAGGAGCGCGCCAGCCGCGGATAGATCGACCAGCCGAACCGCGGGTAATCGTCCTGCTGCGCATCGAGCACGGGATTGTCCAGCGGCGCATCGAGGACGTTCATCGAGGCGCGGATCTCCGCCGCCGAGCCGTATAGATTGATCACCCGCTCAAGATCGCTGCGCAGCAGTTGCGTCTCGCGCACCGGTACGCCGTGATAGATCGAGATGATGCGGAAGATCTCGACATCCGCCGGCGTGTCGGAGAGCAGAATGCGGGCGAGGCGGCCAATCGCCTCGGATTCGAAATAATATTTGGTGTTGGAGAAGTACACGAGGGCGGTGTTGCCGCCGACCGAGACCGCGTCGATCTCCAGATTCTGGCCGTCGGCATCGCTGCGAATTCTGCGCTCGGCCTGACGCGGATCGGTCACGGTCGGCCGGAACTGCAGCGTCTGCACGTCCAGCATCGGCGCGCCGGCATTCGCGTCGGCCGCAGCGGCGCCGACCGCGTCGTTGCCCGGCATCGATGTGAGGGTGAGCGCAGCAGTCTGGTTTTCGTGCGCGACCGAGCACAAGGCGACGTTGCCGTCATGGCCGGAGAGATCGGTGATCGCGACGGTATCGATCCCGGGAATCGACGCCGCGGCGATCTGTGCGAAGATACGACACTGCGCCTGCATGTCGGCCGGCCCGTCGACATTGATGGCGAGGGTGCGGCCATCGACTTCGTAGTCGCGCGCCGCGGAGGAGGGCGCCGCTTCCAGAATCTGCTTCAGGTTGGCCGGGTCGGTCCCCATATTGAGTGACAATCCACCGGAGTTGAGCGTCGTCACCTGGTTCTTCTTGTTCAGCTCGTCCAGCGCCGACTGACGCTGCTGGGGACTGCGCAGAGCCGGCGGCAACGGCGCCGCGCCCATGCGCTGCGTAAAGAACGGCTGCGTCGGATCGAAATGGAAAGTGACGACGCCGCCCCAGGTGGTCCCGTAAAGATAGCCGCCGGTGAGCGTCACATTGTCGAACACGCGATAGGACGCCGCCACGTTCACCGGCATGCGGGTGAAGAAGTGGGTGTTGCGCCGCTCGCGCAAGTAGCGGTCACTGCTGTATTCGACCATCAGACTGAGGTCGTCGATCGGCGTCTGCCAGTTGATACCGCCGAAAAGGCTGGTGTCGGGCCCGTGAAACAATTGGCCGAAGTCCACGGTGCCGCCCAATCCCGTGTTCGTGGCGCGCGTATTGAACGACGGAATTGCCAGCCCGATGGGATTGGGGAACATCTCGGTGGAAGCAAGCCGCCCCCAGCCGAGGCCGGCAGTGAAATCGAACGTCCAGATCCGCTTCGACAGCACGACGAATTCCGCGCCGTAGATTCCCGTTCCGACGATGTCGCGCGCGCCGATCGCCAGCGCGGGCGTGTAGGCCGTTTCCTGGAACAGCCGCAGCTTCAGGCCGAAGCTGCGGTCGTAGAGCACCGCACCGTCGTCGAAGAAGTGCGGCACATGGCTGTAGCGGAACGACGTCTCCAGCCACGGGAACATCTGGAATCCGAGGCCGATTCTCCACTGACTTCCGTTCACGTCGCCGAAGGAGAAGGCCATCTGTCCGTCGGGAGCCATCCGCGCACTCGGCACCTCGATGAGGCCTATGTCGCCGTAGGTGGTGCGGTTCTGCTCGAACAATTCGTCGTTCTGCTCGAGAGCGTCCTGAGCGCGCGCGGATTGCGCGAGCGACAACGTCAGCGCGGCCAGGCCGATCATCGCAGCCGTTCGCCGCCGGCGGGCGCGAAGGCCGGCCGCATGCGGCAATCGAAATCCGCGTTTGCTCACGATCCCGCTCGTACCTTGCCAAACGTTGCGAACGGCGCGTCCGCGCCGCCACACACGCAATTTCGCCTTTCTGGAGATTGGGCGCCGGCCGGCGCCGCATTCTTCCCAGCCGCTGCCGGGACTCTAATTGTCCGGCGGCTCCGGTCAACCTGTTGTGCGGGTTATGTGATTGAAAAGATTGGCGGGATCAGGGCCCGACGCCACGCAGCATCGCCTTCAGGGCGGGCGCGATATCGGGCCGGGTCAGGCCCACGGCAATGTTGGCGAGCAGGAAACCGACCTTGTCGCCGCAGTCGTAGCGGGCGCACGTCGTCTTCACCGCATGGAACGGCATGCGGCCGATCAGCCGCGCCATGGAATCGGTCAGCTGGATCTCGCCGCCGGCGCCGGTCTCCTGCCGGTCGAGTTCCGCAAAGATTTCGGGCGCCAGAATGTAGCGGCCGATGATGCACAGGCGCGACGGCGCCTTGGACGGCTTCGGTTTCTCCACCAAGCCCTTCACTTCGATGGCGTTGCCCTTGATCTGCCCCGGTGCGATCACCCCGTACCGCTTGGTCTCTTCCAGCGGCTTTTCTTCGGCCGCGACAATCACGCCGCCGCCCACTGCGTTGTACACCTCCATCATCTGCGCAAGTCCGCCGGGCTGGCCCACCATCAGATCGTCGGGCAGCAGCACGGCGAATGGCTCGTCCCCGACCAGATGGCGCGCCGACCAGACGGCATGGCCGAGGCCGAGGGGCTTTTGCTGGCGCGTGAAGCTCACCGCGCCGGTGATCGGCAGGCCTTCCAGCAGGCTATCCAATTCGGCGGTCTTTTCGCGCGCGGACAGCAGCATCTCGAGTTCATAGGCATGATCGAAATGGTCCTCGATGATGCCCTTGCCGCGTCCGGTGACGAAGATGAACTGCTCGATGCCGGCCTCGCGCGCCTCTTCCACGGCATACTGCACCACCGGCTTGTCCACCACCGGCAGCATCTCCTTGGGCACCGCTTTGGTCGCGGGAAGAAATCGCGTGCCCATGCCGGCAACGGGCAGAACGGCTTTGCGGACATGCGGCGGGTTCTTGGCCATTAACACGGACGGGTTTGAAGGGCTTGTCTTCATGGCATATTAAGCCCCGGACCGTCCACGGGCCGATCTCATGCGATTGCTTCTGACCGGCGGCGCCGGGTTCATCGGGTTCCATGCGGCGGCGGCGCTGCTGGCGCGAGGGCACGAGATCACCGCGCTCGACAACCTTAACGCCTATTATGACCCGGCCTTGAAGCGCGCCCGGTTGGCGCAGCTTTCGGATCGCGCCGGGTTCCGGTTCGCCGCGTGCGATATCGGCGATGCGGAAGCGATCGCAGCGGCAACCGCTGGCGAGCGCTACGATGCCATCCTGCATCTCGCTGCGCAGGCCGGCGTGCGCCACGGACTGGTCGATCCGGGTTCCTATACGCGGTCCAACCTGGTCGGTCATCAGAATGTGCTGGAGTTCGCGCGCCATCACGAGGGACTTGCGCATCTGATTTATGCCTCGTCGAGTTCTGTGTACGGTAACGACTCCACGCCGCCGTTCTCGGAAGACGCTCGTGCCGACAAGCCGCTGTCGTACTACGGCGCGACCAAGCGTGCCGGCGAACTGATGTCACATTCCTATGCGGCGCTGTTCGGATTGAAGCAGACGGGTCTGCGGTTCTTCACCGTGTACGGTCCTTGGGGCCGGCCGGACATGGCCTACTGGTTGTTCACCGATGCGATACTGAACGGACGGCCGCTGCCGGTGTTCGGCGGTGGCACGCTAAGGCGCGACTTCACTTATATCGACGATATCGTCGCGGCGCTGGTGCGCATCGTGGAGACGCCCTTTCCGGCGACACCAGAGGCGCCGCATCGCCTCTATAATCTCGGCAACGGCCGGCCGGAGAGCGTGCTGACATTGATTCGTCTGATCGAAGAGGCGACCGGCGAGAGCGCGCGCATCGAGCAGGCGAAAGCGCCGCCCGGCGACGTGCGCGAAACCTATGCCGACATTTCGCGCGCGGCGCGCGACTTCGGCTTCGCGCCCGCAACCCCGCTCACCGAGGGCATCCCGCGCTTTGTCGAATGGTTCCGGCGCTATCGCTCACTTTAGTTGTCACCTGCGCGCAAAGCTGGTTTTCTCCCGCCCGGCAAGATAGGGCAGGGACAATGGTCGGCATCACGGGCTATGGCGCTTACGTTCCGCGGGCGCGGCTGCAGCGCAAGGCGATCGCGGAGGCGAACGCCTGGTTCGCGCCCAGTCTGCGCGGTGCGGCGAAGGGCGAGCGCGCCATGGCGAACTGGGACGAAGACGCCGTCACCATGGCCGTGGAGGCCGGCCGCGACTGCCTGCCCGCCGCCGATCCGCTCACCGACCGCGCGCACGTGGACGCGATCTATTTCGCCTCCACCACCATGCCGTTTTCGGATCGCCAAAACGCCGGCATCGTAGCCGGCGCGCTGAATTTGCGGGATGACCTATCTGCCTTAGATATCGCGTCCTCTCAGCGCTGCGGCACGTCCGCAATCCTTGCTGCTTTCGACGCGGTGAAATCGGGGCGGGCGAAAAACGCGCTGGTGGTCGCCGGCGAGAAGCGCAAAGCGCGCGCCGCGTCCCCGCAGGAGATGGCTTATGGCGATGCCGGTGGGGCGGTCACGCTCGGGCGAGAGGGCGCCATTGCCAATCTTCTCGCCAACCATTCGGTCACGGTCGATTTCGTCGATCACTTCCGCGGCGAGAGCGAGGAATTCGACTATGGCTGGGAAGAACGTTGGATCCGCGACGAGGGCTATTCGAAAATCGTGCCGGCCGCGATTCGGGCGCTGTTCGACAAAGCCGGCGTGAGCGGCGCCGAAATCGCGCATCTCATTCTGCCGTGTCCCTTCGCCAAACTGGATCAGCAGCTCGCCAAGCGCTGCGACATCGATCCCGCCAAGGTGCGGGACAATCTGGCGGGAACGCTGGGCGATTCCGGCGCGGCGCACTCGCTGGTGATGTTGGTCCACGCGCTCGAGCAGGCAAAGCCGGGCGACAGAATTCTGGTCGCACAGTTCGGCCAAGGCTGCGACGTGCTGCTGTTCGAAGTGACGCCGGAAATCGAGAAATTGCCGACGCGCCGCGGCGTCACCGGCTCGCTCGCCCGGCGGAAAGAGGAAACCAATTACCTCAAATTCCTCGCCTTCAATGGGCTCATCGAGCTGGAGAAAGGCATGCGCGCGGAAATCGACAAGCGCACCGCGCTCTCCGTTCTCTATCGCAAGAGCGACATGCTCACGGGGCTCGTCGGCGGCAAATGCCGCGTGTGCGGCACGGCGCAATTCCCGCGTGCGCGCATCTGCGTCAATCCCAACTGCAAGGCGGTGGACAGCCAGGATCCGTACAGCTTTGCCGAAGCGGAAGGCACGGTGTTGTCGTGGTCGGCGGACTTCCTCACCTTCTCGATGAATCCGCCCAACCATTACGGTATGATCACCTTTGCCGAAGGTGGCCGGCTGATGGCCGACATCACCGATGTCGAGCAGGGCCAGATCGACAGCGGCACGAAAGTGCGCATGGCTTTCCGCATCAAGGATTTCGACGACCGGCGCGGCTTCCGCCGTTATTTCTGGAAAGCCGTTCCGGCTTAGCCGGCGCGTGCCATGCCAGAATTCGACGTTGCCATAGTCGGCCTGGGCGCGATGGGAGCTGCGGCGGCGTACCAGCTCGCCAAGCGCGGCGTACGCGTGATCGGCTTCGACCGGCACCATCCACCGCATACGTTGGGCTCGTCGCACGGCGAAACGCGGGTGACGCGGCTGGCGATCGGTGAAGGCGATCATCTGACACCACTGGTCATGCGGTCGCACAAACTGTGGCGGGAGATCGAACGCGAGACCGGCGCGAGTCTTTTGAGCGAGGTGGGCGGCCTCATCGTCTCCAGCCACAGCAACGCGGCGGTGACGCACGTCGCCGGCTTCTTCCAGAAGACGGTGGCGGCGGCGGAGAGATTCGGCATCGCGCACGAACTGCTGACAGCCGCGAATATCCGCGCCCGCTGGCCGCAACTGAAGGTGCGCGACGACGAATTCGGCTATTTCGAGCCGAGCGCCGGCTTTGTCCGGCCGGAAGAATGCGTTCGCGCGCAATTGGCGCTGGCGCAGAAGAATGGCGCAGACGTCCGCGCCAACGAGACGGTGCTGGGATTCGAACCGGCACCCGATTGTGTGCGGATCACCAGCGACAAGGGCACGTACAGCGCCGGCAAGCTGATCGTCGCCGCGGGTCCCTGGCTGCCGCAATTGCTGGGCGCGCGTTACATGCGAGTCTTTAAGATCTACCGGCAGGTGCAATTCTGGTTCGAGCTTCACGACATCGCGCCGTTTCGTCCCGAGCGATTCCCCATCTTCATCTGGGAATTGCAGAATTCGAAGCAGGGGCTTTACGGCTTCCCGGCTATCGACGGCGTGCGCGCCATCAAAGTCGCCAGCGAACAGTTCGAATCCACCACCACGCCGGACACGGTCAACCGCGAAGTCTCAACCGAAGAAATCGCCGCCATGCGCGCGCTGATCGCGCCGCATCTCGAAGGCGTGGGCCCGCATTGCGTCAAGGCCACGACCTGCCTCTACACGGTTACGCCCGATTTCGGCTTCGTCATCGACACCCACCCCGACTCCAAGCGCGTGATCCTTGCCTCGCCCTGCTCGGGGCACGGCTTCAAGCATTCGCCAGCCATCGGCGAAGCGCTGGCCGATCTTGCGCTCGGCCAGCCGCCCCGTTTCGATCTCGCACCGTTCCGCCTCAGCTCGCGTGCTTGGTGAAATCCGGCCGCCAGCCCGGCACGCCGGCGCGCCACTTGACGAACGCAACCCAGTCCGCCGCCAGCGCATCGGTCTGTGTCTTTGTCGAGCCGATGCCGTGGCCGGCTTCCTCGTCGATGCGCAGCAGCACCGGATTGGGAGTGCCCGACGCCTGCAGCACCGCTGCGAACTTCGCGGGCTCCCATGGCGACACTCGCGGATCGTTGAGGCCAGTTGAGATCATCACCGGGGGATACGTCACCCCGGGCTTCACGTGCTGGGTCGAATCCATCTCATACAGATTCTTGAATCCCTGCTCGTTGGCGATGCTGCCGAACTCCGGAATGTTGGGCGGCCCGTTGGGGGTGAATTCGGAGCGGATCGTGTTGGCCGCCGGCACGATATCGATCACCCCGGCGAACAGGTCCGGCCGTTCCGTCATGGCGCGGCCCATGGTGATGCCGCCGGCCGAGCCGCCCAGGATGAACAGCTTGTCCTTGCTGGTGATGCCGCGGGCGATCAGATCTTCGCCGCAGGCGATCTCGTCCTGCCAGGTGTTGTGCTTGTTCGCGTCCTTGCCGGCCAGCCGCCAGGCTTCGCCCAGTTCACCGCCGCCGCGCACGTGGCAAACGGCATAGGTGATGCCTTCCTTCATCGCCGCGGCCCGCCGCGAACTGAAGTCGGCGAGCTCCGAAATGCCATACGAGCCGTACGCTTCGATCAGCACGATCTGCGGCGTGGGCGCGCCCTTGGGCTGGATCACCGACAGCGGCACCATGGTTCCGTCGCGCGCGTTCGCCTCCAGATCGCTCACCGTGAACTGGGCGGGGTCAATGGCGCCGCGCACTTCGATGCCGAGATCGGTGAATGTCTTCGTCTTCGGGTTGTAGGCGTATTGCTGCGGCGGCAGCACCCAGCTGGAGAAATTGATCGCGATGCCCGGCCGGCGCGGATCGGTAAACGCTTCGCCGACGTGGCCGCGAGACGGCAGCGCGATCTCTTCCATGCGCGTGGTGCCGGTGGGGATGCGCCACAGCTGCGAATAGGCGCCGCGGCGCGTCAGTACATAGAGGCCGTCGGAGGCCGCATGCACGTCCTCGATCACACGATCGGGCTGCGCCGGCACCAGAATGGTCGCCGAGGAGATCGGCGCGCCGGCCTTCACCTCCAGCACCTGGAATGTGGGCGCGTTCTTGTGCGACAGCAGGAAGAATTCATTGCCGCGGATGTCGCCATGGGTCACGCCGTCGCTGCGGTCGACGAACGGCTTCCACGGCGCGTTCGGGCTGTTCGCCAATGCCGCCGGCGCGGTCCACAGCTTCACTTCGTTCTGCACGCCGTTGATGGAGGCGAGCAGCGC
>DIZC01000062.1:8300-30556 GCA_002429315.1 Alphaproteobacteria bacterium UBA6038
GGTGGACTTGCCGATGCCGTTGCCGGCGACGGACACCGGTTCGGATTTCAGGTCCCAGACCTGCGCGGTGGCGTTCTTGTACTTGTTGATGTCGGCCTCGCCCGGCGCGAGCTTCTTGAGCCGGATGAGATAGAGGAGCCTCGAGTCGCTGCTCCACGAGGTCGCGCCGAAATCCGCGCGGTCGATCGGCCCCGCGATCTGCTTTCCGCCCGCCGCGTCATAGACGAACAGCGAGGCGGCTTCCGACCCGCCGGCGGAAATGCCCGCCGCCACTTTCGTCCCATCGGGCGAGGCGAGGAAGTAGTTGATGGCGTAAGGCGTGCCGCCATGCGCGGCGCGGATCGCCGCCACGTCGACGATCTTGCGCTTGCCTTTGGCGTCCTTCACCACGAGATCGAAATTGTCGGCGCCGGGCGTGCGCTCCTCGTAGAAGGCGCGGCCGCCATAGGTGGCGTAGTTCTGGATGAAGCCGAAGCTGCCGGTGAACGCCGCCACCCGCTTGGCGAGCGCGGCATGCGGCGCGATCGCATCGATGACGCTGCGGGTGTAGGCGCCCTGCGCCTTCATCCACGCCTTCGTTTCGGGACCCATCTGCTCCATGTAGCGGTAATTGTCGGTGACCTGCCGGCCGAAGAGGGTCTCGCTCACCGGCTTGGGGGGCGGAGGCGGCGGCTGCGCCGGCCCGCCGATGGGCGCCAGCGGATCGGTTCCGTCCGCGGCGAGCGCCATCGAAAGGGCGAGCGCGCAGCCTGCGCCGAGCACGACAGCAGCGAATTTCATGGAGGTCTCCCCACCCGTTTTTTGCGGGCGGACTAGACCATCGGCGCGGCGAAAATGAAAGACGTGGAGCCGGGACGGCCGCACACAATCCGGCGAGCGCCCTCATTTTTGCGCTTGCCCGGGGCAGCGCCGGCGGAACCGAAGCCGCCTTGGCGCGTTGAGCGCCGCACTGGGATCGGTCCCACCGAAGGGGAACTTCAGGAGACAATCGATGCGATATCCTTTGGCGTCGCTGGCGCTGCTGGCGAGTTCCCTGACGATGTCCGGCGTCGTAGCCGCCCCGACATCGGACATGATGCGGCACGCGCGGCCGCTGTTCCTCGCCCTGCCGAACAATGCGCCGGGCCATCTGGCGCCGGTGAGCCCCGCAGCCCAACTGACCCAGTGGAACGGCAGTTTCGTCGACCACAAGGGCAAGACGGTGAACTACACGATGGTCGGCACCGACCCCGCCACCAACAATGCCCCGACCACCACTCCCGTTCTCATCATCCCGATCAAGATGGTCTACGGAGCCGCCAACGGAAACACCGTCCTCGATCCCGCGAAGACCAGGCTCCCGAACGGCCAGTCGCTGCTCAGCAATTTTCTGGGCTCGCCCCTGTTCAAAGCCAACGTGACCTACGTGCAAGGCGGCGTGAATCTCGGCAAGACGCAGTACATCGACGCGTTCCAGCGGGGAAATTTCTGGTCATCCGTCAGCACGAACACGCAGTATCATGTGCGGCTCGGCAGCCCCACTGTGTTGCCGGAGCAGAAGATCACCGTTCTTCCCGGTGAAGGCGACGTCGAGGCCAACCCGTTTGCGCCCCCGGGCGTCACCGCCAATGTCGGCACGTTCGAGTACCAGCTCTTCGACAAGAAGCTGCAAAAATTCATCACGAACCTGGCGGAGATCAACCCGGGCGTCCTGCCGATCTTTGTCACCAAGGACATCTACCTGACGGAAGGGATCTGCTGCATCGGCGGCTATCACAGCGCCAACGGCAGCCAGCCGGCCGGTCAGACGTACGCCTATGCAACCTATGTCGACACGCCGGGCGCATTCTCCGAAGACGTCTCCGCCTTCTCGCACGAGATCGGCGAGTGGATGGACGATCCGTTCATCGACAATGTGGTGCACTGCAAGGACAACAGCATCATGGAAGACGGCGATCCGCTGGAGAACAACGCCAATTACGGCGCGTACCCCTACACGGTGAACGGCTTTACCTACAATCTGCAGTCGCTGGTGTTCATCGGCTATTTCGGCGCGCCGCCGAGCACGTCGGTGAACAGCTGGCTCAGTTTCCAGAACGACGAGCCGGCCGTCTGCCCAGGACAGTGAATTGACGCCATTTGCGTGAGTCGGGCCCGCTTCGGCAGTCCGATGCGAAATCAAAGCGGGCGCGAAGCGGTTGAAACGATACAGCGTTCCGCTTCCCCCCTCGCGGGACGTTGTCACCGGGCGCGCGCGGCTCTGTGAAGCTTGCGTTCCGCTTCCCCCCGCCTCGTGGGGGAAGCTGTCATCGGTCGCGGGTTACGCGAGCGATGACTGATGGGGGAACGTGCACGGCGATGTCGCAAGAGCTTGCAGACACGCCCCCCTTCCGTCTAACGCGCTCGCGCTGTCGCGCGGGCCGCGTCAGCCACCGTCCCCCACAAAGTTGGGGGGAAGGGGAAGTATGAGTTGAAACGGAGCGCCGCGCACGGGCGTACACGCCATTCCGTTTGTTCGACGCTGAGGCCTAGAGTGGCGGTCCTCAAAAACCACTCGGTGACCCATGATCAAACTGACCTTCTGCTTGCACCGCGCGCCCGACCTGTCGCGCGAGGACTTCCAGGCCTATTGGTTCGACAAGCACGCGCCCTTGGTGGCGAAGCATCGCGAGACGCTTCGCATTCGCCGCTATGTACAACTGCATTCGTTGACCGCGGACCTCAATGACGTCATCCGCGCGCGGCGCGATTCACCGGAGATGTATGACGGCGTGGCGCAACTTTGGTGGGACAGTTTGGAGGATATGATGACCGCAGCGTCGTCCCCCGAAGGCCAAGCCGCCGGCCGGGAGCTTCTGGACGACGAGCGTAAGTTCATCGACCACTCCCGCTCGCCCCTGTTCTTCGGCGAGGACAAGACCATCTTCGGATAGACCGAATCTTGAAAAGCCAGGGCTCCGCGCGCGAACGGAACCGGCTTCCTGCTATCGACTGTGTTACGGGCAAGCACCTGGCCCGGCGCAAGGCCTGCTCGCCGCGGCTCTGTGGGACAATATGGAGGACATCGTGATCGGAACGTCGTCCCCCGCAGGCAAAGCCGCCGGCCTGGAATTTCTGGAAGACGAGCGTAAGTTCATCGACCTCTCCATTTTATCCTTTATGGTTTGGCGGAACTGTACCCGCCAACAGCCGTGATTTGCCGGCGAAACTCAGGTTGATTGTCGCGATCCGGCTGATATCCAAACCGGGATTTTCGGTTTCCCGCACCGTCAATAGCCACGACGTGCAGGGGCTAACCCCGATGTAGTTCGTACTGGACAGGCTGCCGCCGCCGAGTTGCTTGGGGTTGCCGCTTCCATCCAATTCGTAGGAATAATACACTTCGATCGAGTCATGGCTGAATTCGACCGTGGCTCCCGTTGCATCCAGGAAGGGCGCGTACCCACTGTGGCGCAACCGCAGCATGAGCTGCCCGTTAGTGGTCGAGAACCCCGGAGCGGTAATCGTAAAGTCGCTCGCGGTCACCTGATACAACCCGGGCAACACGTTCAGCGGAACGGAAAACGGCAGCTCGTGAACGCCATTGTTGCCCGCGATGAACGTCTGGAACGGGTCGTCCTTGGCGTCGCTGTACACGCCCGTTGCCGCCGGTTGCAGCGTCACGTCCAGACTTTCGAACGGCTGCTGCGGCCCGTTGCTGTTGTTGATGAAATCCGGCAACGCCGTCTGGATGTCCGAAAAAGCCGAGGCGATGTCGGCCATGGTGAGGGCGTGCTCCGAAGAACCCACCGACAGTTGGGGCTCGACCAGGGTGTAGTAACTGAGCGCCGCGTTGGCTTCGAACAAGTAGCGCAACAGCAGCTTCTGCATGTCCTCATATGCGCCCGCCATGAAGGCCACATAGTCCGGCAGCGTCGGATCCTGGTTCGCCTGGTCGGCGAGCATTGTCGAGACGCGCGCGGACTCCGCCTGCTTCTGCGCGATGGTGGCCTCTATCTGCGCCTGGAGGATCACGAGCGAATCCGATTCCAGGATCTTCTGGTTGCGGGCCTGCACGGACGCCAAATAGGCGTGCATTGCGGTGACGTAGACCTGAGCCTCCGGCATTGCGAGATATGGCTGCATCATCTGGTCGAAATCGCTCCTCTGCACGGCGATCTTCCCGGCGTCGGGTGCGTTGGCGATCAAGCCGGCCAGCTGCGACCAGGCGTTCTTGACCGATTGTATGTCCGACGTCGCCGTCTTGATGCCTTTGATGATGGTGTTGGCGCCGGAGAGGTCGGCACCCACGCTATCCAGCGCGCTGCCCATTTTCTGCAGGTCCTGCAACCCGCCGGCACCCGTGGTGATCACCGCCCCGACCGCCTGCAGGATGGCCATGAAATTCGCGCAGCCGACCTTTGCCACCAGCGCGTCCTGAAAGGCGGTCTGCGCTGCGACCAGTGCGTTGAACTGAGTTTCGATTTGCGCGTGGAGATCGTCGATCGCCTGATTGACGGGCCCCTGCTGGTCGGCGGCCTTCTGCATCTGGTCTTGCAGCTGCTGAATCGCGCTTTGCACACCATCGAGCCGCGATTTGATCGCTTCCAGGCGCGCGGTGTCGGACTGCTGTTGATCCGCGAAGCGGAAATAGTCCTGCTCGACGATTTCGCCGGCGGTCAGCAAGCTCCCCAGCGCCGTAAGGTAGGTCGGCGCATCGGCGAGTGGGACGGCATTGCGGGGCCGGCCGTAAAACGTGAGGCCTTGGCTCAGCTGGGTCAGCAGCGTTCCGACGCGGCCGCCGATCGAACCCCACTCCCCGTCCTGGCTGCAGACTTGCGAAAGCCAGCTCAGCAGCGTGGTCGCGGTGTCGTAATCGCCATTGAAGTATGCGCGTTCGGCTTTCTGAAGCGTCCCAAGCGCAAGCGAGATGGGATAGACCGCCTGAAAGCCGGACGCGACTTCCGATTGCCAGACGTTCGTTCCGGGATAACCTCCGGCGCCGCCCGTGGGGCCTCCGCCGTACCCCCCGGTGTCGCCCGGAGGGCCTGTATCGGCCCGATCGTCGCCGAGGTAACATTCCGACACGCCCAGATCATCGGATGAATGACTGTCCATGTGCCGGCCGCCCAATCCGCCTCCGCCGACCGGACCTGGGCTACCGGGTGACGCACCTTGGTCGGGGCCGGGGCCGCCGTACTGAACCGGCATGCTCGGCTGCCCTTCGATGAGCTTGAGCAGGGAGCCGCCGCCATTGCCTCCATCGCCCGAGGCGCCCGCATCGCCGCCGTCCCCACCATCGCCGCCTTTTCCGCCCGGTTCCGGATTATCCTCCCAGCCGCTGCAATAATCGCCCCCCTGGGTGCAATCGGCGCCCATCGAGCCTTGCGCGCCGCTGCCGCCCGGCCCGCCTCCCTGGCCTCTGCCGCCTGCGCCACCCGGGCTGACGAAATTCAATGTGCCGACCAGACCCGCGGCCATGATCGTCAGGTGGCCGCCATCCTGTCCGCGGCCGCCGGCTGCACCGGTCACGCCCTTGCCGCCTTTTGCGCCCGGCGTCGCACCGTCGAGGCCCTTATCCGCCACGCTGTCCGCCGGGTACGCGTTTCCGGGCGCTCCCGAAAGATCGATGGTCGCGCCGTTCGCGATGATGGATCGGGCGACGATCGACAGATTGCCCTGATGCTTCAGCTGCGACGGAAGCGTCAGCGTATCGGCATAGATGGTGACATCCTGGCTTTCCGGCACCATGTCCTGAGAGAGCACCAGATCGACATCGTTGATGACATAGCTGTTGTCGTCGTCGGCTCGCAGAACTGCCGGGTGATGCAGCGAGGCGATAGGCCAGATCGGAGCGGCAGTCTCGCCGGTGATCCTGTTCGCTACGCTCCCGTTCCGGACGACACAATCGAGCGACAATCGATCGCGGCTCAGATTTGTCTGGTCATGCATGGAGCGGCGAATTTCCGTTTCGGAGAGAGTGCGGTTCCAGGCCCGTGCTCCATGCATGAACACGCTTTCGCCGCTGGGGGCGCCCCACAATAGCGGCCCGCATTCCTCGATCGCTTGCGGTTCCAACAGGTCGCTGTGGCTCTCTGCGATAAACCTGCCGTCGACATAGATGCGCGCGGACCGCCCATGCACCGAGACCGCAAGGTGATGCCATTGCCTGTCCCAGATATTCAGATTTTCGGTCAGCGTCGCCTGTCTGCTGGGCGAGCCATCGTCGGCGCGAATCAACGAAAGAGCACCCCGGGTGAGGCTCAAGGCCGTGCGCCGGCGAGCATCCCGGGCGCCCGACTCGAATACAAACCACATCACCCGGGCAGAACGACCGATCCGGACCCAAGCTTCGAAAGTGGAATTGCAGAGTTCGATCGCCGGATCGCACTTGAAATGAAATGCCGTGATCGTGGGCATTTCCATGACAGAGGTTCGCATCGCTCATTCTCACGCGTCGAAGGACAAGCGCGATTGGGACACTCTTTGCGAACCGAAGCAAGATGCAAGCATTTCAGCTTCTATAAGAACCTACAAAGAGCGGTTGAGACAAACTGTCGAACGGCGACCCATTTGCGACCTAGCGCCGCCGGCCGGCCAGACGTACGCCTACGCGACGTATGTCGACACGCCGGGCGCATTCTCCGAAGACGTCTCCGCCTTTTCGCATGAGATCGGCGAGTGGATGGACGATCCGTTCATCGACAATGTGGTGAACTGCAAGGACAACAGCATCATGGAGGACGGCGATCCGCTGGAGAACAACGCCAATTACGGCGCCTACCCGTACACGGTGAACGGCTTTACCTACAATCTGCAATCGCTGGTGTTCATCGGCTATTTCGGCGCGCCGCCGAGCACGTCGGTGAACAGCTGGCTCAGTTTCCAGAACGACGAGCCGGCCGTCTGCCCAGGACAGTGAATTGACGCCATTTGCGTGAGTCGGGCCCGCTTCGGCAGTCCGATGCCAAACAAAAAGCCCGCCGGGTGACCGGCGGGCTTTCTGCCTAGGGTGAACGCAATGTGCGGCGTCAATGCACCGCAGCTTTGCGGCGGTATTAGGGCACGGATCTGAGGCTCATCGCGCCGATACCGCCGGCCACGTTGAGGCCGGTATTGCCTTCGATCGACAGCGGCTGCAGCGTGATCGAGCGGTCCAGCCCGCCGACCAGCGCATGGGCGCCCACGCCCACGCCGACCGTGGCGCTCGCCGTGGCGCCGGCATAATCGCCCTGCAGCGCGCCGCGCTTGGGTCCGCTGCTCGGCGCGAACACTTCCCAGATGATCGTCGCGCTGGAGGTGTAGCCGATATCGACGCCGAATTTCGAAATCGAGCCGATGTAATGCTCACCCATGCCGTGGCCGGGCGCGAAGTTGCACCGCAGATCCTTGGAGGATCCGAAGATGAACCCCCAGCCGCTGGCCACCTGGCAGGTCAATGTACCCACTTTGACGCCGTCGGCCTGTGCCGGCGCGGCGAGCGCCATGGCGCCGGCCATCAACGCACCGAACATCGCCATTCCAAATTTCTTCGACATTCTTCAACTCCTTGTTGGTTTCCGGCTTTCAGCCGCGCCTGACCCGTCAGGGCCCACGCGTTGCATGGGTGGCCCGCACCCAAAACGTGCGGGCCACGGGCGGGGTTCCTTTGTTGCAGGGTCGCATGGCCGAAACAAATTATCAATTGAGGCGATTATCTGGAACTTGACAGTTAGATTGTTTCAGCATATGTTAGCTCCGGATTTGAGGGATTTCCGGCCATGGCCAAGCGCATCCACCAGATGACCATCGGGGAATGGGAGCGGGCGTTTCCGAGCGATGACGCCTGCAAGGCGTATCTGGCCCGCAACCGCTGGCCTACGGGCGTCTCTTGCCCGCGTTGCGGCGCTGTTGGCGTGTATGTGCTTAAGGCGCGGCCGTTCCATTGGCAGTGCAAGGAATGCAGCGTTCATGGCTACCGCTTTTCCGTGCTGGTCGGCACGGTGTTTGAGAACACGAACATCAAGCTGCGGGAGTGGTTTCGCGTCATTCACCGGATGCTGGTCAGCAAGAAGGGCGTTTCGGCCCACCAGATTTATCGGGAGATGGGGTTCGGCTCTTACGAAACGGCGCTCTACATGACGCACCGCATTCGCGCGGCGCTGGTGGACAAGAATTTCCGCAAGCTGATTGGCATTGTGGAGGTCGATGAGACCTTCATCGGCGGCGATGATCGCAACTGTCACGCGGACAAGAAGCTGCATGGCAAGTGGCGTCAGAACAGCTTTGCCGTTGTCGGCGCTGTAGAGCGCAACGGTAGCTGCGTTGCCCGTTGTCTGGACCGCATGACCAAAGAAGCCCTGCAATCGTTCGTGCGCGAAACTGTCAGCACGAACGTCTCGCTGCTCGCGACGGATGAATACCCGGCCTACAGAAGCCTTCAGGGCGAATACAATCACGGTCACGCCCACCACGCGGCCAACCGCTACGTTGTCGGCGCGGTTCACACGAACACGATTGAAGGCTTCTGGAGCATCCTCAAGCGCGGCCTCATGGGGACGTTCCACAAGGTGAGTCGCAAATATCTCCCGCTCTATGTGGCAGAATTTCAGTTCCGGTATAACAACCGGCTGAACGCAGACATTTTCGCGGAAGCGATTAGGGGGTGCTGACATTAAGTCCGCTCCCCGCTGTTGATCTTCATAAGGGCGGGAGCCTCTGTTCTTAGCCACTCCAATGCTGGCGCACGTTCCGCGTGGAGGTTCACATAAATCTTTCCATGCCGAGGCGTATATTGGCGTGTATGTTCCGGGTCGAAGGTAGCGACATGGCGATTATCTGTTGCATTCAGCGCGGGCGGCAAATCGATCCAGTATCGCTCGAAATCGCTGGCCGGGATCACGACTAGGGGATTGACGCGCGCGGCTGTTTCCATGTCGTAGTTGCCGCAATCGCTCCCCCAAACTTTGAATGAACCGTCGAGCGCGCCTTGTGCAACGCATTTGGCGAATTTTACGGCCGTATTTTCTTTGTCAAACTCAAAGATGCGCCAGCCGTGCTGTTTTGCCGCCTCCCTACACAGTTCTATGACGGACATTCGGAATGCGCTTGCCGGTGCGAGTTCACTAGATTCGGTGAGTGTCCATTTGCCGTGAATGTGCTCCAGCCTCAGATTCAGCTCGCCGGGGGCAGCATATTTTGAAAGCGAAGTGATCCGCAGAAAATAGAGGCCGGGCCGCAGAAGAGAGGTTGAAATTGTCTCCTCCCAACGCGCTTGGTACAGCGTGAAATTCTCTATGCTTACGCCGTCAATCTCCCGGCCTTCTTGTATCTGAATAAACGGCTTAGAGACTGTTTGCCCCCTCTTTAACTCGAAGGGCGCTGTTATCGCCCCTTCCTCGCCCTCCTTCTCGTGCGATCCGTCCGGGTGGGTTGTGCGAAGAAATAGCTGGCACTCTTCAAGGTGCGCGGGGGTTGTGTTTTTAATGGCGACCTTGAAATGGCGTGTGCCGCCGTCCAGAAAATTATCGTTCGGATCGAATGAAATTGTTGGCCTGTCCGGTGGTGGTCTGCGTCCTCGCGCTTTGGCCTCGGTAATTGCGGCTGTTAGGTCCGGCTCCTGAGGTTTGCCGCCAAGCCGCTGCACAAAGGTCAGTACGAGATGTGCCGCTACAAGGCCCGCTATTGCCGCGACTACGGTCCAAATAACGAGGTGATCGAGTGGTTGATGACGCGACCACTCGGCCAATCCTGTGCCTGTCGCCAGTATCAGGCCCACGAGGAAGGCCCATTTGGTAGGAAATGCCCACGCAAGAATTGATGCGTCGCCTGCGCGGCGCCACGCGAAACCAGCCGCTCGGTACAACCATCGGAACATGCCGCTGACCCTCCTGACCGGACTTGCGTTCGAGTCCGGCAGGGTGATCCTGCAACATTATTACTGTCAAGCCCCGGACAATCGCCTCAATTGAGGCAGTTGACGCCGTTTCTGCTATGTTTCGCGGCTTGGCCGGACGCGGCCGCCGCCGCGCTGGCATGGCGGATGCCGGAATCAACCGCGTATAGTGTAGAGCGGCGGTGCATGGCCGCCGGAGCCTGAAAGGACATTCCATGGCAACGGGCATCAAGGACAAGGTCGCCATTCTTGGCATGGGCTGCTCCAAATTCGGCGAGCGGTGGGAATCCGGGGCCGAGGAGCTGATGGTCGAGGCCTATCTGGAAGCGCTGCAGGATGCCGGCGTCGAAACCAGCCAGATCCAGGCCGCGTGGTTCTCCACCGCCATCGCCGAGCAGCATGTCGGCAATGGCGGCACGCCGTTGTCCGTTGCGCTGCGCCTGCCCAACATTCCGGTCACGCGGGTGGAGAATTTCTGCGCCTCCGGCTCGGAAGCCTTCCGCGGCGCGGTGTACGCCGTGGCCGCCGGCGCCTGCGATATTGCGCTCGCGCTGGGCGTCGAAAAGCTGAAGGACACCGGCTATGGCGGCCTGCCGCAACGCGAAGGCGCCACGCTCGCGCCGCTGTGGAGCGCCAACGGTTCGGCGCCGGGCAATTTCGCGCAGCTGGCGTCCGCCTATCGCAACAAGCATGGCGTGTCGAAAGACGAACTGAAGCGCGCCATCGCGCATGTGTCGGTGAAGAGCCACGCCAACGGCACGAAGAATCCCAAGGCGCATCTGCAGAAGGCGATCACCGAAGAGATGTGCCTGAACGCGCCGATGATCGCCGAGCCGCTGGGCCTGTTCGATTGCTGCGGCGTGTCCGATGGTGCGGCCTGCGCCATCGTCACCACGCCGGAGATCGCGCGCAGCATGGGCAAGAAGGACATCATCGGCGTGAAAGCGCTGCAGCTGTCGCTGTCGAACGGTCTCGAGAGCCAGCACAATTCGTGGGATGGCAGCTACTTCCACACCGCTCGGATCGCATCGAAGAAGGCGTACGAGGAAGCGGGAATCAAAAACCCGCGCGACGAAATCTCCATGATGGAAGTGCACGACTGCTTCTCCATCACCGAACTCGTCACGATGGAAGACCTGCACATTTCGCGCGAAGGCGAGGCGTGGAAGGACGTGATGAACGGCTTCTACGACGCCGATGGCGAAGTGCCGTGCCAGATCGACGGCGGGCTCAAATGCTTCGGCCATCCCATCGGCGCGTCAGGCCTGCGCATGCTGTACGAGATGTATCTCCAGCTGCAGGGCCGCGCCGGCGCCCGCCAGCTGCCCAATCCGACCATCGGCCTCACCCACAATCTCGGCGGCGCGCCGGCGATGAATGTGTGCAGCGTCGCCATCGTCGGCGCCATGGGCGCGTAACGGCTACTGGGCTCGATCGACGCGTCTTGCACCCCTGCGCATCTCCTTGCGCAGCGCGTCGGTGACCTGCCGCAGAAATGGCTCGCTGAATGCGCCAAGCGGCTTGGCCTCGAAGTACCAAGACGACTCTTCGATATCGTAGTTGTATTCATCGACAATCACCCATGCGCGCGGGTAGCGCACAAGCTTGGCGCGCTGCCGCTCGGTGTCCGGCACCTCAATGGCGACGCGGCCTTTCGCAGGCTCGCGGCTCGTGATGGCGACCAGCATGAGGTGATGAATGTTGTTCTTTGGATCGTGGAGCCGGAGGGCCAGGCAGGCGGGACGCGTTTTGCGGCCCTCCGTTTCGCCGCTCTCCTGCTGGTCCGCCCACAAATAGGGATAGAGGACGATATCGCCTTTGCGCAGTCGCTTATTCGTCGTCATCCCGCCCTTCGGTGATGCGGTCCAGGCCTTCAAGCAGGATGGCCCTCAACTCCGGGGGCGTTTCATTCGTGCGGTAAACACGGCGCGGGTCGGGGCTGCCGCGCATTCTTTCGTAGTCCTCGATCGCCATGAGTACGAAGCGGGTCTTGCGGTGCTGGGTAATGGCGATGGGCGCGCGCGCCGCAGCGTGGGTGACGGTCTTCAGGTCACGCAACAACTCGACGGTCGAGAATTCACGCATGTTGCTCCTCCAATAGTCGAAATATACGACTATTTTGTATAATCGCAAGCGGCTGGCAAAACTGCCGGATTTGCGCCATCACGCCAGGATGTTCGGTGGATTCGCATGACCGTCCTCGTCACCGGCGGCGCCGGCTACATCGGCAGCCATATGACTTACGCGCTGCTCGACCGCGGCGAGCCGGTGGTGGTGCTCGACAATCTCTCCACGGGCCGCCGCGCGCTGGTGGGCGAGGGCGCGGGGTTCGTTGAAGGCGATGCCGGCGACCAGCCGCTGGTCCGCCGCGTGCTGCGGGACCACGGCATCGATGCCGTGATCCATTTCGCGGGCTCCATCGTGGTGCCGGAATCGGTCGAGCAGCCGCTGCGCTACTATGCCAACAACGTCGGGACCTCGCGCGCGCTGGTCGAGGCCTGCATCGAGGAGGGCGTGAAAGCCTTCATCTTCTCCTCCACCGCCACCGTGTACAGTGTGGATGCGACACAGCCACTGGCGGAAGATGAGCCAAAGGAGCCGATCAGTCCGTACGCCCGCTCCAAGCTGATGACGGAATGGATGCTGGAGGACGCCGCGCGCGCCTACGACTTCCGTCCCATGGTGCTGCGTTACTTCAATGTCGCCGGAGCGGACACGCAAGGCCGCACCGGCCAGTCCACGCCGAAGGCCACCCACCTCATCAAGCGGGCATGCCAGGTGGCGCTGGGTCGCGTGCCGCATCTCGACATCTTCGGCACCGACTATTCCACGCCGGACGGCACCGGCATCCGCGATTACATCCACGTCACCGATCTCGTCGCCGCCCATCTCCTGGCGCTCGACGGCTTGCGCGCGGGCGCGGCGCCGGCCACGTACAATGTCGGCTACGGCCGGGGCTTGAGCGTGCGCGAGGTGGTGCGCGGCATGGAAGCCGTGATCGGCCGCGAGTTGCCGGTGAAGGAGAGCGCGCGGCGGCCGGGTGATCCGCCGGTCCTCATCTCCGATCCGGCGCGCATCAAAGTGGCCCTCGGCTGGCAGCCGCGCCATGCGGAGCTTTCGGAAATCATTTCATCGGCGCTGGAATGGGAGCGCCGTCTCAACGATTGAGGCTTAGCTCTTCGGTGACACGCTCGGCCGCCCGACACTGAAATAGTGAAATCCCGCCGCGGCCATCTGTGCCGGCCGGTAGATGTTGCGCAGGTCGATCATCACGGGCGATTTCAACAGCGCCTTCACCCGCTTCAGGTCCAGCGCGCGGAACTCGTTCCATTCGGTGAGGATCACGACGGCATCGGCGCCGGCCAGCGCCTGGTATGCGTCCCGGCAGAATTCGATGTCCAGATGCTTGCGCGCTTCGCCCATGCCTTCCGGATCGTAGGCGCGAACGGTCGCCCCGTTCTTCCGCAGCGCCGGAACGATGGCGAGGCTCGGCGCGTCGCGCATGTCGTCGGTGTTCGGCTTGAAGGTGAGGCCCAGGATGGCGATGGTCTTGCCGCGCACCTCGCCAATCGCCTCGGCGATCTTCTTCGCCATCGCCGCCTTGCGCGCCTCGTTCACCTCCACCACCGCTTCGACGATGCGCGTGGGCGCGCCCACCAGCTGCGACGTCTTCAGCAGCGCCAGCGTATCCTTGGGGAAGCACGAGCCGCCGAAGCCCGGCCCGGCATGCAGAAACTTGCCGCCGATGCGGCCGTCGAGGCCGATCGCCCGCGCCACGTCCTGCACGTCGGCGTCCACCTTCTCGCAGATGTCGGCGATCTCGTTGATGAAGGTGATCTTGGTGGCGAGGAACGCGTTGGCCGCGTATTTGATCAGCTCGGCGGTCTCGCGGCCGGTGAACAGGATAGGCGTCTCGTTGAGATAAAGCGGCCGGTACACTTCTTTCATCACCGCCTTGGCGCGCTCGCTTTCCGTGCCCACGACGATGCGGTCGGGCCTGCGGAAATCCTCGATCGCCGATCCTTCGCGCAGGAATTCCGGATTTGAGGCCACATCGAAGCCCGCATCGGGGCGCACGCGGCGGACGATCTCCTCCACCTTCCGGCTGGTGCCGACCGGCACCGTGGATTTGGTGACGATCGCCGTATAGCCGTCGAGCTGGCGGGCAATCTCTTCCGCCGCGGCAAAAACGTACGTCAGATCCGCATGTCCGTCGCCGCGGCGGCTCGGCGTGCCCACCGCGATGAACACCGCATCGGCCCTGGAAACCGCGCCTGCGAAGTCTTCGGTGAAAGAGAGCCGCTTCGCCCGCACATTCGTGCCGATGACGTCCTCGAGCCCCGGCTCGAAAATCGGCACCTGGCCGGCGTTCAGCGCCGCGATCTTGGTGCCGTCCTTATCGACGCAAACCACGTCGTGGCCGAATTCCGACAGGCACGCGCCGGACACAAGCCCGACATAGCCGGTTCCGATCATCGCGATGCGCATGCAAGGCCTCCTGCCGCCGCTGTTTGACGGCTTAACAGACGACTTTCAAGCGCGGGCGTTTCCTTGCCATTGCCGGTCGTCTTGACCCGAGCGGCACGGCGTCTGAAGGATGCGGCCATGGGAGGCTCCGCCGACGCGCGCGATCTGCAAGCGGCCTGGAGCGGCTATTGGCGGGCTGGGCACACGGAAAGCTGCCTTGGCGAAGAGGCGAGCCTTGCGCCGCTTGTTGCCGTCTGGAGGGGCTTCTTTTCGGCCTTCTGCGATGGCGCAAAGCTGCTCGATATCGCGACCGGCGGCGCTTCCGTCGTTCGCCTCGCGCTACAGACGGCCGAAGCCGATGGAAAGAGCTTTGCGATCGACGGCATCGACGTGGCGGACTTGTCGAAGGTTCGCAGCGCCCTGAATCCTGGGCGGTCCGTCGTGCGTCTGGCGAGCGGAGTCGACGCCGGCGCATTGCCGTTTCCCGACGCCTGCTTCGACGGCGTGTGTTCCCAGTTCGGCGTGGAATACGCCGACGTCCCTGCGGCGTGCCGCGAGGCGGTGCGCGTGATGCGGGCGGGCGCGCGCGGGCTGTTCGTCATCCATCACCGCGAGAGTGCGATCACGTCGGCCGCCGTCGCGCGCCTCGCCGCGTATCGCGCAGTGTTTGCGAATGACGACGCCTACCGCGCGGGGCGCAAGGTCTTCGAGCTCTATGCCCGCCGCGCGCCGGGCGTTCAGATTCTGGATGCCGAAGGGAAATTCCGGCGGGCCGTGCGCGACCTGGAGGCGCGCCTTCGAACCGATGCGGCGTACGGCACCGCACACGAGATCGTCGCCTTCCTGAACGACATTTCGAAATCGCCGCAGATCTTTCAGCCGGCCGATGCGCTGAAGCGGATTGCCGTGGCCGAACGCGAAGTGTCGGGCTGGGCGTTGCGGCAACAGGCGCAAATCGATTCGGCGCGCGACAGCACCGGCATCGGGCAGGTGTCGCGCTGGCTCAGCGAAGCGGGCGCATCGCCGCAACCGCCCGTCCTCATTGCGCACGACGGGGAAGTCCTGGCCTGGCAGTGCGCATTCGAGAAGCGGGACTGAAGCGCAAAATTTCGCAGGGCCTTCAGTCTCTCTCCCGTGCGATGCGCAAGCCGGAATAATTCGGCTGATCGATCTCGATTTTGGCGCGCGCGGTGCGCTCCAGATGCTGCTGCAGCTCGGGCGAAAGGACATCGAGTTCGCTGCTGCGGATCGCTTGGCACAGTGCGCGGTTCAATTCCTCCGGCGTCCCGTCGCGCCCGAGCAGCGCCCGCAGGCGCTCGAGCTCTGCCGCTTCCGCTTGCGGCCCCTGTTCCAGCTGCCGCGCAACGATGGCAAGCGCATTCGCTGCCACGCGCGCGTGAAAGGCGGTGTGGCCTTTCAACTCCGGCATCGCCTTCTGTTCGAGGAATTCGCGCACCGCTTCCACCAATTCGCGCATGCTCGGCTGATCCATCATGGCAGACTCGCCTTGAAAGGCGAACCGACCCTCCCCTTGAGGGAGGGTCGAAGAATTCGAGCACAGCGAAGAATTCTTCGGGGAGGGGTCAAGCTACAGCCAATCGAACATGACCCCTCCCCGAAATTTGCTCCGCTCCACTGCGCAAATTTCGACCCTCCCTCAAGGGGAGGGTGGGGCGTTGCGTGTCGAGCAAACTTCATCACAGCCTCCCATGCACAATCAGGTTGATCAGATCGATTTCTGTTTCCGAGCAGCGGCGGCCGATGGCGGCGCGCTCCACCGAGCCGTCGCGCAGGAATCCCTGGTACATGGTCATGCACATCACGCCCCATTTGAGCGAGCCATATACAATCCAGGTGCGCACGTCCTCGGCCGTAAAATGTGCGCCGTCGGCGGCCTCGTAACCGGTGAGCAAATCTTCCAGATCGCCGAAGCCACCCACCACTTTCTCGGCCACGCCGAAGCGCCACGAATTGGTGCAGATCCAGCCGATGTCCTCCAACGGGTCGCCGATATGCGTCAGCTCCCAGTCGAGCGCCGCCTCCACGCCGCGCGGCGAGATCAGCAGATTGCCGTGGCGGAAATCGCCATGCACCAGCGTTTGGCGACCCGAGCTGGCCATCCGCGGCTCCAGCCATTTGAACGCAAACTCGAACACCGGATGCGGATAATCGTACGCGTCGTACAGGTCGCGATATCGCCGCAACTGCGCCGGCCCGTCGATCACAGTGAGCGCGCTTCGCAGCGGCGCCACGTCCACCTGATGAATGCGGGCGAGAATCTCGCCACATTGGCGCGCCAGCTTCGGGCGAACCTCGGCGAATTCTGCATCGCGCAGAATCTTCCGCGCGATGGTTTCGCCTGGCAGGCGATCCATCACGTAGCTGTGCCCCACGCCGTCTTCCGGCTTCAGCAGATGCCGCACACGCGGCGCGGCCACGCCTTGCGCGCGCGCCGACTCGATCGCCAGCGCTTCGGTTTCGAGCGTCACGGCATGCGAGCCGACCGTGACGCGCTCAGCGCCGCCCGGCGAGCGCCGCAGAATCAGCGGCTCGCCTTTGCCTTCCACGATTGCATCGAACGCCCACGTCTCCTGGCTCGCCCCGCCGGACAGCCGGCGCATCTTTTCGATGCGCTCAAAGCCGGGTATCGCCCCGGTAAGCGCGGATTGCAGGGCCGGAAGAAAGTCGGCTGTCATGCGGCGACTGTATTACACATTCGAGGGCTGTCATGCCCCGGCGAGAGCGACACCAGTGTTGCGCTTGATTTCTGTTGCACGGGCCTGCGCCTCCCCGATCGCGCGATTCCAGTCGCGGAAGAACAGCCACGCCAACGATAGCGCGGCGGGTACGGGGCTGACGGCAACCAGCACTTCGGTCAGTGGGGAAAACACCCCATGGCTATCTGCCCACCCCGCGGCCGCATAGAACGGAATGCCCAGATACATCACCAGCGCGGGCCCAAGCGGGTGGCCCAGACGCGCGAACGGTGTGAGTTCACTCTCAGCGCTCGCCATCCGGACCTGCCACAACCAGCTTCCGAGCGCGATCACCAGATAGCCGCTGGCATAGTAGAACCAGGGCCAGATGTCCTTTTGTCCGACAAGCGAATTGGCGAACAGGAGCGGTATCGGCACGAGAAACACGATCACGGAATCCGCCAGCGACGGTATCCGCAGACGCGAAATGCCGACATGCGCGAAGACGATCCATGCCACAAGCGCGTTGGTTCCCATCGTGAGTATCTGTGCCCAAGTCCGCAGTGTGGAAACGTTGAGCGGCCAGAGTGTCATCCGCGTGTGAGCCTCCGTCGCCAGATCGGAAAACATCAATCCGATCAGGACGCTCAGCAGCGTGATGTAAAGCGCAGGAAATTGATGCTTGATGCGGTCTTCCAGGTCCATGTCGCCCCCCAAATCAATTGCAGAGACATCACCCTAGCGCATTCCGGGAGAGTGGGGGCAAAAGTGTCCAGCGATTGGCGGCCACGAACGGAAGCACTACCCCGCTCGGAGCAGGCGCACGGCTTCGTCGCGCTCGAACAGGTAGAGGAGCACACGCAGGGCTTCGCCGCGCGCAGACTTCAGCTCGGAATCGGTGGAGACAATCAGCTTGGCGTCGTCGCGTGCCGCGGCGAGCAGGTCGGCATGGGCGCTCAGATCGGCGAGGTGGAATTCCTCCATGCCGCTTTGGCGCACGCCGAGCACCTCGCCGGGGCCGCGCAGCCGCAAATCCTCTTCGGCGATGACGAAGCCGTCGTCGGTCTCGCGCAAGGTCTTCAGCCGCGCTTTCGCCGTGTCGCCCAGCGGCGGCTGATAAATCAGCAGGCAGGTGGATTTGGCGCTGCTGCGGCCGACGCGCCCACGCAGCTGGTGCAGCTGCGCCAAGCCGAAGCGTTCGGCATGCTCCACCACCATGATGGTCGCCTCCGGGACATCCACGCCCACTTCGATCACCGTGGTGGCGACCAGCACCTTGGTTTCGCCGGATTTGAATTTCGCCATCGCATCGTCGCGCTCCGGCCCTTTCATCCGCCCGTGCACGAGACCGACCGGAATGCCAAGCGCCTGCCGTAGCATGGCAGCGCGATTCTCGGCGGCGGCCAGATCGGACTTCTCCGACTCCTCCACCAGCGGGCAAACCCAGTAGGCGCGCGCGCCTTTCGCAATGGCGCGCCGCAGATGCTGCACCACTTCGTCAGTGCGCTTGGCCGAGAGCACGCGCGTGTCCACGGGCTTGCGGCCGGCCGGCCGCTCGGTCAGCCGCGACACCTCCATGTCGCCGTAAGCCGTGAGCGCAAGCGTGCGCGGGATGGGCGTGGCCGTCATCACCAGCACGTCGACCGGCCTGTCGCCCTTGCCCTGCAGCTTCATGCGGTGGTGCACACCGAAGCGATGCTGCTCGTCAACCACTGCCAGCGCGAGATCGCGGAACGCGACATCCTCGGAAAACAGTGCATGGGTGCCGACCAGAATGTCGATCACCCCGTTTTCAAGCGCCTTCAAGGTCTGCTCGCGCGGCTGTCCCTTTTCGCGTCCGGTAAGAATCGCCAGGCGCACACCGGCCGCTTTCGCCAGCGGCTCGAGCGCCATCATGTGCTGGCGCGCGAGGATTTCCGTCGGCGCCATCAGCGCGCCCTGCGCGCCGCATTCCACCGCATTCAGCAGTGCGGCCATGGCGACCACCGTCTTGCCCGAGCCGACATCGCCCTGCAGCAGCCGCAGCATGCGCGATGGGCTCGCCATATCCGCTTCGATCTCGCCGATCGCCTGCTGTTGCGATCTGGTGAGCGCGAAGGGCAGGGCGGCGAGCGCTTTGGCTTTCAGTTTGCCAGCGCTCTTCAGCACGCGGCCCGTTTGTCCGCGCATGTGCGCGCGTATCAGCACAAGCGCCAGCTGATTGGCGAGCAGTTCGTCATAGGCGAGCCGCATCCGCGCTGGGGATTGCGGCGACAGATCGGTTTCGTTTTCCGGCGCATGCGCTGCCATAATGGCGTCGTGGAACGACGGCCAGCCGCGTGCCCGCAGCAGATGCTTGTCGAGCCACTCCGGCGCGTCCGGCACGGCCTCCAGCGCGCCGCGCACCGCTTTGCCGATCATCTTGTTGGAAAGCCCGTCGGTCAGCGCATACACCGGCTCGTGCGCCGGCATCTCTGCATGATCTTCCGGCAATTCGACATAATCGGGGTGGACCATTTGCAGCCCGCCCGCGTAGCGCTCGACGCGCCCGCTGACAATCCGCTTGGCGCCCACTGGCAGTGCGCGCGTCAGGTAGTCGCCCTTCGCGCGAAAGAACACCAATTCCAGAAAGGCGGTGTCGTCGGCGCAGCGCACCTTGTAGGGCCGGCGCGGATCGCGCGACGGCAGGTGGCTCTGGACCGTTACCTCAATTGTCGCGATTCGTCCTTCCTGCGCATCCTTTAGCTTGGGCCGGTAGCTGCGGTCGATGAGGCCCACCGGCAGATCGAACACCAGATCGATCAGCCGCGTACCGGCGGCGCGCGCGATCAGCTTTTCCACCTTCGGGCCGACGCCCGATAGCGTTCGTGTCTCGGCAAACAGGGGAAAGAGAATCGCCGGCCGCATTGGTGGTGACGTTAAGGCAAAGGACGCTCACACAAAAACCGTCATGGCCGGCCTTGTGCCGGCCACCCATGAACACATCGTGCATCCTGTGCATGGGTCGCCGGGACAAGCCCGGCGATGACGAGTTAAGTTCCAAGCTTTAATCCGAACGATACAGCGGCTATATCCGCTCCATGTCCAATGCCGGAAACGGTGGCTCTTCGGAGACCCGCCGCAAACAGCTATTGTTCCGCTGCCAGCGCCGCGGCTTCAGGGAGCTCGATCTCATCTTCGGCGTCTTCGCCGCCGCGCATCTGGACACGCTGAGCGAAGAGGAGTTGGAACAGCTCGATCTGCTGCTGAATGCGCCCGATGACGATGTGTACACCTGGCTGCGCGGATACGAGCCGGTGCCGCCGCGTTACGCCTCTTCCGTGTTCGACAAACTCAAAGCCATCTGCAACCGGAAATCGCCCGCTTGGACCGTCTGAGCTACATCGCCAAACACGAGGGCCGCTTCGCCGTCACCGGCGCGCCCGGCGGTTATGACGCCTATCTTGCCGCAGAAGCGGCGCGCCGCCGCAAGGGGCTGGTGCTGTTCGTCGCCTCGGACGACGCGGCGGAGCGGTGCGCGCTGGATGCGCTCGCCTTCTTCGCGCCGGATATTGCGGTGCTGGATTTCCCGGCGTGGGATTGCCTGCCCTACGACCGCGTCTCACCCAAGCCGGACATCGAAGCGACGCGGCTGGCGACGCTCTCGGCATTGGCGCGGCGCCAGCCGGACAATGGCGCCGCGGTGGTTGTCACTACGGTCAATGCGATGCTGCAGCGCGTGCCGCCGCGCGCCGCGATACTCGAAGCGCAATTTCATGCCCGCGTCGGCAACGATGTGGATCACGACAGGCTGGTGCGGTTTCTCACCCGCCACGGTTATGTGCGCAGCGGCACCGTGCGCGAGCCGGGTGATTTCGCGCTGCGCGGCGGCATCGTCGATCTCTGGCCGCCGGGCACGGACGAACCCTACCGCCTCGATTTCTTCGGCTCGACGCTCGACGCGGTCCGCCGCTTCGATGCGGAGACGCAGCTCTCCACCGACCAGATTTCCGATATCGAACTGTTGCCGGCCAGCGAGGTGCCGCTCGACAGGGACACCATCAGCCGCTTCCGCACAGGATACGTGGCGCAGTTCGGTCCGGCTTCCGACGATCCGCTGTACGAGGCGATCAGCTTTGGCCGTCATCATCCCGGCATGCACCACTGGCTGCCGCTGTTCTACGACCGTCTTGAAACGCCGTTCGACTATGTGGGCCGCCCGCTGGTGATGCTGTCCCATCAGGCGGAAGACGCGAAAGCCGCGCGGCTGGACTCCATCGCCGACTACTACGAAACCCGGCGGCAGTTCCTGCAGGAGAAGCGCGAGGGCAAGGAGAACGTCAGCGCGCCCTCCTACAAGCCGCTGCCGCCCGATCGGCTGTATCTCACGGCGGACGAATGGACATCGGCCATGTCATCGCGCGAGGTCCGCGATCTATCGCCCTTTCAGGCGCCGGAATCCAAAACTTCGACCGATGCCGGCGGCAGGCAGGGCCGCGACTTCGCGCCGGAGCGCACGCAGGGCCGCGTCAACATTTTCGAAGCCGCCGCGGCGCATGTGAAGGAGCTGCAATCGCAGAACAAGCGCGTGCTGCTGGCGGCGTGGAGCGAAGGTTCCGCCGAGCGCCTCGGCGGCGTGCTCTCCGATCACGGCTTGCCAGCGGTGCGCATTATCGAAAACTTTGCGGAAGCACAGCTGCTGCACGGCAACGCCATCGGCGTCGGCATCGTGGGGCTGGAGCGCGGTTTCGAGGCGCCGGATTTCGCCGTTGTCTCCGAGCAGGACATTCTGGGCGACCGCATGGTGCCGGCGCGCCGCCGTTCCAGGCGCGCACAACACTTCTTGCAGGAAGCCTCCAGCCTCGCGCCCGGGGATCTCGTCACCCACATCGATCACGGGGTCGGCCGCTACACCGGCCTACAAACCCTCGACGTCGCCGGCGCGCCGCACGACTGCCTCGAGCTCATCTACGACGGCGGCAAGCTGTTCCTGCCGGTCGAGAACATCGAACTGCTCACCCGCTACGGCTCCGACGAAGGCCATGTGCAGCTGGATCGTCTGGGCGGCGCCGGCTGGCAGCAGCGCAAAGCGAAGATGAAGAGCCGCGTGCGCGAGATCGCCGCCGAGCTCATCCGCATCGCCGCCGCCCGGCAATTGAAGTCGTTGCCGCCGCTCGAAACACCGGAAGGAGTCTACGACGAATTCTGCGCCCGCTTCCCCTATCAGGAGACGGAGGACCAGGAGAAGGCGATCGCCGAAACCATCGAGGACCTCGCGCGCGGCACGCCGATGGATCGGCTGG
>DIZC01000062.1:30805-53053 GCA_002429315.1 Alphaproteobacteria bacterium UBA6038
TGCGGCGATGTCGGCTTCGGCAAAACGGAAGTGGCGTTGCGCGCCGCGTTCGTCGCTGCGATGTCCGGTTTGCAGGTGGCGGTGGTGGTGCCCACCACGTTGCTGGCGCGCCAGCATACCAGGGTTTTCATCGACCGCTTCAGCGGTTTCCCGGTGAAGATCCGCCAACTGTCGCGCTTCGTGGACGCGAAGGAAGCCAAGGAAACCAAAGCGGCGATGGCGGCGGGCGATATCGATATCGTCATCGGCACGCATGCGCTGCTCGCCAAGGGCATCGCCTTCCGCAACCTCGGCCTTGTCGTCGTGGACGAGGAGCAGCATTTCGGCGTGGCGCACAAGGAGCGGCTGAAGGCGTTGAAGGCGGACGTGCATGTGCTCACGCTCACCGCCACGCCCATTCCGCGCACCCTGCAGCTCGCGCTCACGGGCGTGCGCGACCTCTCGCTGATCGCTCCCCCGCCGATCGACCGGCTCGCGGTGCGCACCTTCGTCACGCCGTTCGATCCGCTGGTGATCCGCGAGGCGCTCTTGCGCGAGCATTACCGCGGCGGGCAGAGCTTCTACGTCTGCCCGCGCATCAAGGATCTGCGCGAGACCGAGGAATTCCTGCGCGACGCGGTGCCGGAAGTGAAGTTCGCGGTCGGTCACGGGCAGATGCCGGCGCATCATCTGGAAGATGTGATGACTTCGTTCTACGAGGGCCGCATCGACGTGCTCGTCTCCACCAACATCGTGGAAAGTGGGCTCGACATCCCCGCCGCCAATACGCTGATCGTCCATCGCGCCGATCGTTTCGGCCTGTCGCAACTTTATCAGCTGCGCGGGCGCATCGGCCGCGCCAAGCAGCGCGCCTACGCCTATCTCACCACGCCGGCGAACCAGAAGCTCACCGAAACCGCGGAGCGGCGGCTGCAGGTGCTGCAATCGCTGGATCAGCTGGGCGCTGGCTTCAGCGTGGCGAGCCACGACATGGACATTCGCGGCGCCGGCAATCTGCTCGGCGAAGAGCAGTCCGGCCATGTGCGCGAAGTCGGCATCGAGCTTTATCAGGAGATGCTGGAGGAAGCGGTGGCGAGCCTGCGCGAGGGCGATGCGGCAACGGAAGCGGCAGAGCAATGGTCGCCGCAAATCAACATCGGCACCTCTGTGCTGATTCCGGAAGAGTATGTGGGCGATCTCAACGTGCGCATGGCGTTGTACCGGCGGCTGGCCACCCTGGAAGACCGCGCCGACATCGACCGCTTCGCCGCCGAGCTGATCGACCGCTTCGGCGCGCTGCCGGAAGAGGTACAGCATCTCTTGGAGATCGTGGCGATCAAGCACCTCTGCCGCGCCGCCATGGTGGAGAAGATCGAGGCCGGCCCCAAAGGCGCCACCCTCACCTTTCGCAACCAGAGCTTCCCCAATCCCGGCGCGCTGGTGCGGCTGATCCATGCGCATCCGTCCGTCATGAAAGTGCGGCCGGATCAGAAGGTGGTGGTGTCGCGCGACTGGCCGTCGCCGGAGTCGCGCCTCAAAGGCGCCCGCGCCGTGCTCTCCCAACTCGCCGACCTCGCCGAAGCGGCTTAGATTAATTGCGCGCAAAAGCGAAGCACCGGCGCGGCCGCCGCCGATGGCGGCTTTCCCGCGTTAACACTCCCGCAAAAGGCAGAGAGGCGCGTGAATGTTGTCCGGCCTTGCATGGATCGCCGTTCCCGCCCTGGTCGCGCTGCTTGGCCTCGGCCTCTTGGCGGCCGCACTGTTCCATTTCGGCAGAGGGCGCGCAGCGCGCGGGACCGTTCACACCGTCGCCGGTGCGCCGCTGGCGGTCGCCGGCCTCGCCATTGCGCTCCTCAGTCTCAACGCGCAGACCTTCGCGCGGCTGACGCACGAAGGGCCGGTGGCCGATGTGTGGGTCGTGGCGCTCGATCCGGCGAAGAATCTCTACCGCGTGCGCGTGACCCGGCTGGATGGCCCCAAGCTGTCACAGGATTGCATCCTGCAGGGCGACGAATGGGACTTCAGCGCGCGAGTGCAAAAGTGGAAACCCTGGGCCGCTGTTCTCGGCCTCGATGCCACCTATGTGCTCGACCAGATTTCGAACCGCTATTTCACCGCCGCGCGCGGCAACGGCAAGCCAATCGGCGCCTGCGATCTGAAAGGGCCGCCGCCGCAGGTGAACCGCTGGCTGCCAAAAGGCTGGCTCGACTGGCTGATCGCCCATGCCTACACGGAAGATCGCCGTTTCGGCTCGGCCGTTTTCATGCCGATGGCCGACGGCGCCGCCTACCGCGTGCTGATCACCCAGTCCGGATTGAACGCGGAGCCCGTGAACGCCATCGCCCGCCGCGCCAATGCAGCACGGCCGTAAGCGCTCTCACCGCGTTCCAGGCGCGCACGCTGGCGCATACTGAACGGCGGGAGTACGAATTGTGCGCGGCATGGTGCTGGTTTGCGTCTATTGCGATAAGGATTCGGTCCGCAGAATCATTTCGCTGAGAGTGGCGGACAGGAAGGAGCGCCATGCCTATCGTGCGACGTACTCGGGCTGATCTGGACCTGTCGAAGGTGGACTGGGCGCGGCTTGCCCGCACCTCCGACCGCGAAATCGCCGCGCAGATTGCGGCCGACGTGGACACCGCACCGGTGTTCAGCGCCGCCGAGCTTGCGCGGGCGCGCCGCGTCGTGCCGCCGGCGTCGCCGCGCAACGTCAAGGCGCTGCGGCACAGGCTGGGGCTCAGCCAGCAGCAGTTCGCCGACCGCTACGGCTTCTCGGTCGAAACCATCCGGAATTACGAGCAGGGCCATCGCCGGCCGGCGGGCCCGGCCCGCGTACTGCTGGAGATCATCGCGAGCGAGCCCGATGCGGTGACGCGCGCACTGGCGCGGAAAACTCGCCGCGTGACCGCTCGTGCGGGCGCGAAGTAGCCCAGCTGTTCGATTGCGATTCGCCGACGCCGAAAGCCCGCCGCAAGGGCGCCCGCGCCGTCCTCGCCCAGATCGCCGACTGGCCGAGGCGGCTTAGAAAGAAGCCATGACCAAACCGATCTCCCGCACGCTTTTCGATCTTCTAGCGATTGGGACGAGGCTCTCGTTTACGCGAGTTGTATCGGAGGAATGCTCTTGGTGGTCCGATTTGGACGACCAAGTGCTCGGTGCAGTCGTTCTCGACAAAACGGATCGGGATTACGGCTGGATCATGTTGATCCGCGATCTAGTCGGAAGGTTCCGGTGCGTTGATCTGGAAGTTAGCCTCCCATCCGAGCGAGCTGCCACCGCTCGGCTCAGGCTTGCAATTGCTGCGAAAAGTCGCGACAGGAGGTTCCGGGGCTTTGAAGCCCAGGGAGGTGAGCCGAATTACACACTCGATCTGTTTGAGGATCGGGGCGTGCCTGAGGACAGGTTGCACAAATATTATCTGGAGCTACGCGACAATATCAGCCGAAGCCCGGCAAAGAAGGTGCTTCAGGCGATCTCTCCGTGGCTGATCACCTCCGATGCCCATTTGGTGAAAGAGTTTCAGGAAGCGCACTTTGATCAGCGACTCTGGGAGATCTATCTGTGGGCCATGTTCAGAGATCAAGGCTACGATGTCGAACATCGAGAGGCGCCAGACTTGCGAGTAACAAGCCCTTGGCATGCGTTCTCCGTCGAGGCGACGACTGTTGCACCCTCTACGTCCGGACCGCTGGCTGATCATCCTAATCCGAACCCGTCCTCCGAAGAGGAGATGGAGGACTTCATCAGACACTACATGCCGATGAAATTTGGCTCGTCGCTTGTTTCCAAGCTCAACAAGACTGACGCTCAAGGTAGACACTACTGGGAGTTGCCTGGGGTAGAAAATCTACCTTTCGTGCTGGCGATTGCCGATTTTCACAAGCAGGCAGATGGTGACACGCCGGCCTCAATGACCTACAGCCAAGGTGGCCTGTATGTATATCTGTATGGCAGTAGAGCGAGCGCAAACCTTGAGGATGGAAAATTTGTGGTCCGAGAGGAGCCGGTTCCACTCCACACCTACAAGGGCAAGACTGTACCATCAGGTTTTTTTGATCTTCCAGGGGCTGAGAACGTGTCGGCCGTCCTGTTTTCGAACGCAGGTACCATTTCAAAGTTCGAACGCCTTGGTGTGCTTGCTGGCTTTGCACCTGCTGGACATAAGTACATCCGGATCGGTCACCTATTCGATCCGGATCCGAACGCATACGTTGGCATCCCTTTCAGCGTCGACGTGAGCGATTCTACATATGAAGAATTCTGGGGTGACGAGGTACAGGTCTTTCACAACCCGCGTGCTCTTCGGCCGATTTCTCCGGAGGCGTTCCCTGACGCAGCCAATTTTTTGTACGAGCAGGAAAAAGTGATTACATTCGACAGACCGGGCCGCGTCTTGAGTTCCCTCACGATGATCTTGCGGCCCCGACCGGACGGATGAACTCCTCGGAGCCGTGCAAACGTCCCCTTACGCTCCAAGCAGAGCCCCCAATTGGGCGCTGGTGCGACTAATTCATGCGCGTTCCGCTGGTTCGCATCGTACTGCAGCGGCTCTCCTACTCCATTCGATAGTTGACAAGCACAAGTTCGCCGAGATTGGACCACTGCACTTGACGTTGAAAAAGTTTCTTTATGTACACGGAGTGCTTTTCACAAATTTCGTTTATCTGCGCGTAGAGATTGCCCACATGATTGACAGATACGTCACCGTAGAACGATGACATTTCGTGCTCAGTGAATTCGTCGGGCGGTCTACTCTTTAGGCCCCACTTCTTGATCAACCCCGTCATTGCTGAAGGGTCTTGTCCGTTCACCTGAACATACCATATAAGTAGGATGCGGCTGCGACCTCCAAAAACTTCGAGGAGCCGAATCAATATTTTGTATTTCGGTGGTTTTACTCGGAAATTTCCTTCTGGAAGTGCCCGTATAGTTCCTCATCGGTCATGGAATGGCAACCCACACTTCGATGGCAGCTTACAATTCCCCGGTTCACGTGGCTACACTGAATTTCCGACCGTTGCCTGCGCGGCAGGGCGCCGCCGAATAACAAGTTCCCGCGCCCGTTTTGGCCGTGTGAAAAACGCTCAGCATCTCGATCAAGAAGCTGTCGATTCGCCAATTTTCTGACTCGAAAAACTTTGGTTCAGCGGGGGTACCTGCCGCCGGAACGGGGGGAAGAGCAGGGGGTTTTCTTGATCAGCCTCGCGCGTTCGAGCGGGGCGCACGGCGCGCGCAAAGGGAAATCTCACATGGCCAAGAAACACCAGCTGCCCAAGAAACTGCTCGGCGTGAAAGTCCCCAAGCCGTTGCGCAATTTCGACTGGCTCACCTCCTTCCTCGAAAGCGACATCGGCCGCCGCATCATCGCCGAGGCGCTGGTCGCTGCCGCCGCGGCGGCGTCGGCAACCCTGATCGGCACCCAGACGGACACCGGCGCCCAGGCCGGCAAGGCGGCGAAGAAGGCCGGCGGCCACGGCAGCCACCTGGTGAAGGACGTGGCGATGAGTGCTGCGGGCGCGGCCACCGGCGTCCTCGGCAACGCGGCCAAATCGATGCTGTCCGGCACGGAAGAGGACAAGCGGCGCCGCAACACCGCGCACTGAGGCGACGCGGCTGAGCGGGCGGGCGCGGCCTCGTCACCCGCCATGGAAGCGGGCGTTTACCGCTCCGTTCCCCACGCGATGTCCCAAAAGGCGTGGCCGATCAACGGCCTAAAATTATTCGCGGCGCGCGCGCGTACCAGCGCCGGGAACGGCCGTATAATGCGCGTCATGAGCGACATCGATTCCATCTTCGGCATAGCCGGAAAGCGCGCCGCGCCACGCCTCCGCGCGCGCGAGGCCGCGCGCGGCCGCCCGCGGCCGCGCACTGGAACCGGCGGCAGAAAATTTTTGGAAAACAACTCCCGGCCATGGCGCTGTGGCGGCGATCGCAAGCGCGCGCCCGAAAACCCCGAATCCGTGCGTTCAAATGTGCCGGCGCGCCGCCGACCGCAACATCCGGTGCCGGGCGGCTGCGTGCAAAAAATTTCCGCCATTCAAACGATTCAATTCGAGGAGCGCGCGATGCGTTTATGGGCGAATCGGTGAATTCGACTGCTGCGGCAGTGCTCGGACCACAACATATGGTGGCGGTAAACGGGGGGAGGGCCCCCCCCTGGCCAATTTCGCCATTCAAAACATTCAATTCGGAGGCGCGGATGACTCGTCCAGACAGTTCCTAGGCGGCGGTGGGCTTACGCCGCGGGATCGTAGCTCATGATGGTGGCGGAGCCCGCCTGGATGCGCTCGAACAGCATGGGGCATTCCGGCATCATGCGCTCCATCCAGTAGCGGGCGCAGGTGAGCTTGCCCCGGTAGCGCGCGGCATCGCCCGCGTCGGCCGCCAGCTGCGCCTGCACCAGCTTCGCCATCCGCGCCCACATCCAGCCGACCGTCACGATGCCCATCAGGCGGAGGTAGTCGGAGGCGCCGGCGCCGGCGTCGTTCGGGTTCCCCATCCCATGCTGCGCCAGCCACATGGTCGCCTGCTGCAGGGTGTCGAGCCCGCGCTGCAGCGGCTTGGCAAAAGGGCTGAGGTCGTCGCCGTCGTTCTCCTTGAGCCAGGCGGCGATGAGGGCGAACAGCGCGAGCGGCGCGGCGCCGCCCTTGCGCGCCAGCTTGCGGCCCACGAGATCGAGCGCCTGTACGCCGTTGGCGCCTTCGTAGATCTGGTTGATGCGGCCGTCGCGCACGAACTGCTCGACGCCGTTGTCGCGGATGTAGCCGTGGCCGCCGTAGCACTGCATGGCGAGGTTGGCCGCCTCGAAGCCCATGTCGGTGAAGAAGGCCTTGATGACCGGCGTCAGGAGATCGGCGAGCAGGCCGGCGGTGTCCTTCTCCGGCCGCTGCGAACCGGCGATGGACATGTTGAGCGAGGTCCACACGGCCGCCGCGCGCGCGCCCTCCACGAAGCTCCGCGCATGCAGCAGCATGCGGCGCACGTCGGGATGGACGATTTCGAGATCGGCGGGCTGGTCCGGCTCCTGCGCGCCGGTGAGCGCGCGGCCCACGCGCCGGGTGAGTGCGTATTCGAGGCCGTTCTGCGCGGCCACCTCGCCGATGGCGATGCCCTGCACGCCCACGCCAAGCCGCGCGGCGTTCATCATGCCGAACATGCCCGCCATGCCGGCCGATGCCGAGCGCTTCTGTCCCGGCTGAGCCGGCTGCGGTTTGGGCCCGAGGCGCCAGGCGATGGAATCGTCGAAATTGAGCACGGCCGTCGCGTTCCCCTTGATGCCCATCTTGTGCTCGATGCCGCCGGTGGAGACGCCGTTCTTCGCGCCTAGCGTGCCGTCTTCGCTGACGAGATACTTGGGCACCATGAAGAAGTTGACGGTGGAAAGGTCGTTGGCGAGCTGGCCGTTCTCGTCAGGAATCTTGGCGATCACCATGTGGACGATGTTGTCCGCCATGTCGTGATCGCCGCCGGAGATGAAGATCTTGGTGCCGGTCATCCGATAGGTGCCGTCCGGCTGTTCCACCGCGCGGGTTTTCATCAGGCGCAGATCGGTGCCGCAGTGGGGCTCGGTGAGGCACATGGTGCCTGTCCATTCGCCGGCCACCATCTTCGGCACGATGTGTTCCTTCATCCAAGCAGCACCGGTGGCGTACAGCGCGCTGTACGCGGCCGCTGTGAGCCCGGGATACATCGCGAACGCCTGGTTGGCGCTCATCGCCATTTCCGCCACCGCCATGGTAAGGATCATGGGCAGGTTCGCCCCGCCGACGTCTTCCGGCGCGCCGAGTGCGCCCCAGCCGGCCTCGGAATAGGCTTTGTAGGCCTCGGCAAAGCCTTTCGGCGTGCGCACGACGCCGTTTTCGAAGTGGCAGCCTTCCTCGTCGCCGGACTGGTTCAGCGGCTGCAGCACGTCCTCGCAGAACTTGCCGGCATTGCTCAGGATGTCGTCGATGGTATCCGCCGAAAGGTCGGCGAAGCGCGGCAGATCCGCCTGCTTTTCGATCTCGAACAGCTCGTGCAGCAGGAATTTGTAGTCGTCGACCGGCGCGCGATAGATCGGCATCTTGACCCTCAGCGAATGGCATGGCGAATAGTAGGTCAAGCGTTAGCCGTTCGCCACCCACTATTGGCCGTTTCCCTCGCGGCGGTCTCTAGAAATGGACATGCAGATGTCGAAACCGCACCAGGACGAGCACTACAAGAAGACGCTCTACGAGTTGCAGGTCGAGCTGGTGAAGCTGCAGCGCGATCTCATCGCCGGCAATGCGCGCGTGCTGATCATCCTTGAAGGACGCGACGCCGCTGGCAAGGATGGCACCATCAAACGCCTCACCGAGCACATGAGTCCACGCGAGACCCGCGTCCACGCCCCCGCCAAGCCGTCGAGCCGCGAGGAGAGCGAATGGTATTTCCAGCGCTTCGCCCCGTTTCTGCCTGCCGGCGGTGAGTTCGTCGTGTTCAACCGCTCCTGGTACAACCGCGCCGGTGTCGAGCGCGTCATGGGCTTCTGCACGGAGAAGGAAGCGGAAGACTTCCTCACCTCGGTGGTTCCCTTTGAGCAGATGCTGGTGCGCGACGGCATGGAAATCCGCAAATACTATCTGGACATTTCCCGGAAGGAGCAGAAGGCCCGGCTGAAGGAGCGCGAGAAGGACCCGCTGACGCAGTGGAAAGTCTCGCCGGTCGACGAATCCGCACAGAAGAAATGGAGCGCCTACAGCAAGGCGCGGAACGAGATGCTCCGGCGCACCTCGCACGAGGCGGCGCCCTGGCGCATCCTGCGCGCCGACGACAAGAAGGTGGCGCGGCTCGAATTCATCCGCGACCTGCTCGAGAGTTTTTCCTATCCCGGCAAAAGCCCGAAGCTCGCCCATCCCGACCGCAGCATCGTGTTCCCGTGGTCGGAAAGCGCGCTGGACAGGCTGGAGCCCTGATCAGAAGAACCAGAAGCGGATACACACCACGATGAGGACAATCGCCAGCGCCACGCGCATGGCGGTGTCGGAGGCACGCGCCGACACGATGCTCATCACCACGATTGCCGGAATGGAGCCGGCGAGGAGCGATGTAAGCATCCGCAGATCCACCGCACCGAGAAACGAATGCCCTAGGCCTGCCAGCAACGCCAGGGGCACGGCGTGCGCGATATCCGAGCCGACAATCCGCCGCGTCAGCATCTTCGGATAGAGCATGACCAGAACGGTGACGCCGATCGCGCCGGCGCCCACCGACGACAGGGTCACCAGAACCCCCAGCAGCGCGCCGGTCAGCGTCGTCAGCCGCGCCTGCATCTTGGGTGGAAGATCCCCAACGTGCGCTTCGTGCCACCGCATGATCGGCTTGCGGAAGATCAGCAAGACCGCGGTGAACAGCAGCGCAAGGCCCAGCACCTTGGTGATCAGTGACCTTGCGGCTGCGCTATCCACATCCAGCAGATAGAGCAGGAAAATCATCAGCGCCGTGGCCGGCACGCTGCCCATTGCGAGGCGGCCGACAATTCGCCAGTCCACCGTGCGCTGAGAACCGTGCACGAGAGCGCCGCCGATATTGGTGAATCCGGCATAGATAAGGTCTGTCCCGACGGCAGTTGCGGGCGGCACCCCGAAGACGAGAATGAGCAGAGGCGTCATCATCGAGCCTCCGCCCACGCCCGTCATGCCGACGAGGCCGCCCACAAGCACGCCCGAAAGCACGTAGAGCGGATTCAGCGAGCGTAAGAATTCCAGCATGATGTGTGTCGTTATGGGGACCGCCGCGAGCGGGAAGGGGAGGGATGGGCACTCGGAAGGGTGTCATATCCGCGGGCTCGCGACAGTTCAACCGCGCAAACGGTATTTCCTGTTTCCGACCCCATGGACTGCGAAATTGCAGACAGGATCAGAAAAACCAGAACCGGATGCACACAACCACGAGAATAGTGGCAAGCGCCACGCGCACGGCCGTATCTGAAGTTCGCGCCGCAACCATGCTCATTACCATGATCGCGGGAATCGAACCCGCGAGCAGCGAGGCCAGAATGTGCCAGTCGATGCTGCCCAGAATGGAGTGTCCGATCCCCGCCACCAGCGTTAGCGGAACGGCGTGGGCGATGTCTGAACCCACGATTCTTCGCGATTCCATTTTGGGGTAGAGCATCACCAGCGCAACCACACCGATGGCGCCGGCACCCACCGAAGAAAGCGTCACGAGCACGCCCAGCACGGCTCCGGTTATCACAGTCAGCCGGAACACGAGCTGCGGATCCGGCTCGCCAATATGGGCGTCGTACCAGCGCAACAGCGGTTTGCGAAACAGCAGCGACGCGGCCGTGAACAACAGCGCCACCCCAAGCGTGCGGGTGACGAGCAGCTTCGTCGTGTTGCTGTCGATCTTGAGCCAATACAGCAGGACGATCGTCAGAGCCGTTGCGGGGAGGCTTCCAAGCGCCAGGCGTCCGACCAGCCGCCAGTCCACCGTCCGGTTGTAGCCGTGCACAATCGAGCCGCCGGTCTTGGTGATCGAGGCATAGATAAGGTCCGTACCGACGGCTGTGGCGGGATGGATGTGAAAAAGAAGGATCAGAAGCGGCGTCATCAGCGAGCCGCCGCCGACGCCTGTGAATCCGACAAGGCCGCCGACCAGCACGCCTGACAGTACGTACAATGGATCGAGCGACTGCAGAAAATCCCACATGATGCGGTCCCCTGGCTGTTTGCGTCAGAAAGAGATTTGCGCGCGCAGCGACACGGCATTGAGCCGGCCACCGATGTTCCCGCCCGTGGAACTCAGGCGCGAAGCATCCGTGTGCTGATAATCGAGCAGGAACCGGATGGCGTTGTTCGGGTACCAGTTCAGGCCCGCGGTCCAGATCTTCTGTTCGCCGCCGCCGACGGCGTCGGGCGACGCGAGAGTGTTCGGAGCGCCGGCATCGAAGTTCAGGTCGAGCACGCTGTAGCGCGCCGCCAGTTCCCAGGCGCCCCAGCCCGGCTTGTCGAACGAGAATTCATCGCTGGGACTCGGCGAACCGTAGGCGCCGCGCTCCGGGCGGTACGGCTTGGATTCGCCCGTCAGCACCCAGCTCGCCTGCATGTACCAGCCGTCAAAGGATGGATCGGCCAGCAAGCTGTCGCGCCGATCGATGTCGTAGTGGAAGTGGCCGCCCTGGCCGTAGAGACTGCGCCAGTTGCCGGTGGCTTCCAGGCCGTAGGTGAACATGTGATTGGCGTTGATGGTGCCGGTGTCGATCAGGCGGATGCCCTGATCGTCCACGTTGAGCTCCGGCCGTTCGCGCAGCCTAACCGTCTCGAGTCCTTCATGCCCCGCTGTCAGGTCGGCCGGCCGAATCACGTACGTGGAGTCCGCACCAATCGCGAAATTCACGTCATCGCCAAGAATGAATCGGTACGCGGCACGCCCGACGAGATTCTGCTCCTCGTCGAACGCGCCGGATTCGCCGGCCAGTCCGCCGGTGTACGAAAGCGCGGCGAAGTAGTTGTCATCGTAGGCAAAGATGGTTGCGCCGTCGCGCCCGTCGGAGCCGGCGATGCTGCGTTCCAGATCCACGGGCTGCGCCCGCTCGAGGAAGAGCAGGTCTGCAGCCGAGGTCGAATCCTCGAAGCTCTCCGGTGTCGGGTAGGCCCCGACGCGTAGGTGAACCGGCGCAAGGCCGTCATACTGCAGGTAGGCGCTGGCGATGCTCGCGCTTTCCACGCCAGAGCCGCCGAGGTCGTAGAGGAATTCGTACGACCAATCTTTGTAAAGCGTGCCGCTGAAGCCGAGGCGCGCGCGGCGGAAATCGCTGCCACTGCTGAAGTCGATATCCGGCGGCAGATGGCCTTGGGCGTAGTAAGCGCTGTCGTACTGCACGAGCGCGCGCAGCGAGGCGCTGAAGTTGCCGTCGGCGGTTTTGAAGGTGGGGCGCCCGTTCTTGAACGTGGTCTGCACGTCCGATTGGCGCTGGCTCTGGATATCGGCGTATTGCGCGGCCTGCGCGCGCTTGAGGTCCTGGACTTCCGCCTCGATCTGCGCGCCCTGCGAGTCGCTGAGGTCGGACGACTGCTGCGCCGAGGCTTGCGTGGCGGCGCCCGATTGTGCGGCCACCTGCGTGTTGCCGACCTGCGCTTTCAGCCGATGGATCTCTGCCTGCTGTTCTTCGATCACATGCTCCAGCCTGTCCAGCCGGGCGCCGATGCTGTCGGCGGGATGGCGGTGGCGATGTTTCACCGGCTGCGCGTCTTGCGCCACGGCGCCGCTCCCGACCAGCGCCGCTACAGCTGCGCCCAAAAACAGACGCGCGCGAAATCGTGTCGATCGATGCATAACCCCTAATCCCTCTCACCGGCGCGAATGCAAAGGGCGGCAGGCCGGCGCCGCGGCACCCCGATGGTGGGCATTCTGACCCTTGAATCTCGACAGAGTCAATAGAGATTCAGGAGATGCTGGCCGGCCGGCGTTTTGGGTGGAGTTTCAGGCAGTTTCAGGCGGCGCGCTTCTTCCGGCGCGGCGGTGCAGCGGAGGCAAGGTTCGAGGTTTCGAGCACCGCGGCGGTGGCATCGCGCGCGGCCAGCAGCACCTTGCGAATGGCGCAGGTGGCCTCATCCACACAATCGGCGCACCGGTGATAGGCCGTCGCGCTCACGCAGGGGCTGAGCGCCAGCGGCCCGTCGGTTTGTCGGATCACATCGGCGAAGCTGATGTCTTTGGGCTCGCGCCCCAGCATATAGCCACCCTGCCGGCCCCGTAAGGACCGCACGATCCCGCGCCGCTTCAGGTCGAGCAGAATCTGCTCCAGAAACTTCCGCGGCACCCGCGCCCGCTCCGCGATGTCGGCGATCATCATCGGCTGCTCGCGGCCGTGCTCGGCCAGCACCAGCAGCGCATGCAACGCGTATCGCCCTTTTTGCGATAACACCCGCTTCAAACTCCCGAATCTCGATACCACCTATATAGAATATCGGCGGGGCGTTGCAGGGGGAGCGTGGCGACCCCGAGAGGATTCGAACCTCCGACCTACAGATTAGGAATCTGCCGCTCTATCCTGCTGAGCTACGGGGTCTCTCGCGAATGTGCCTGAACCCAGACTGCCTCGGCAAGCATGGCGCCTGCCCCTGAGCCGAACCCGCCGGCGTTCAGACGCTTAGAGCGTTGCGGTCGAGCCGGAGAAAACGGGAGCGATTCACGTTGATGTCGTTGTCGATCCAGCCCTTTACCTGACGAGACACCAGGTTGCGGGAGACGCCAAAATAAACCGGGGCAAGCGCCACATCATCCAGCAGGGTCTGCTCCGCCTTTTCCAGGATCTCCGCCCGCTTTGCGGGGCTGCGTTCGTCGTCCGATCGTTGCACGAGCTCATCGAACTTCGGACTGGTGTATTTCCCGACATTCATGTCGCCTGCCGAGCTCTGCCAGATAAACAGGTAGTTCTTTGCATCGCGGTAATCCGCGGCCCAGCCCGCCCATGCAACGCTGAAATTCTGGCGTCGTAGCGCGTTGTAGTGGACCTGGGTTTCCGCCGCGACGAGGCGCGCCTCTGCCCCGACCTCCTTCCACATCTCCTGAAATGCAACGGCGGCAAGGTGCGCGTCGGTCTGGTTCTGGAAGCTGAAGTCGAACACCAGGGGATTGTTCGGTCCGAACCCCGCCTCCCGCAGCAGCGCCTTGGCCTTGACAATCCGCGCCGCCATCGGCATGCGCCGGAAACGCAGTTCGGCTTTGCCGGGATAGGTCGGCAGGCCAGGGGGAATGTAGGCATAGGCCGGCTTCTCGCCCGCTCGCATCACGCGGCTGGCGATGACCTCGCGATCTATTGCCAGCGAGAGGGCGGTGCGCACGCGAATGTCGTCAAATGGACGTCGCGTGAGATTGAACTGCACATATTGCGAGAGGATATAGGGCGCGACGTGCAGCACCTGAGGAAGATTGGCCTTCAGCCAATCGATTTCCTGGGAAGGAACGCTGTTGGTGAGATCCAGTTCGCCGGCGCGGAACCGTTTGAAGGCGGCGCTATAGTCCTGGGTGGAATAGTACACGACGGTATCGAGCGCGACCTTGGCGGCATCGTAGAAGTGCGGATTCTTTTTCAGCGTGATGTGATCGTTCGGAATCCACTCCTTCAGAATGTACGGCCCGTTGGTGACGATATTTTCCGGCCTGAGCCAGTCGTCGCCGTGCCGCTCCACGACGTGCTGCGGCACCGGGAAACTTGAGATGTGCGTCAGCAGTTCGGCAAGATACGGCACCTGGAACTCGAACGCGATCTCCAGCGTGCGATCGTCAAGTGCGCAAACCCCCAGCTGGTCGGTTGGCACCTTTCCGGCGTTCACCGCCTCAGCATTTTTAATCGGATAGAGGATCGAGGCATATTGCCCCGCGGTTTTGGGGTCGAGGATTCGGCGGAATGAGAACACCAGATCGTGCGCCGTCACCGGTCTACCATCGGACCACCGGTGAGCCCGAAGTTTGAAGGTGTAGGTCAGTCCGTCAGAGCTCGCGCGATAGCTCTCGGCCGCGCCAAACGTAGGGTTGGCCGCCGCGTCCTCGGTCATCAACCCGAGAAACATGTCGCCGATGATATTTGTTTCCCAAGTGCCTTGGGCTTTGTGTGGATCGAGCGAATCCGGTTCGGCGCCGTTGCCGCGGTTTAGGGTCTTCCCGTCGCTCAATCCACGCCGCACACCGGGGGCGGTTCCACGCAGGGCGAAGGCCGTGCCGCCGGCCAATGCCGCCACTGCGCCGGCGCCCATGAGCGCCCTGCGGGTGAACGAGGTTCGTTGCGAGCCGATCATGCCGCCGTCCTTCGCCGCTCGAATTCGCGGGTCTCGCCTCCTGTTTCAGGATGCCCTATGTTGCGAATTCGGGCCTGCGTAACGCACATCATTCCAGAATCGGGTGAATGAGAAATGAACTCACGCCGTATCGCGTCAGTCTTTGGGCTCGTCTTGGTGTTGCTTGGGGGGCGTGCCTCGGCCGCCTCCCGCGACGATGTGTTGGAGGCGCTTGGCCGGTGTGCGGCCATTGCAGAGAGCAACGCACGGCTTGCCTGCTACGACGCCCTGGCGCCGCGTCTTAAGGACGCATTAGCCACACCGCCCGCTTCTTTGGGCCACGAGCCAACGAAGCAGGAACAGGAATCCTGGTTCGGCTTCGACATCGGCAGTTTGTTCGGCGGTGGCAGCGCCCAACCCACTACGGTGGAGCAATTTGGTAAAGAGCGGACGGTGGCGGCGCAAGCGACGCGGGAGCGGGAGGAAATCGACAGCATCTCCGCTGGCGTTACAGAGGTTGCCTTTACACCTGTCGGCCAGTTCATCGTGTTTCTCGACAACGGCCAGGTGTGGCGTCAGCTGCAAGGGGATTCGGACCGCGCCCATTTCCGGTCGAATCCGAAGGACAACAAAGTGACGATCTCGCGTGGCGCTCTCGGCAGCTACAATCTGGCGATCAATGGGTCCGACCGCATATTCAAGGTCACGCGTGTGAAATAGCCAAGGACCTGTCCCACGCGGCGCCTGGAATTGGATCGTGTTCGGCGACCAGATGTCCGGGGCCTATCTCGATGAGCTTGGGCTGGTATTGTTCCGCGTCGGGATCGTCGAGCATTTTCGATTTGAGGAACGTCAACGGCGCGCGGGTATCGAGCGGCGAAGGCAGGTCCGCCGACACGACAAGGCGCGTCTTGGCGCGTTCCGCTCGGGGATCCGGAAGAGGCACTGCGGAAATTAAGGCCCGCGTATAGGGATGGCGCGGGTCTTCATAGATCGTGTGCCGGTCCGCAAACTCCACGATCCGGCCCATGTACAAGACCATGATCCGATGAGCGACTTGCCGAACAACGGAAAGGTCGTGACTAATGAACAGAATCGACATCGCGAACTCACTCTGCAGCGAGAGGATCAGATCCACGATTTGCGATTGGATCGAAACGTCGAGCCCGCTGACGGCTTCGTCGCAGACGATCAGTTTCGGGCGGACGATCATCGCACGCGCAATTCCGACGCGCTGATTTTGTCCTCCGGAGAACTCATGCGGATAACGATTGATTAGCGAGGAGTCGAGTCCCACCTTCTGCATGATAAGACGCACTTCGGCGGTAATTATGGCCGGCGACAATTCCGGCCGCAGGGTCCGCAGCGGCTCTGCAATCGATTCTCCCACCGTCATGCGCGGATCGAGGCTCGCCAGTGGATCCTGGAACACGATCTGGAATTCCTTGCGCAATTTGCGCAGTTCCAGCGGGTTCAAGGCGGCGAGCTTATGTCCACACCAGAGAACGGTTCCGAACGTGCTCGGCAGCAGGTTCAGGATAGCCCGCGCAAGAGTCGATTTTCCGCAGCCGGACTCGCCGACAATGCCAAGCGTCTCACCTTCGCGCAGCGAAAAACTCACGCCGTCGACGGCACGCAGCATCTTCGTCACGCGGAAGGGGAATGAGCCGATCTTGATCGGAAAGTGGACCTTCAGGTCCTCGACATCGAGCAGCCGCTTCTCGGCCCCGATGGTGGAGAGCGGCGCAAGCGCTGGATGGCCGGCCCGGGCCGGCTTGTCGATCCGCGGCATCGCGTCCAGGAGCGCCTTAGTGTAGTCGTGTGTCGGGCGATAAAACAGGTCGTCTACCGACCCGGCTTCCACCACGCGGCCTCGCCGCATAACCTGAACCTTGTCTGCAATTCCGGCGATTACGCCCATGTCATGGGAAACCATGACGATGGCCGTCTTCAGTTCGCTCTTGAGGTCGCGCATCAGGTCCAGAATCTGCGCCTGCACGGTGACATCGAGGGCGGTGGTGGGTTCGTCCGCGATCAAGAGGTCGGGGCCGCAGACCGTTGCCATCGCGATCGTCACGCGCTGGCGCATCCCACCCGACAATTGGTGCGGATACTGCTCCATCCGTTTACGCGCTTCCGGAATGCGCACAAGCTCCAGCACTTCAATGGCGCGGCGCTCGGCTTCCGGGTAGGGCACCTGATGATGGATACGCAGGGACTCGATGATCTGGGCGCCTATCGTCATGTGTGGCGTCAACGAGGTCAGCGGGTCCTGGAAGATCATCGTAATGTGAGAACCGCGGAGCCGATTGAGTTGAGTCTGCGGCAGATTGAGGATTTCCTCCCCGCAGAATTTCACGCTGCCCGTCGCGCGGCCGTTGGAGGCCAGCAGCCCCATGATGGCGAGGAAGAGTTGGCTTTTGCCTGAGCCGGATTCGCCAACAACTCCAAGACATTCCCCCGCGCCGATTTCGAAGCTCAGGTCCTCTACCGCGTGCACTTCGCCGTCGGTTGTGGCGAAGCGGACGTTCAGGTCGCAGACTTCCAGAAGGGGAGACATTTCAGCGGTCCTTGGGATCGAGCGCGTCGCGCAGGCCGTCGCCGATGAAGTTGAAGCAGAACAGCGTCACCGCCATGAAAAGAGCCGGGAAGATCAGCATCCAGGGTGCATTCTCCATCTGATTGGCGCCTTCCGAGATCAGCACTCCCCAGGAGGTCAGGGGCTCCTGAATTCCAAGCCCGAGGAACGAGAGGAAACTCTCCGCCAAGATGACGGTCGGAATCGTGAGCGTCACGTACACGACCACCGGGCCCAAGACGTTCGGAACCACATGCCGGCGTATGATGGTCGGGTTGGCCACGCCGGCAGCGCGGGCCGCTTCGATGAATTCCTTCTGCTTAATGGAGAGCGTTTGGCCGCGGACGATGCGCGACATCGTCAGCCATTCGACGGCGCCGATGGCCACGAACAGCAGAAAGACGTTTCCGTTGAAGACAACCATCAGAATGATCACGAGAAAGATGTAAGGCAGCGAATACAGCACATCGACAAAGCGCATCATCAATTCGTCGATGCGTCCGCCGACGAACCCTGCAACGGCGCCGTAAGTAACGCCGATCACCAGGCTAACGAGAGTCGCCACCGCGCCGATGGCCAGCGATACCCGCGCCCCATAGAGAACGCGGATGAAGAGATCCCGGCCTACGGAGTCCATGCCGAAAATGTGCAGACCGCCGGCATTGCAGAGCACGTTCTTGTCCGGCCACCAGTCCGGCGCGCAGGAGATGAGATCGTAATTGATGGCATCGTACGCGTACGGCCAGACGTAAGGCACGAACACCGCGAGCAGGGCAATCAGGCCCAACAAAATCACGCTGATGAGCGCGGCTTTGTTGCGGAGCAGTCGACGGCGCGCGTCCGTCCACAGGCTCCGCCCCTTCACCAAAGGCGTTCTTTCGACGGGCTCGCCGCGACTCGGAAATGCGGCCGTCGCGCTGTCGATCGTCATCGCTCGTACCGCACGCGCGGATCGAGCGCCGCGTACAGCAGATCCGCCAGGAGATTGAGCACGATGATGAAAGTCGCATAGCAGATCACCACGCCCATCACGAGCGTATAGTCGCGATTGAGCGCGCCCTGCACGAAATAACGCCCGATGCCGGGTATGCCGAAAATGGTTTCGACGACCAACGACCCGGTCAGCAGTCCTGCAATCGCAGGTCCCAGATAGCTGACCAGCGGCAGGAGCCCGGCCCGCATCGCATGTCGCAGCACCACCAGGCGGGTTGGCAAGCCTCTGGCGCGAGCGGTTCGGATGTAGTTAGCGCGCAACACCTCCACCATGCTGCCCCGCACCAGCCGCGAGATGATCGCGATCTGCGGCAATGCGAGGACGGCAACGGGCAATATCATGTTGGCGAGCGCGCCGTCGTTCCAGCCCCCGACCGGCAACGTGATGTCCAGACCGAGCACGTGAAGTCCGTAAACGCCGAAAATCAGCGTTAAGATTGGCGCGGTGACGAAGGTGGGCACTGTGATTCCCACCATCGCAAGCGACATCACCCCAAAATCTATTCCGCTGTTCTGGTTGAGCGCCGCGACCGTGCCAAGCGTGATTCCGAGTACAATGGCGATGACCATCGCGCTCAGGCCGAGACGGGCGCTGACCGGCAGCCCGACTTCGATGAGCTCGGTAACCGTGAAATCCTTGTTTTTGAAGGACGGGCCGAGATCCCCATGGAGGAGCCGTCCAATGTAAATGAAATATTGCTGATATACCGGCTTGTCGAGATTGTAGGCCGCTTTCATGTTGTTCTCGATTTCCGGGGGCAGGCGGCGCTGGCTGTCGAACGGGCCCCCCGGGGCAAGCCGCATCATGAAAAAGGCAAGAGTGATGATGATGAGCAGCGTGGGAATCGCCGCCAAGCCTCGCTGGATGGCATAAGAGAACATGGAAGCGCACTGACCCTTTGCGTGAAACTTCCGTTTCCCGACCGGCGACGAGCCGGGGCCAAATCTCCATCCAATCTGGATAATATCGGGTTAAGGCCGCTGCCGGGCCCTATTGGGCGGAGGGAAGCGCCAGTTCGCTCAGCAGGGGTTCAAAGCCGCGACTTTCAACGAGCGTCCGCGCGGTAGCGATTGCGGGCGCGAAGAATCGGTCTTGGTCGAAACGCGGCACGCAGCCGCGAATCGCCGCGTGCGCCTGCTCCAGGCTTGCCGAACTCCTGAGCGGACGGTGAAATTCTATGCCTTCCGCGGCGGCCAGCAACTCAACCGCCAAAATGGAAGCGGTGTTGGCATTCATCGATCCCAGCCGCCGTGCGGCGAATGTGGCCATCGAGACGAAATCTTCCTGGTTGGCCGATGTCGGCAGTGAATCGACGGAAGCGGGATGGGCGAGAGACTTGTTCTCGGAGGCCAGCGAGGCAGCAGTGACATGGGCGATCATGAACCCGGAATTGACACCGCTTTCCTTAGCGAGGAACGGCGGCAATCCGCTGAGCGAGGAATCGATGAGAAGCGCGGTCCGCCGCTCGGCAAGAGCGCCGATTTCGGCAATCGCGATCGCAAGCGCATCGGAGGCGAGGGCGACCGGCTCGGCGTGGAAATTGCCCCCTGAAAGGATCGCGCCGTCCTCGAACACCAACGGATTGTCCGTCGCCGCATTCGCCTCTGTTGCGAACACGTTGGCCGTATAGCGCAGCGTTTCGAGGCAAGGTCCGAGGACCTGGGGCTGACAGCGAATCGAGTATGGGTCCTGGACGCGCTCGCACGCCAAATGCGATTGGCGAATTTCGCTGCCGGCCATCAGGCCGCGCAGCACGGCCGCGGCCGCGATCTGCCCCGGCTGTCCGCGCGCGGCATGAATGCGCGCATCGAATGGCGTGTCGCTCCCTTTGATCGCCTCGGTCGACATGGCACCTGCGATGAACGCGGCCTCAAGATTGGCCTCCGCTGCAAAAACATTCACGAGAGCCAGAGCGGTGGACACTTGGGTGCCATTGAGCAGCGCGAGGCCCTCTTTCGCCTCTAGTTCGATCGGCTGCAGTCCCGCTTTGGCCAGCGCCTCAGTCGCAGGCAGGCTTTGGCCGTTAAGGTGCGCACGTCCTTCGCCAATCAACAGGGCCGCCAAATGCGCGAGAGGGGCGAGATCGCCGGACGCGCCAACCGAGCCCTGCGCCGGAATTTCCGGAAGCACGTCGTTGTTGAGTAGATCCAGCAGTCGCTCGATCAGAATTCGCCGCACGCCGGAATATCCGCGGGCGAGACCCGCGATCTTCAGCGCTAATGTCAGGCGCACAACCGGTTCCGGCAACAGGTCGCCGACGCCGGCCGCATGGGAGAGCACGAGATTGCGCTGCAAGTGCTTCAACTCGCCTGGCGGGATGCGCGTTTGCGCGAGCCTTCCGAAACCGGTGTTGACGCCATAGATCGGCTGGCCCGAGGCCAGGGCCGCTTCGATATGCGCGCGCGCGCGATCGACCGCTGGCCATGCGCTCTCCTCCAGCGCGACTGGCCCCGCGCCGGCGGCAATCCGCCGCCACTGCGCTAGCGTTGCAGTTCCCGGTCGTATAGTTTCGGTCATTTGCGGCGGTTGTCGCGTTTTGTGCATGTTGCTGCAACCCCCAAGATGGTTCTTGGAAATTCCGCTTCCGGAGACCTGAACTCGGTCGCGCGCGGGCGCGGAATGCTACTTCCTCGAGCCGCCCAAGAGATTGCGGGCAATCACCCATTTGTGGATTTCGGTCGGGCCGTCGTAGATTCGCATGACGCGCAGTTTTGAGGCCATCAGCTGCAGGGGCAGTTCCTTTGTCATTCCCATTGCGCCGAAGGCCTGCATCGCGCGATCCACGGTTTCCCATGCCATTTCGGTTGCGAACGCCTTCACCATCGAGATCTCAACGCGCACATCCCGCCCTTCGTCGAGTTTCCAGGCGCAGTCGTAGGTCATCAGCCGGGTTGCATGAATTTTGGTCGCCGCATCGGCGATCCACCATTGGATGGCCTGTCGTTCCGACAATGGTTGGCCGAAGGTGACGCGCTGGGGCGTGAACTCGCAAATCATGTCGAGCGCGCGCTGCGCCATTCCGAGAGACCAGGCGGCCATTTGCAATCGGCGCGTTCCCAGGCGAAGCTGCATCGGGGCGAACCCTTGGCCCTCCTTGCCCAACAGTTTCCATCCTTCGACTCGGCAATTTTCCAGGGCGATCTCGTAAGTTGCGGCGCCGCCAATCATCGGTATCCGGCGCAACACATTGAAGCCTGGCGTTCCCTTATCGACCAGGAACGCCGAGATACCGCCGCGTGCGCCTTTCTCCTTGTCGGTGACCGCCATGACGATGGTGAAATCCGCTTCGGCGGCGCGGCTGATCCAGATCTTGCGCCCGTTTAGGATCCAGTCTTCCCCGTCGCGTTCGGCGCGCGTCGTCATGGCAGCGGGATCGGAGCCGGCGCCCGGTTCGGAGATGCCGATGGCCGAAATCGTTTCACCGCGCACATAAGGCGCGAGATAGGCGTTGCGCTGCCGCTCCGTCACCGTCGCCATCAGCATGCGGAGGTTAGGGGAATCGGGCGGCAACGTATAAGGCGTGAGAGTCCGCCCTATCTCTTCATTGACGCCGACCAGCGCAACCGCCGGCAAATCCGAGCCGCCGATATCGGCGGGTGCATCGAGGCCCCACAGACCGAGTTTCCGCGAAACATCGTCGATGCGCCGCCGTTCGTCGTCGCCCAGCGCAAGACTGCCGCCTGCCGCTTCGTGTGCAAGCACCATTGGCTCCAGGGGCATCAGTTCATCCGCGACGAACCGATGCACCAGATCCTTCAGCATCCGGTGCTCTTCCAGAAGTTCGAAGTCCATGGCGCCTCCTTGCGCATCGCCGTGTGGTCCGGCCGAGCAGAGACTCGCACGGCCACGGCACGTACAGAAGCACAGGCATGAGAACACGCGGCTGGCGCGCTCACTCGGCAGGCGGTGCCACTGACCTCGCTGCAAGTACCTCCTAGAGCACGATCCAGTCAGAC